>CACNIC010000001.1 GCA_902620405.1 uncultured SAR202 cluster bacterium
TTGGAATTAAAATGAAAGGGGATTTTGAAACTAGCTTTCCTGAAGCTACTCATGCAAAATGGGGATTTTTAAAAGGAAGAGAAGTTGCAATTTTAAGATATGAAACTATTGAAGCTGCAAAAGAACTGGGACAATTAGCTGGTGAAGAGCAAACAGAAATTTTGGCAGTAAAAGAGAGAAATATTGCTCATGGTCCTAAGGTAGAAAGGATAGAATGTAGAGGTCATGCTGGTTATGGTGTTCATGGGAATTGTGCTTCTAGAAGAGAGCCTATGTATACACAATTTATTATTCATGGAAATTTGGTAATTATGGGAGAGCCTCTTGCAACAGAAGAACCGTCTGACACTATCAGTTTTCTTAGAACGACAGCTTCAAAGCTTCAATGAATTCAAAGATAAACCCTGCTAAAATTACTAACGCAATTGAAATATATGGATAAGCTTATAAAAATATTCTTACCAATAAACTTAGGTACTATTTTATTAGCACTTATAATTTATAATTTCACTGAATTGCCATTTATATATACTGTTTACCCAATACCATTAACTTTTCTTGTTTCGTTGATTCTTGTATTACCTAGTAGTCAGGCAATAATTAGATTATTTGTATGGCTTTGGTTAATAGCATATCTAGTATTTCCTTTTTTTAGCTCAGCACTTTGAAAAAGTTGGACTACCAAAAAAACATTAACGAGAATAATATTGCAAATAAATACAATATGAAAATTCATGATAACAAAGAATAAAATTATAGAGGCTCAAAAAAAATGGGGCGACGGAATAGTCAAAATTGGGACTTTGATTAATGATGAATCAGCCTGTACCGAATTTGCTACCAGCTTTATTAACAACCTATATGATTTTAAAAACAGTGAGGTTCTGTTCAAACCAACAAAGGCTTCAAGAGAACAGTTCAGGCCCAAAATTGAAATGGCATTGTCTTATTTCATAGGGGGAGTAAATTCTTATTGCAAGGAAGATGATGGCTTTGCTATGAAACCTTGGGTTGAAGTTGAATTCGAAAATTCTGGTTTTATTTTTGAAGAAAACAGAGCTCTTGCTATGGGTAATTATTTTTTTAAAGACACAGATGGAAATAGACTCAAAGTTGAGTACACTTTTGGTTACAAACTATCAAGTGAAGAATTAGTAATTGATCTTCATCACTCATCTTTACCTTACAATTCATAACTTTGTTCATAAATACGGGGCTGTAGCTCAATTGGTAGAGCATTTCGCTGGCAGTATTATACTGAGTGTCTTTATTGGTCATTACTGTAAACAACTAAACCTAAATTCTTAAAGACAAAGTCTTTACTGTCCGATAATGTCTTTATCGGTTTGGGTCAATATTTGGGTCAATTGCCGAGATTAACGAGATGGTTTGCACTTAGAAAATAAAAAAGCACAATGCTTATGTATAATGAATATATGAAGTATGGCTTAGAATTTTTTATAATAATTTTTCCAGTTTGTATTGCTATCTCATATTTGCTTATGTGGTTGTGGACAAAAGAAAATAAAGAAGAAATAAAAGACTTTATTTTATTTGGAAAGCCTAAGCCCTACACTAAGTCTGAGTCATATATGAGTACATTTCGATTATGGACTATTGTGGCTAGTATTTTTTGGGTTGGCAATTCAATTTATATAGCTATTTTTGGATATCTTGGATAACTCCCCACTAAAATAGTTATTCCTCTCATGTTTTTAGCTGGGTTGTAGTTAAAGAAAGTTACAGTCAATTGCATATTTAATATTTTCTTTTTTTAGTTGAGAGACCTGAAAATAGTCGTACTTTAATTTGATAAATTTCCGTAATTATTTTCACCTTGGTCACTCTTTGTACAATACCAAAACAATAAAAGAAATATTCCAATTACTGTTAAAATTAATAATTGCCACCAGCCAGATCTATTAACATCATGAAGTCTTCTTGCCCCAACTGCTAGACCTGGGATAAATAAAAATAATGACCATAATGTACCAAACCATCCAATAGGTTCGTTTGGATCAGTGCTAAATGCATTAACGTCTAAAATAGCAAAATCGATTATGCTAAAAAAAATCCCAGACAGTATAGTAAATAAAAACCACCACCAGTATTGTGATCTGGAGGATCTTCCGCTAAAAGTCCCGTATTTATTAAAAGCATCTTTAATTGATGGTATAAATTCCATATGAACTCCTTTTTAAAAAATTATAGTATATTAAATTCAAAATTTATATTGGTGATACTTAGCATGGGGCTGTAGCTCAATTGGTAGAGCGTTTCGCTGGCAGCGAAAAGGTTAGGAGTTCGATTCTCCTCAGCTCCACCAAAAATCATAAAGTGGTAATATAGTTTTAATTTGGAATTATGAAAAAAATAATATTACTCACAATTTTACTTATACTATTTGTTATTAGTTGCGGAGAAAGTGATGTTGAAAACGAAGTAATAATTGATAAATTTACAGACAATCAAGGAACATACACTATAGATTATTTTTATAAGATTGGTTTCAAGGTAAATAAAGAATATGATGTTTCAGAACTTGAAAATGCCAATGGAGCTTGGTTTGGTTTTTGGAAAAATAGTACAGGCAAATCAATTGATTATGAAGTAAGATTCTACCCTGATCATCAATCTGCTTTAGACTACGGATTGAAGTATGTTGATGAAGTTATTGGCGATGATGCAATATTAAAAAAATCTGCTTCATCATGGACTGAGGGCATTCAAGACAGAAGGACAAGAAGTGACAAAGGTTATGGTGGAAGCAGTGCCAATAGTGTTAGGGCAAAATACTTGCACTACCTCGTATATGATAACGCTATAATACTTTGCTCAGGTCTAGATCTTTCATATGCTATTCAGAATTGCACTGAATTAGTACTTGCTCTCAAAGAATTATAGACTTTAAGTTTAAATTATATGCAAGAAACCTAATTAAGGCTGCATAAAATGTAATTTTTATATTATCAATTCCTACACTAAAAAAATTAAAATGATAAAATAATTTTATAAATTTTTTTACAAGGAGTTTAAATTGGAGAATCAGAAAAAATGCCCAGTTATGCATGGGGCTATGACGAATTACAGTTCATCTGGAACATCAAATAAAGACTGGTGGCCTAAGCAACTAAATCTAAGTATTCTTCATCAGCATGATACAAAAACTAACCCAATGGGAGTTAACTTCGATTATCGATCTGAATTTGAAAAACTTGATTATGGTTCCCTCAAAAAAGATTTAAATGATTTAATGACAGATTCACAAGAATGGTGGCCAGCAGATTATGGTCATTATGGACCATTTTTTATAAGAATGACATGGCATGCGGCTGGAACTTACAGAAGCACTGATGGAAGAGGTGGAGGAGGGACAGGCGCACAACGTTTTGCACCATTAAATAGTTGGCCAGATAACGGAAACTTAGATAAAGCTAGAAGATTACTATGGCCTATAAAGCAAAAATACGGAAAGAAAATTAGCTGGGCTGATTTATTAATTCTTGCTGGAAATGTTGCAATAGAATCGATGGGTGGAAAAACTTTCGGTTTTAGTGGGGGGAGACCAGATATTTGGGGACCAGAGGAAGATATAAGCTGGGGAGTAGAAAAAGAATGGTTGGAGAATAGAAGGTATAAAGGTGACAGAGAGCTTGATAATCCTCTCGCTGCTGTTCAAATGGGGTTAATTTATGTTAATCCAGAAGGCCCTGACGGCAACCCTGACCCAAAAGCAAGTGCTAAAGATATAAGAGAAACTTTTGGAAGAATGGCAATGAACGATGAAGAGACTGTAGCTCTGGTTGCAGGTGGTCATACTTTCGGTAAAGCGCACGGTGCAGCGCCAGATAGCAATGTCGGTTCTGAGCCAGAAGGAGCCGAAATTGAAGATATGGGATTTGGCTGGAATAATAGTTACGGATCAGGTAAAGGCAGAGATACTATTACAAGTGGAATAGAGGGAGCATGGACAACAAATCCAACCAAATGGGACAACGGTTATTTCGATCTATTACTCGGTTATGATTGGGAGCTTACAAAGAGCCCAGCCGGTGCTCATATTTGGAATGCAGTAAATCAAAAAGACGAACATTTGGCTCCTGATGTTGAAGACTCATCAATAAAAGTCCCAACGATGATGACTACGGCAGATATTGCTATGATTGAAGACCCAGAATACAAAAAGATATCTGTGCGTTTTCATGAAAATCCATCTGAATTTGCTGATGCTTTTGCAAGAGCATGGTTCAAATTATTGCATAGAGACATGGGGCCAAAATCTAGGTACATGGGACCAGAAGTTCCTGATGAAGAACTCATATGGCAAGACCCAGTTCCATTAGGAAATTCCAATTATGATTTAAATACAGTTAAAGAAAAAATTTTAAGTTGCGGATTATCTCTTCAAGAAATGATTGAGACTGCCTGGGCTAGTGCATCAACATTTAGGGGCACTGACATGAGAGGTGGTGGAAACGGCGCAAGAATAAGATTAGAGCCTCAAAAAAATTGGGAGATAAATCAACAAAATGATTTATCAAAGATTTTAAATGTTTATGAAAAAATTTCACTAGAAACTGAAGCTTCAATAGCAGATATAATTATTTATGCTGGAAATTTAGCTATCGAAAAATCATCTGGAGCTGAAGTACCTTTTTCAAAAGGAAGAGGTGACGCAACTCAAGAGAACACAGACATTGATTCTTTTGATGTATTAGAACCTTATTCAGATGGATTTAGAAATTTTCATAAAAATAATTTACAAAGTGATCCAGAAGAAATGTTACTAGATAAAGCTCACATGCTTGGATTAACAGCAACAGAAATGGTTGTTTTAATTGGCGGATTAAGATCTCTTGGGATAAGCAATAATGGATACGGGCTTTTTACTGAAGACATAAATACATTATCAAATGATTACTTTAAAACTCTATTAGATATGTCTGTAAAATGGTCTCCAAACGGTACGGGAAATTCATTTATTGCAACTGAAAGAGTTTCTGGTAAAAAGTTAAGAAATGCCTCAAAAATAGACCTTGTGTTAGGATCTAATTCTCAATTGAGAGCAATTGTTGAAGTATATGCGAGCAATGATGCAGAAGACAAGTTCAAATGTGACTTTATAGATGCTTGGAACAAAGTTATGAATGCAGATAGATTTGATATTAAATAAATTAATTTCTAAGCATAATGAAAAACTTTAGATATATAATTTACGCATTTATATTAGTAAATGTTGTAGCCCTAATAGTTAATAGAAGTTTTTAAACTTATTTATAGTGATTTATTTTCTTCTCTAGCGCTTTTGCTAAATATGTTTATAAGGAAAATAACTTCCACTAACCCGGTCAATATAGGGTACCAAACCATAAATCCAACATTTTCACCTACAATAGCAGCGAGAATTTCAATAAATTTTAATATGCTTAGTGCTATCAGCACATAAAATAAGACCTTTGTTCCATTTGCATATAAGTATGTAAAAACTAACCTCAAAAATCCAACAGCAAAAAGTATCCATGCAAATGTTCCAAAGTCAGGAGCATCACTGGTAAATTCAATAAAAACAGAAGGTAAAGCAAAAATGAGACCTATTGCCATTAAAAGAAAACTGCCTATGTATGAAAATATTAGAGCTATCCTAAGTTCGGATAATTCGGTTCCTAATAGATTTTTAAACATATTAACTCCTTAATTTAATTTTCATAAAAATACTTAAATGCTTTTAATAAATTATATAATTTTTCTGGAAATCTATATTATTAAATTAAGCTTATATTAATTTATTTAATAAAGGAGGTAAATTATGAGTACTAAAACATTAGGCTTATTATTAATAATTACTCCAATACTAGGTTTTCTAGGTTGGGCTTTATCGGGAGGGCCGACAACTCCAGCAGGTGATATGGAAGGTGGATACGGGGCTTTTGCTATGGAATTTGTAGGTAAAAATACTGATCAACTTCATATTGCAATGGCAGTTGCGGCAATTGGATTTGGGTTATTTAGTGCTTGCCTTTTTGCTTTAAGAGCAAAAATTCTTGAAAAAGGGGCTTCACAATCTGCATTCTTAGCAGGGATTCTTGTGATAATAGGTTTTGCATCAACAGTTGTTGAAAATGGAGCATATTCTGCAGGAGCACAACTTGCTAACAAGGAACTTATGTCTGAAGCTGTAAGCATGTTTACTATAGCTACAACTGCAGGGGGAATTGGCACAGCAATATTTGCACTTGGAGTAGGATTACTAGGTTTTAGTATGTTTCAAAATGAAACTGTACATAAGATAAGCTCATCATTTTATATACTAGTTGGGGTATATGGAGTAATTGGTTCAATCTTGTTCTATGACCAAGGTCTCATTGGTCTTTACTATATATCACTTGTGATTACTACAGTTGCAATTGGTATTGAGCTATTAAGGACAGGGTCTGATTAAAAAGCTATATAATGAGCTTTTTAAGGAATAAAATAAAAAAATACGAAAAACGTAATTTAAAATTATTTAACAAATAATATATTTTTGTTTAATATATGGCATTAGTAAGGAAAATTCGTTATAACGATATGTCGATAAGGAGGTTTTTTTATGGACATGAATATGCTTACCCAGTTTAGTTTCTACTTTGGAGCTGCATCTATGTTATGTGCTTCAGTATTCTTTTTCTTTGAAAGAGGAGAGGTAGCTGCTAAATGGAGGACTTCTGTCACAGTAGCTGGATTAGTAACTTTTATAGCTTTCTTCCACTATTTGACAATGAGAGATAGTTCAGTTTGGGCAGCATCTGCCCCTAACTATGGTGAACTTACTTCTTTGAGGTATGTTGACTGGTTAGTAACTGTTCCACTACAGATAGTTGAGTTTTACCTCATCTTGAAAGTTGTTGGTAAAGTTACTTCTTCTGTGTTCTGGCAATTATTAGCAGCATCAGTTGTTATGTTAGTTGGTGGATTACTTGGAGAAACAGTTACAGACTTTGAACTAATAGGTTTCATTATTGGAATGTTAGGTTGGGCTTACGTAGTATTCTTAATATTTGCTGGAGGCGCTGCTAAAGCAAACGCTGAAAGTAAGAATGCAGCTGTAGCATCGGCTTTCAATTCAATGAAGCTAATTGTGTTAGTAGGTTGGGCAATTTACCCAATTGGTTACATAATTGGTAATTTAGCGACAGTTACTGATGGTATTCAGATTATGAATATTGTTTACAACTTTGCAGACCTAATCAACAAAGCCGCTTTCGGTCTTGTTATTTGGGCAGCTGCTAAGTCGGACAGTTAATTTTAAGTCTAAATTTATAACAAGCTCAGTTTAATTTCTGGGCTTGTTATTTTTTGTCTTCCCTTTTTTCTTGAAGCGCAATTTTTCTTTTTAGATAAATACTTGCTGATGAAGTTAATACTGCAAATATACCAATAATAAGGTAAAGCGGACTTAATTCATTAATAAAATAAAAGACCACAAGTAAAGATCCAACAAACAAATTGATGTAGCTCATATATTTTGAAATTTTTACTTTCATTTTTTCTCCTAAATAGTGTGGATATTTGCGCAAAGCGTGTGTAAAATAAATATTAATTATTAATCATTATAAAGGAGGTGCAATTGTATATACAAAAAACAACCGCTGGAGGCGAACACTAATTCTTCTCTAAGTTTGATTATTTCATAAGCCTCTAGTGGTTTATATTAAAAGAGCTCCAATTTTGGAGCTCTTTTTTAATAACTTCTTCTTGCTTTTTCTTTATTATCATCACCTGAAACTAAATTATCATTAATGTAATCGTGGTTTATTTTCCAGCCAAGCCCATCCCCTTTAGGCATATGTATAAAACCTTCTTCATCCATAGGGTCCATTATTTCATATAAGTAATCAGGTGGCTTTTCATAATCTACGTGAGGATGCAGTAATCCTCTTTCATAAAACTCACCAGGCAACCTCATTGAGCCTAATGCATGCAGGTTCCCTTCTTTTCCTCCATGAACCTCCATAGCCATATTAAATGATTCTGCAAGATGCGCTACTTTCATTAATGGTGTTAAACCACCTAAATCACCAACTCCTCCTCTTAAAATATCTACTACATCATTTTTAATCCATTCAGCTCTTGTTGAAATTTTTCCTGTCATAGTCTCTGGTCCTATAACTGGAATGTCCAGTTGATCTGATAGCCATTTATAAGAGGACATACTTGACTCATCCATAGGCTCTTCAAACCAATAGAAATTCAATTTTTCCAATTCCTTTCCTATCCATAATGCTTCAAGCCTTGAATAAAAATGATATGAATCAAGCATCAATGGTATATCATCTCCTACAGCTTCTCTGACAGCTGCGCAAGCCATGATGTCTTTTTTTGGGTCAGGCGCACCTTCTATTGGAGGCATCCATCCGTGTAGCTTAACAGCCTTATAGCCCCTTTCTTTAACGCACCATTCTGCAAAATTTCCGTAATCTTCGGGCGTTGAAAGCCCTCCTTTGATTGTGTCTCCACACATTGTGCTAGCATATGCTGGAACTTTTTCCCTGTACAATCCTAATATATTATTTACAGGCTGTTTCATTATTATTCCAATCAAATCCCAAAGTGCTAAATCAATTACAGCCAATATCCTTTCATCAATTTGTGTAACTATTCTTTGCATGTGCATCATCTTTTCCCATATCTTTTCACGGTAGAAAGGATTCTCTCCTAAAAGAATTGGTGCAATCACTTTTTCAACAATTTCCGGATTGGCTCCAAATGCATGCCCTTTATGTCCTTCATCAGTTTCAATGATTACCATGCATTGTGAAACCTTCCTAGGGCTTTTTGCTGGATGGCCGTGACCTTCATCATCACTTTCAACATATGATGTGTACTGAAATAATTTTGTTTCGACTTTTGATATTTTCATAAACTAACCTCTTTTTATATACAATAGTTAAAAAGTAAATGAATTTAAAAGGAATTTCAATGAAAAATATATTAATTACTGGTGGTGCGGGTCTTGTTGGCACAGTTCTAACCCAAGGGTTGAAAGATAAGTACAACGTAAAAATACTTGATATAAAGAAGGCCGAAGGGGTAGAAAGTCACACCGGAGATATAAGTAATTTAGATTCAATTATGCCTGCATTTAAAAATATAGATACAGTCGTTCATTTAGCTGGAGACAGAAGAGTTCATGGAGAATGGGAATCAATTTTAGATAATAATATTATTGGTTTGTACAATATTTATGAGGCGGCGCGTTTGTCAGGCGTAAAGAGAGTAATTTTCGCAAGTTCTCAACATGCAACTGGTGGGTTTTACGATGTTGAACCTTATTCATTTATTAGTAAAGGAGAGTTTGAAAAACTTCCTAATGACTACAAACCACTTGATGAAACCTGTCGTATTAGACCTGACAGTTTTTATGGTGCCTCAAAATCTTTTGGTGAATCTATGTCTAGTTATTATTCTGATTTTTACGATATTTCTACAATTAATATTAGAATAGGTTGGGTCATCTCAGATGACGACCCTACTTTTTCTGCATTTTCTCTTACCTTGTGGCTTAGCCATAAAGATATTGTTCAAATTATTGATTTAAGTATTAATGCTCCTGAAGAAATTAAATATGATACTTTTTATGCGACTTCTGATAATCATTGGAAAATTTGGTCTATAGACAAAGCAAAAAAAATACTTGGATATAAACCTTTTGACGGTGCAGGTTCTGAATTTAAAGAAAGAGAAGTTAGAGATGCTGATAAATAGTCAAAGTCCTAAAATTATAAAAGTTGCAAGACCCATATAAAGAAGAACGCCTGCAATATCTGTAAAAGTAGTAACCACTACTGCAGATGATGCGGCAGGATCTAAATTCATTTTTTTCATCAAAATAGGAACTATAACTCCTGAAAAACCTGCAACAAATAAATTAAGTATCATTGCTCCCGCGACAAGTATCGATAGGTAAATGTCTGATTTCCATAAGTATGTAAGTACAAATAATAAGGCTGTCACTGACAACCCTTGAATCAAAGAAAGTAACAATTCTCTCAATAAAATTATTTTGGTGTCTTTTGTTGTAACCTCTCCGAGAGCCAAGGCTCTTACAACAAGGGTTAAAGTTTGTGTTCCCGCAATACCTGCCTGACCAATAATAACTGGCAAAAAAACAGCAAGAACTGGCATAGTTTTAACATGATCTGTAAATAAACTCAGTATAAACCCAGCAAATAAAACAGTCCCAAGATTTATTATTAACCAAGGCAACCTTCGCTTAAAAGAAGACTTTATTGGGCCTAATACTTTATCTTCCACACTCATCCCAACCATTTTAAACATTTCCTTTGTAGCTTCTTGTTCAACAAGATGGATTACTTCTTCAATTGAAATTACATCATCTAAAATGCCTTCATCATTAATAACTGCCAATGCTCTTAAACCATTTTTATTCATTATGTTTGCGCATTCCTGTTTTTCTACTTTTTCACTTACTGAAATAACATTTGTATTCATTACTGATGATATTTTTTCAGAGAGGTCTGCGAATATTAACTCAGGAATATCAACTGTGCCCATCAATTTTCCTTTTGAATCAACAACAAATAAATTTTGCAATTTATTGGTACTTGTATTTGCTTTCCTTAAAACTGAGACAGTATGAGATACAGTCCATTCGCTTCTGATAGCAACATAATCTCTGTCATTGTCAGATTCTTTGTTTTGATATCTATAAAGTTTACCGACCGCATCCATATCCCTGATCTTTGTTATTATTTGACTCGCATGATACCAATCAATTCCTCTAAGAATTTCTGCTGCTAGTTCAGGAGGGGCTTCATTTAAAACACTTGCCAATTGATTTACGTTTATTAATCCTTTTTCTCTTTGGTTTTTAATATTTAAATTATCAATTAATATTTTTAATTCTTCTTTTGAAAGCTCATCTATCATTTCCTCTGAGAGGGCTTTATTAGTTTCAGAATTTGTATTTTTTGAAACAAATTCTGGAGTATCATCAAGACTTAGTTGGAATGAAATATTTTCAGAGTTAGAAGTTTCTGCTTCATTATCACTCTGTTTAATTTTTAAATCTGTGTAATCCATATGAATTATATTTTTTCACATTTAGTATCCTTACTTCATTACTAATTGATGCGATATAAATTTATTTTGTTAAGATTGATGTTTAATTAATTAAATTTTGGAGATTTTATGGCGGGATTTTTACCAGATGATTTAGAAAATTATATTTCTGCGCATTCTGAATCAGGAGGTGATGTAGAGAAAGCACTTAGAAAAGAGACCCTTGATCTTGGACCTTCATCAGGCATGATGTCTGGTGACTCTGTTGGAAATTTTTTAAAATTTATTGTCAAAACAAATAAGTGCAAAAGAGTTTTAGAAATTGGGACCTTCACAGGATACAGCGCCTTGATGCTTGCATCAGAATTACCAGAAGAAGGGGAACTAATTACTTGCGATATAAATTCAGAAACATCAAATATAGCAAAAAAATATTGGGCAAAGAGTTCTCATGGTGAAAAAATTAAACTAAAGCTAGGCCCTGCGATTGAAACAATGGAAATGCTTACAGGGAAGTTTGATTTAATTTTTATTGATGCTGATAAGAATAATTATTTAAATTACTATAAAAAATCTAAAGAGCTGCTTAATGAAGATGGCATTATTATTATCGATAATGTTTTATGGTCTGGCAGAGTTCTAAAACCTGAGGATAAACAAAGTATCTCAATAGACAATTTTAATAAATTTGTACATAAAGATAAGGAATTTTGGAACACTATCGTTCCAATAAGAGATGGCTTAATGATAGCAACAAGGAGATAAAATGAAAATTACAGATATACGAACAATTGTCGTTGGGAACCCATGGAAAAATTGGGTATTTGTTGTTGTTGAAACTTCAGAAGGAATTGCTGGTTTAGGTGAGGCTACTGGAGGTTTACAGACAATGCCTAATAAAGAAGCGGTGGAAGAAATAAAACACTTGGCCATTGGAAGAAATCCTTTGGAGATATCGAATATTGTGGACGAAATGTATAAAGCTGTTATGTTAAAAATTACTCCGGCTATTTCAGCAATTGAGATCGCATGTTGGGACATATTAGGTCAGTATTTAAAAGTACCAATTTATCAATTATTGGGAGGAAAAGTAAGAGATAAGATAAAAGTCTATGCAAATGGCTGGTATTCAGGAGAAAGATCTCCAGAAAATTTTGCTAAAAAGGCTAAATTTCTTTCAAGCAAGGGCTATCAAGCACTAAAATTTGACCCTTTTGGATCTGAGCATCTAAGGCTAAACAAAGAATCAGAAACATTTATAAAAAAAATTATCAGATCAGTAAGAGATGCTGTTGGCCCTGATGTTGAACTGATGATTGAAGGGCATAAAAGATTTAATGTTTTTGAAGCGATTAAAATTTCAAAATGGTTGGATGATTTTGATGTTACTTGGTTTGAAGACCCTATTGATAATAATGACATTGATTCACTAATTTACGTTTCTCAAAACTCACCTGTAAGGATTATAGCGGGAGAAGGGTTTGATAAATACAAAGACTTCACGAGATTTGCATCATCCAATGCTACAGATATAGTCAACCCTGAAGTTATAAAAATTGGTGGAATTGGTGGAGCAATTAAAGTAGCAAATATTTGTTCTTCCTTTGATGTAGATTTAGCGTTTCATAATGCAGAAAGCCCTTTAAAAACTATGACAAACTTACAGCTTTGCGGAGCAATAAAAAATATTTATATACAGGAATGCTTTGATGAATTTAACGAGGAATGGATTGAAGAATTATTTCCTAATTATGAAAAAGTTAAAGAGGGGCATTTAACTATTCCAGATAGGCCAGGATTAGGGATATCAATTAATGAGTCGGTAGCAAAAGATCACCCTTACAATAAAAGCAATTTTTTAAGAATGTTTAAACCTGGATGGGAAAATAGAAAAGGAGCTAGCGGGTCAGAATAAATTTAAAATTGAGCCTAATTCTTTTACGTGGTTAATTTCATAATCTGGCTTATCTTTTAAAGGGTAGTCTCTTCCCATTTTAACCCAAGCTGTTTTCATTCCAACCGACTTTGCGCCTATAATATCTGTTTCTGCAGTATCTCCAACAAATAAAATTTCTTCGCATGCTAATTCAATTTTTTTTGAAGCTTCAATAAAAACTTCTTTACAAGGTTTATGACAACCAAAATCACCTGAAACAATATAAAAAGGAGCCAATTTTCCAACACCTGACCGGATCATTTTTTCGTGCTGATACTTATATCCGTTTGTCAGCACCCCCCAAGGAAAATTTATCTCATTTAATTGCTCCAAATGATTATTTGCTTCAATATCAGGTTTTACAGAATTAACAATGGAATCCCAAAAAAAATCTACATAAAATTTATTATCTTCCTTAAGATTAAAATTTTTTCTTAGCTCATTAAAAAGGTTTTCTTTTTCTGGAGACCATTTTGTTTTCTTGTCAGCACTTTTCATAATTTTAAAAAAAATATCGAAATCAAATTGAGCTTTATCTATAAATTTTTCGTAAAACTTTCTTGTAAATCCTGAATAAAAAGCTTCGTCTCTGCTAATAAGGGTGTCATCAAGATCATAAATTATTCCAGAAATTTTCATCTCAAAGTAAAAGTTCTAAATGATTCAGCATACTTCATGTTATGCTTTTTTCCGTTTTCACTTTTCCACGCTCTTACTCTTTCAATCGCTTCTGGTGGCACTTGGCTAGTGTGGGCAGCCAAAGCTTTTAATGCTGTTTCCATATCTTCTTCAGGAATATCATTAAAATGATCCGCATCCTCTCTTGACATGACCCATACTTCTCTAACTTTATGAGGTTCAAATCCTTCTTCTAGTAATTCTGGAAAAGTGAGTCTATCTCTTGCAGTTGGATAAACAGAAGACAATGCTGCCTCACCAGCAGCAATATGGTCTGGATGCGAAGACCCATAATTTTGACCTAAAGTTCTAAATGGTGCAGTAGTTATTAATACATCAGGCTTATGCCTTCTTATTTCTCGGGTTATATCTTTTCTCAGTTCAAGGCTTGGTGTTAAATATGCATCAGGATACCCCAAATACTCAACAGCTTTTAGGCCTAGTATTTTAGCAGCATCCTCTTGCTCCTCATACCTAATTTCAGTTAGCCTTTCGGGAGTCATATTTGGATCATCACTTCCTTTGCTGCCATCAGTGCAGAGAACATAAACTACTTCCCAACCTTTTCTGCACCATTTAGCTACTGTTCCTGAACACCCATATTCTGCATCATCAGGATGAGCAACGACTACCATTGCTTTTTTATATTCTGGATTGGGATTGCTATCTATTGGCATTTCTTAACCTTACTAATTTTTCTTTATTTTTAAAAAATTTTCTATTTTTTCTTTAATTCTATTTATTCTCCAAAAAGCTCCGATATGGCCCAAGCCGTCTAATTTCAATAATTCACTATCTTTAAACTTATCTGCGGAAGATTCAATCCAATTATAGTACGGATCTTCCGAGCCAGCGAATAACAAACACGGGTTTAAATAATTTGAAATTATATCTTCTGCTCCTTCCCATTCATCTTGAGCTTCGTTAGATAATTTTAATCCATTCAAATCAAATTTTTCTTTAACAATTGGAGAAAGGTTTTCTTCTTTATAACTAATAATTTTTTTATGAGAAGAGGGAGGCTTAGAGTGCATACCACCAATGATCATTGAATTTATTCTTTCATTATATTTCCTTATTAATTCATAACAAATTCTACCGCCCATTGAAAAACCAAATATTGAAAAATTATCAATATTATTTTCATTTAAAATTTTTATAATTACTTCTGATACATATGAAATATAATAATTTTCAATTTTATTTGGGCAAGAAGTTTTTCCGTGCCCAGTATAATCAAACATAATTAAAGTATTGTTTTTATTCAAAATGTCTACCCAGCCTGATTTATGCCAATGAGTTGTGCTACTCATATAGGGGTGGGCTAAAACAAGGGGTGGACCTTGTCCTTCAATCTCATAGTAGAACTCATTGTCTTCAAAATTAAAAATAGTCATTTAAAAAAATATTTAATTATCATAAAGTTCACCTGATCTCATATTAAATAATTTGTCTCCAAATTTTTTCATTCTTTGATCATGAGTAGCAAGAACAACAGTTGTATTAAATTTTTTGCAAATATCCTTTATTTGCTCAAAAACAATTTCTGTATTAACTGAATCAAGCTGAGAGGTAGGCTCATCTGCCACTAAAATTTTTGGCTTTCTTACAAGTGCTCTAGCAACAGAAACTCGTTGTCTTTCTCCTCCAGATAATTCATAAGGCCTATGGCTCATTCTATATTTTAAACCTAAAATTTCTAATATTTCTTCAGTTTTATTTTTTCTCTCCTTACCACCAATTCCCAAAATTCTTAAAGGCAATTCAACATTTTCATACGCTGACAACAATGGCATCAAAGCATGAGCTTGAAAAACCATACCTATTGTCTTTCTCCTAAGCTCATTAAGTTGATTTTTTGAAAAGCTTTTTATTGAATTTCCACTAATCAAAACTTCTCCAGAAGAAGGAAGGTCAATTCCTGAAACCATATTCAAAAGTGTGGTTTTACCAGCACCAGAAGGCCCAGAAATAATTATAAATTCACCATTTTTAATCTTTAAACTTACATTTTTTACTGCATCAATATCTCCACTTGGCAGACTAAAGGTTCTAGAAACTTTTTTAAGATTAATCATTTATTTCTTCCTTTTTAAAATCTTATTAAGACTTATTTTTGATTTATCAGAAGTTAGGCTTGCTTTAGAATCTATTCTTGATTTAGATAAAATTTCTTGAGGGATCTGAACTCCTCCAAAAGAATCAATTACTACATATTCATTTTTTGACCTTCTGCTTTTTAAAACTTCCTTAACAACTTTTCCATCTCTCATCCCAATAGACCTATTTACATGGTCTTCAATTTTAGGATCATGAGTAACAATTACTACCGTGGTGCCAAAGTTTTTATTTACATATCTCATTTTTTCTAAAACCATGTCACTAGTTTCGTCATCTAGTTCGCCAGTAGGTTCATCAGCTAAAAGTAAAGGAGGTTGGTTAGCGAGTGCTACAGCAATTGCAGCTATTTGTTGTTCTCCACCAGAGATATTTTCCGGCAATCTTGTCGAAATAGAATCAAGATTCAAAAACTCTATTAGTTCTTTTACTTTCAACTTTCTTTCTTTGCCACTTAATTCCGATGCCATCATAGGAAGTTCAATATTACTAAATACGTCTAAATAAGGAACAAGATTTTTTCCTGTTTGCTGCCAAACAAACCCTACTTCTTTTTTTCTGTATTCAACGGCTTCTTTCTGGTTTATGCCCAAGAGATCAAATTCACCTACATTAACATCTCCTGCAGATGGAGATTCATAGCCTGCTAAAATATTTAAGAGTGTCGATTTTCCACTACCTGAAGCGCCAACTATTGATAATAATTCTCCGTACTCAATAGCTAAATCTACACCTCTCAATGCAACTACTTCAAGGTCAGAAACTTTAAATATCTTATATAAACCTGTGCAGCTAATATGGTATTTATCTTCCAACATTCATCCTTACTTTAAATTAATCCTCATTGTATCGTTTATTGAAATTTTGAATACAGATAAAATCGTGTAGATTATTATCACCAAGAATAACAGTCCAACAGATCCAAAAACAATCCCAAAATCAAACCACTCAACAGAGTTTATCATCGGAGGCACAAGAGAATTTGAAGATTCAGGGCTTATCAAATATGGCATAACAGTTGAAGATAGCCTTGACCCCAATATTATGCCTAGTGCTAAAGCCAAGCCAATTACAAGAAATTGTTCAATTGCTATCAAAACTATTATCTGCATTCTTGAAATTCCGATACTTTTTAAAGTAGCAAATTCCAAGTTTCTTTTTTTGAATGAAACCCTTGAATGAATTAAGAACCCTACAACACTTACTAATGTTACAGCACCAAATGAAATTAGAAGTAAAGTTTGCCAACCAGCAAAAACTAACGGATCTATTTTTTGACCTTCAAGAGATTTCTCATTGCTGAATATTGAACCATAGGATATTTCATTACCCCTAAGTTCATTTACTACATTATTTAAAATTAAATCTTTGTTATTAATATTTTTTTGGTTCATGATCCAGATTTCATTTGCCTGTTCATCTCCTTGTTTCTTCCTAATATTTGCGCCGTTAATTACATCAGTTAGTTCTGCAATTACAAAAGGTTCCGTGTCTGGGTATAAAGTAGGAAAGTAATTAACTGAATCAATAATTTTTATAGAAAACTCACTTGCCATTATTGTAACGGTAATAACATCACCAATTTTCGCATCAATATTATCTAAAAAGGTATCACTAACAATGACTTCGATTGGTTTGTCGGAATCATATTTTGAAAAGCCCCTTATCTGTCTTGTATCTCCATCAGTCCATTGGAACCTTAAAAATTCTTTGGTGTCTTTTGTTAGTATCAAGTTGTCTGATAATGACTGAGATGAAGTATTCAAAATATTCCATTCATCATTAAAAAAGTATTCGCTCAATGTTTTTTCAGGTTTTGGTATCCCCATTTCAACAGAACCATCAATTGATAAAATTTTATGGAAATCTATTGCTCCGGGCTCTAATGCTTTTGATGGGGAGGTTACAAAGATTGAGTGCACTGAAACAGGGTACTCTGGAATAAATGGTGCGTTTCTTGGGTCGTCTTTCTTTGTTATCCCAAACCATCTTCCGGTTCTTATGTAAGGGTCAAGCAGTTCAGGTTTAATTGGGGTTATTACGTCACACCAATAATCATCATTTGATCTAAAAAATTCTATATTTGCCATCATTTCTAAAGCACAATCTGTTGCATTAAAATAAGCTGTGTAGAACCTGGAATTAGCGTCAGATAATTTAGCTGCAATAATTAAGTGGGGAGACCCACCGGCTCCATGATAATTTGATACCCTTGATGGCTCAAGGATTAACCTCAATTGAATTCCAAGCAAATCAGCATCTTCATGCAATTCTATTGGTTCGTAATCTATTGAATTAATTTTAGATGAAACTGAATTAAGGCTTTCTGTAAAGTCATCTCTCCAAAAAATATTATCATTTGAGAGCTTTTTTGAGTCAATAGATAGTAAAGTAAATGAAGGTCCTAGCACTGATGCCTTTACTCTTTCTGATGACCTATGCGCCTCAATTACATTTTCATTAAATGACAAACTATTTATGTTCTTGCTGTCACCATTCCATGGAATATTTAGTCCATCTATCCTGAATTCTGAACCAACCCGATAAGAAACTGTATCTTCAATGCTTCTATCTAAAGTTGCTTTAAAGCTTGATGTAAACATACCTAAAGCAGCTGCAAGAATTATCAATAGCGACATCCTAGAATATGTATTAGAGCTTCTTCCAATATGCCAAAGACTTAATACTACCCAGGAAGGAATAAAATTTGATATGTATCTTAAAGAAAGCAACATTGATAATCCACGAATGAGTAAAGGAAAAATTCTCAATAACACTATACCTGCACCAAGCAAAATAAATGACGGCATTAATAAAATGATATTTGCAATAATGCTCTCACCAATTAGATTTTGAACAAAGACTGATTGTGATTGAGAAATTTGCCACATTAATAAAAGCGCCAACAAAAGAAACCACATATCTAGATAATACTTTTGGATAAAGTTTGGCTCTTCTCTTTCATCAACAGAGGAGATTTTTAATTTGCTTCTTAAAAAGAAAAATGTTGGAATCACAACTGCAGAAAGTGACACTAAACCACCAAGGCCTGAAAACAAGAATGATGTAGATGTTATTCCAACATAAACATTACTGTCGTTTAGCATTTCAGAAAGCCATGGAAGAAATGATGAAATTTTTATAGTTAAAAAAGCTACGTAAGGCCCAAGAATAGCTACTATTATGGCCATTATCAAAAATTCCAAATTAAAAATTAAATAAATTTGCCTTAAGCTAGCTCCTCTTGAACTTAAAAAAGTTATCTCTTCTTTTTGGTCTTCAACTATTAAGCTGACAAGAGAAAATACAAAGAAAATAATTACTACAGAAATAAGAATTAATATTGTTTTCATTGGTATAGCAGCAGTTGAAAGATTGCTATCAAACAATTCTAAAGATTCAATCATCCCAGTATTAAATGAAAAATTGTCATATTTTGATGAGAGCAATGGCGGGCTGTCTACGATAATAGAATTAATTTTACTTACTTCAGTTGAATTTATTTTTTCTTCTTCAATATCAGTCATCCAAAAAAGGTCTGAGTCCATGCTTATAAATTTATTTCCTAAATTTGAAAGTTCGTTTATGTCCTTAATAATTAGATTTGCAAAGATGAATGAAGAATCTTCTTGGATGAAGTTATTTGAATAAAAATTATTAAAACTTTCATTTTTAGATAATGAAAAGAAACCAAGAACAATTACGTTGACTATTGGGTCAGGCTCATCCCAATAAGCTTCAATTTCCATTTTTTGGCCAGATGAGATATTAAATAGATTTGCAATATCTTTATCCATATAAATACCAATCTCATTTTCGTCTGAACTAAATGAGGTTTGTTCAAAATTTATTAGATCTTTTTCATCAGCATCTTCAAAGAATGAAAAATAGTATCTTTTACAAATATCAACGGCTGTGTTTTCTGATATTTGTTGAGAAGAATTACATAATGAAGATTGCCTAGAGGTTGCACCTTTTTCCATTTCTTCGCCTGTTTTGCCCCATTCTAGGGGGAGAAAAGTAGAAGTCTTTGTTCCATAAAAATTTTGATTTGCATATTTATTTAGCGGATTTGTCAGTGTAGCTTCTATATCATTCTTAAGTATTAAGTATTTTTCTCCCATCAATGGTTTTTCAGAAGAAGATATATTTACATTTAATTTTTCCGAAGAAATTTTAGATAATTCAAAATCTAAAGCAATATCTCTTAGTGAATCGAAATACATTATCGATCCCGACATGGTTGTGCTTGATAATAACATCCCAGCAAACACAACGGTAAGAAATTTCCATCTATGTAAATATCTTTTTAAAATTAGTCTTGATAACATTAATTTGCCTTTTTAATTAATTCTGAAACTTTCATTCTTGTGGATAAAAGTGAAAATATTAATGAACAAGTAAAGTATAAAATAGACAAAACTATTATTGCACCAATTACATTAATCCATGAAATTACTAATGTTTCAGGGAAGCTTGTCTTAGTGCTAATGTCCAGTGACATTACTAGCTGGTTTAATATCCTAGAAATAAAAACCCCAGATGTCAGGCCAATTAAAATTGCTGAAATTATAACAACACCATATTCAAAAAATGACATCACAAATCTACTTATTGGAGAAATACCAATAGCATCATTTATTGCATTATCTTGAGAAGATTGAATTTCATTAGCGATATAAAATCCAATAACTCCAATTGAGATTAAAATTATAAATGCCCATAAACTTATAATTGATATTCCTTTCCAGCTAATTACGGCATTAGCGGTTACTAGTGAATTTTGCTCTATTAAAGATTTGTCTTTAATAGTTGATAAAGGAAAATTTTCTTCAATATACATTGAGGAATTTTCTTGAAATCCATCATCAATTAAGACAACAAGTTCATTAGGTCTAAAGCTTTGGAGTTTAGTAAGCTCCATATAGTTTTTTAATAATTTAAGATCTGCAATTAAAAAACTATCGTATTTTTCAGAAGTTCCTGAAAAATAATTAATTTCTTTTTCTATTTTCATAGGAATATAGCTTCCGGAGGCATTAAAAATAAATTTTTCGCCTATCTCAATTTCTGTTTCTTCAATAAATTTATTATTTACAATTACTGGAATTCCCTGATCGTAATTACTTAGGTACATTCCTCTTATTCCTTTTGTAGACCCATTTCCAAGATTAAGTATTAGGCCTTCAGAGTTATAACTTATAGAGGAATCAAAACCTTCGGATGTGGGGAGTTCTGTCCAATTTAATGATCTATCAAATGGTATAGTTTTTACCAAATTATTATTAGAGTTTATCAATTCTATTGAGCTTAAATTAAGCTCAAAAGGTTTTGAATTATCTTCGCTGGAAGGCTCATAAACTTCAACAGCAATTAGTCTTGCAGGGTATTTAATATTTTTTAATTCCACTGAATTTATCGTCCACTTTTTTGACTCAATCTGACCAAGACTTACGGCAGTAATTCTTGAATCAGAACCTTTAACAACCACCCACAAAAATGAATCTTCTAAATCTTTATTAGCATAATTCTTAATATTAATTTTAGATATCTCTTCCTCAATTAATATACCTGGGCTGTATTCTTCATTGGTCCATCCAGAAAAAACTATGCTTTTATTTTCATTAAAAAAATCGTCTCTTGACCAAGTTATATCTATTAAATTTTTATCTACGCCTAACAATTGTGATTCTGTACCAGATCCTGTTGTACCAATATTGCCAGTTAGGCTATTCATTTTCCCTACCTTGTTAACTCCTATTTGGAGATTTAAACCTTCAATATATTCATCTTCAATCCCAAATGGGCTGCTTTCGGAGATTCTAAAATCACTCATTGTAATGAATGAAGATTTATCTTTCTTACTTTTTTCTAAAGAGCCTTGCAAGCTTGAAATAACTATAAAAGAAGCAATTCCTAAGGAAATTATTAGGAAAAACCACATGTACCAACCTGAGTTCTTAGATAATTTTTTTGAACTCAAATATATTGGGGTAAAAGCAACTCTTCCAAAAATACCCAAAAGCCCAAACAATATTGGCAGAATTCTTATAAATAGCATTGCAAGAAAAATCATTAGCGCAGAAGGTATAAGAAGAAAAGTATATTGACTTAAAGACGAATTTTCTCCAATTGAGCTTATAACCCTCATCCTTAATTCAAAGAAAATAAGAATAGCTCCTATGCCCAAAAAAATATCTAAAAAATATTTAGTAAAAACATTAGTCCTAATCTTTGAAACAACCATAGATAGTCTTTTTGAATTTACTAATTGATTATTTAATGAGACATAAAATATAAAACTAAAAAAGCTAGCAATAATTAGAAAACCAAATGAAATTAATGCAGAATTAATATTTATATAAAATATATCAATTCCTTTTGGATCAATTTTTAAATACTCCTTTACTACCAAAAGGATTGTTAAATTACTTATGAAAGGGGCAATAATCATCACTGGAATTCCCAAAAATAACCATTCGTAAAAAAAGTATTTTACTACTCCAAATTTTGAAACACCTCTAAGAAAAAGATAATTAATTTCTTCTCTTCTCTCCTGATTAATTAAGTATGAAAACATTATTAGTAATGTTGAGCTAAATATTCCTAACAAAGAAAAAATAATTAAAACCGGTGCCCTGACAAAGTTCATTTCTTTAATGGTGTTCTCAGTAATTCTATCTAGTTGTGTCAGGACAACTGCCTGAGGGAAAGAAATTAGCATATTATTTTCGAAATTATTTATTTTGCTCAAATAATTTGTTCTAATATTTTCTGTTAATTTTTTATGATCAATATCTAAATACCACCAAGCCCTTACAGGCAACCCTTTGGTGAGTGGTTCCAAATATTCAAAGTAATCATTTTGATTCATTGCCAACACAAGTGGTAACTGACAAGTCATGCATGGTGAGGGAGGTAAAAATAGCTCTTCATAGTAACCAAACAGTTCATTTTGATCAATTTCTTCGAAGTAACCTTCTATAATTAATTCTAAATTTTTGTTTTCTATTTTTTCTTCTTTACCATCAAGAAATTTATCTAGTTGCTCAACATTTAAAATTTCAAAGAATGACATTCCCTGCTGAATTTGTAAAATTGTTTCGTCACTAGAGTCTTTAAATAGGTCTTCTTTGGAGAATCCTTGAGCTTCATATTCCTTAATAAAACTCTTTAAGTTTTTTTTAGTTTCATTTAGGCCAGCGTCAAGGTTTTTTGAACCTTTTATTGAATTTGCAACTATCCTGTCTCCAATTTTAAGCCCAAGCTGATCTAATCTTTTTTTGGGGCCCGTTACTCCTATATAATTTTCAGGCAATTCGTTTAATTTATCTTTTGAGTCTACAAAATTTTCTTCTTTATCCATGGAAACAAATTTTAATTTTGAAGCTGTCCTATTATTGTTCGGCGTCTCCTTGCCCCAAAAATATTCTGTAGACTGTATTACAGAAGATTGCTCTATAAATAGTTCTGATAAATTTTCATTAGCAAGATTATTAATAATTGAATTATTTTCATCAAATGAATCTTTTATAAGTGGCTGGCTGCCAGTAGTTAGACTTATATTTCTTGTTGTGGGGGGGGTTTGATTTAAACCCTCTTCATATATCCTCGCCTTTACCCAGCCTAAGTATGTTGGTCCAGAAATGATAAAAGTATTTGCGATTAGAAATGAAATCCAAAGTAGTGATAATAATTTCCATTGATTTTTGGCTCTATTAAAAATATATCTAAACATAACAAATTAATTGACTAAAAAATTATTTATTTTTTTTAGCTTTATAGACTGTATCTAAATCTTTATCCCCTCTTCCGCTAACCATCAAAACTAATTTCTCACCCTTCTTTGTTTTATTAATAAATTTATCCAAAAAACCAATTGTGTGAGCTGGTTCAAGTGCGGGTATAATCCCTTCGGTTACGCTGAGTAAATCGAATCCATATAGAGCCTCTTCATCAGTTGCTGAAAAGTATTCAGCTCTTCCAGAATCTTTTAAGTAACTGTGTTCAGGGCCAACGCCTGGATAATCAAGTCCTGCGGATATAGAATGTGCTTCGTTAACTTGCCCTTTATCATCTTGTAAGAGATATGAATAAGAACCATGAAGCACTCCTGGGGTTCCTTTAGACATTGTTGCAGCATGCTCACCTGAATCAACTCCATTTCCTGCTGCCTCAACACCTATTAATTTTACTGATTTATCTTCAAAAAATCCTGAAAAAATTCCAATTGCATTACTGCCACCACCTACACATGCAAGAACATAATCTGGCAGACTTCCATACTGTTGGATCATTTGATTTCTTGTCTCATCCCCAATTATTTTTTGGAAATACTTAACTATTGATGGGTATGGGTATGGACCAACTGCGCTTCCAATAATATACATTGTATTTTCAACATTTGTTACCCAGTCTCTTATAGACTCATTTACTGCGTCTTTTAATGTTTTACTGCCACTTGTTACTGGCTCTACTTTTGCACCTAAAAGTTCAATTCTATAAACATTTGGCGCTTGCCTTTTTATATCTTCTTCTCCCATATAAATTACACATTCAAGGCCTAATAAAGCGCATGCTGTTGCCGTAGCTACACCGTGTTGACCAGCACCAGTTTCTGCTATTATCCTTTTTTTTCCGAGTCTTTTTGCTATTAGACCTTGTCCTAAGGCATTATTAATTTTGTGCGCTCCTGTATGAGCCAAATCCTCTCTTTTAAGATATATATTTGCTTTGCCGTATTTATTTGTTAGGTTTTCTGCGAAATAGAGAGGCGTTGGTCTCCCGACAAAGTCTCTTTGCAAGATTTTTAATTCAGTATTAAATTCTTCGTCTTGTATAAACTTTTTGAATGACTCTTCAAGCTCACTTAAAGCTGGCATAAGAGTTTCAGGCACAAAGCTTCCGCCATAATCCCCAAAATTTTTATCAAGATTTTTTTCGGTATTATTAATTGTCATATATTTATTCTATATCAAATTAAAATCTATAAAAATTTTTTAGTCGCAAGCTCCACCGACTCCAGTACAATTTGACCACATAGTGTCGAGCTTGCTTGAACCAACTGCTAATTGTTGTCCAATAACTCGACTGCCACCCACAGATTGAACTTGAGCAAAAATTACTCCCAGCACATTGCCTTCATAATCAATGATTGGGCCCCCACTGTCACCAGGGTCTGCACCAGTATTTACAACAATTATTGGCATTAAGTCATCAGAATAAGTGGGCCCCTCTAATATTTGGTATTTTTTTGAATTTCCGTACTGAGCTGAATTTCCAAGCTGATTAAAAATTGAAACTATAACTCCGTGTCTAACTGCAGGATAATTTGCTACTCCAGTAGAATATCCTATCTGAAAAATTGCTGTTCCATTATCTGATGAAGTGGTAGTTTTCGTTTTTAAAGGTATTGCTCCATGATTTTCGCATTTAACTAATGCTAAATCTAAATCGGTGTCCCAAGATTTTACTAGGCCGGTCTTTGGAGTTATTGAACCATCATTAGAAGGAACATAGACTTTTACTTGGTTTCCAGATCCAGAAATAACATGTTCATTTGTTACCAAGTAGTCTTTTGAAATTGCCCAACCAGTTCCTACGCTGTTTCCGTGTTCAATTTTTACAACTGATTTTCTATATTTTTCATATAAATCGTTTACATCCATTCCTATATTTTTTGGAGAAGGAGTAGCGTAAGGATTATCTAATAACTTTTTTATATCTTCTTCAATATCAATAAGTGCTATTGGGGTTGGGGCTGGGGCTGGAGTTGGAACTGGGGCTGGGGTTGGGGTTGGAGCTGGTGTTGGGTAAGCCATTGGAGTTGGGGTTGGAATAGGGGTTGGAGCTGGAGCTGGGGTTGGGGTTGGATAAGACTTAATTAATTTGTCAAACTCTTCATTAATTTTCAATTCAATTTCTTCGTCACTTGGGCCACATGAAATTATTAAAATAGATATAAAAATAATTGTAAAAACTTTTACCAAACTAAAGCCTGTCCATCTCTTCTTGGGTCTACAGCTGCACCAATTAATCCTTTTTTATCCAAACTAATCATGCCTTCGCTTCCTTTTCCTTCCCACGCTCCACACATTTCAACGTTATGACCAAGCAACTCTAATTTTTTTTGGACATCAGCTCCAAATCTTTCTTCTATATTAATGTGAGTTTTTATACTATGTGGAATTGTTGATTCAGTTAGGTTTTGATAATGAGTCCATCTTGGCATGCTTACTGATTCACCAACTTTAAAATTAAAATCTATGAAAGATGATATTGTTTGCATGTTAGTTTGGACTTGAGTATCTGCTCCTGGAGTCCCACAAATAAGCCTAAGGCTTTCTTTAACACCATCTTCTTCAAAAACCATAACGGGATTCATAGTGTGTCTCACCCTTTTGCCTGGCACTAAATTATTTACATGATTTTTATCAAGATGCCAATAAGTCATTCTGTTATTCATGAGTATGCCAGTCCCTTCAACTACATCCCCAGAACCCCATTGCGTTTGAATACTTTGCAGCTGGGACACTGCATTTCCAGAGCTATCCAGAATACAAAAATAAGTTGTGTCTCCAACCTTATCGGGTGAATAATCGATATCAAGTTCAATGTCATCAATTCTTTTATTTAAACTCATTCTTTTAAATTGCGAAAAAGCATAATCTTTGCTTAAAAGCTTATCAACAGGAATGTCAACATATTTGGGGTCAGCTAGATATTTTTCTCTATCATAAAATGCTAATCTCTTTGCTTCGGCCATAGCATGTATTGCAGTGTAACTACCAGGTTTTAGTACCGAAGGATCAAAATTTTCAATTATATTTAATTGCTGCAATAATGTTACTCCGCTGGAATTAGGAGGGGATTCGTAAACTTTATATCCTCTGTAATTAGTACTAATTGGTTCAACAATTTCTGCATTAAAATTTTCTAAATCCTTTTTAGTAATATACCCGCCTTTTGAATTAGAATAATTGACAATTCTTTCAGCAATCTTTCCATTATAAAATGCGTCAGATCCATTATTTGCAATTAAAGAAAGTGTTTTTGCGAGATCTTCGTTAATGATTTTTTCACCAAATGTCTTAAGCTTATTGTTTTTTCCCCATATTTTCATAGATGAATCGAACCTATTCATTTCAGATTCAATTTTAAGAGAATAACTCTGATCCTCGCTCAATGGAACACCTTCAGAGGCTGCAATTATAGCCGGTTTTAAACATTCATTTAAAGGTATGCTGCCTTTAGCATCATGCATCTTTATTACCCCACTAACAAGTCCTGGCACAGAAGATGATTTTATACTTTTATAATTTATAAAATCCTTTATTTGATTGGAAAGTTCTGGGGCAGGTCCTGTAGCATTTATTATAGATACTTTTTCTGTAGATTTATCAAACATCATTATGAATCCATCGCCACCAATTCCAGACATTTGAGGTTCAACTACTCCTAGCATAAAACTCACTGCACAAGCTGCATCAAATGCATTTCCACCTTTATTCAAAATGTCCCTACCAACCATTGAAGCCAACCAATGATTAGTTACAACAGAAGATGTATAGCCAACCATATTTGGATTGGTTGAACCTAAATTTTTTCCATGTGGCAGATTGTGTGTCATAATTCCTTAGAAAAACATTATATACTTGATTTAAAAAAATAGAGACTAAAGCTATGAATAATTATTTAAATGTCGAAAATTTAATAAAAAGCAGAAGAGATACAAAAAATTTTCTTTCAAAAAGAATTTCTAAGAAAAATATTTCAAAAATACTTGAAATGGGGATATGGTCTCCAAATCATAGAATGACAGAGCCATGGACATTTGTGCCAATAGAAAAGAATTCATCCACAAGAAAAAAAATTGCCAAAGATATAAGAAATTATGTTTTAAAAAATTCTAAGAACTCCAGCAAAAAAACAACATCTCAATCTGCACTTAAATCGAAAGAAGATTTTGAAAAATGTCCCTATATTGTTTACGTATTTTCAAAAAAAGGAAGAAATAAAGAAGAGACACTTGAGAATTATGCATCTACATCAATTTCGGTTCAAAACATGTCATTATATGCCTGGTCAAAAGGAATTGGAATTCATTGGTCTACTGGAAAGCCATGCAAGATAGAAGGATTATGTTCAAAGCTTAAAGTAGAAGAAACATCTACTCCTGTTGGTTGCCTTTATATGGGTTATGTGAAAGCAAAAAACAAGTTATCTGCAAAACCAAGAGCTTCATTTGAAGAAAAAACTATCTGGTTATAATAAGATTATCAAATATATTTATTTCAATTTTTTATAACTTTTAAAAATTTTAAAATTGCATAAAATAATACTGTTAACATACAAAACAACTAGATGAGTTAAGAATTTAAAATGAACGAAAAATATAAAAACTTTATTAACAACAAATGGGTTGATCCAGTAACAGAAAAGTACTTTGAAAGCACAAGCCCAGCAAATAATGATGAAATTTTAGGATTGTTTGCAAGCTCAAATGCACAAGACGCTAACATAGCAATAAATAGTGCGTACGACGGTTTTCAAAGTTGGAAAAAAACATCTCAGATAGTACGAGGTGAATATCTTTATAAGGCTTCATCTTGGTTAGAACAAAACTCATCTAAATACGCAGAGGCAATTACCAAGGAGTGTGGAAAATCTATATTAGAAGCACATGGTGAAGTTGGCAGATCAATAGCATTACTAAAATATTATGCTGCCCAAGGGTCTGACCCAATGGGTGATGTTGTTCCCTCAGTAAATCCAAATATACTTCTTTACACTACGAAGGTTCCAATTGGCGTAGTAGGGCTCATTACTCCTTGGAATTTTCCACTTGCTATTCCGATTTGGAAAATGGCACCAGCTATAGTTTTTGGAAACACAATTGTCCATAAACCAGCATCATCAACACCATTACTTGGCAAAATGATTGCCGAAATGTGGGAAGCATCTGGCCTTCCAGGAGGGGTTTATAATTTAGTTACAGGTTCTGGCTCTGAATTAGGAGACTCGATAATTGATCACCCTTACACATCAGCATTAAGTTTTACAGGGTCAACGTATATTGGTCAAAGTATTGCTGTGAAATGTGCAAAGAATGGAATGAAATATCAACTAGAAATGGGTGGAAAAAATCCTATCATTGTTATGCCTGATGCAAATTTAGAGCAAGCTGCTGAGATAACATTATCTGGTGCAATGAAGTACTCTGGTCAAAAATGTACAGCTACTTCAAGAGCAATTGTTTTAAAAGAAATAAAAAAAGATTTTACTGAAATTTTATTAAACAAGTTTAAAGATTTAAAAGTTGGAGACGGTATGGACTCGGAGAATGTTGTTGTTCCAGTAATAGATAAAAAATCTCTTTCGAATATTTCAGAAAAAATAAAGGCGGGAGTTAATGAAGGGTCCAGATTAATTTTTGGAGGTGAAATATTAAAAGATAATGATTATGAAAAAGGAAATTACGTACAACCTACTCTTTTTGATAACGTAGATCCTAAATCTTTAATCGCTACTGAAGAAATTTTTGGCCCGGTTTTAGGGATTATTGATTCTGAAGATTATGATCAATCTATAAAAATAGCTAACGACACATCTTATGGTTTAAGCGCGGGAATATTTACTTCAAATTTAAATTTGGCTATGGAGTTTGCAAATAATATTGATGCAGGTATTGTAAAAATTAATGGTGAAACAGCTGGAGTTGAGCCTCAAGTTCCTTTTGGGGGAATGAAAGAATCTTCTTCAGGAGCAAGAGAACAAGGAAAATCAGCGGTAGAATTTTTCACACAAACCAAAACAATATATGTTGAGAGGTCGGCTTAATGTATTTAGGTACTCAGTTTGCTGCAAGAACAGATGCAGACTATGAAACATTTAAGCAGCTTGGAGTAAATAATATTAATGGATTTCCAGATGTCCAACATCAAAAATGGACAGTAGAAAATCTTATTCAATATCGTGAAAAAGTTGAATCATTTGGCTTGAAGCTTGATATGGTTCAGCTGCCTTTAAGCTCTGCAGATATAGACACAAGAGTTAAAAACGGTGAATTTTACAACATACTTACTGGTACAAGCCCAGAAAGAGACTATGAAATAGAAAGAATTTGCGAAATTATTTCAATGTGCTCAGATGCAGGGATTCCAGCAGTAAAATACAATCTCAACATTATTGGAATACCAAGAACTCAAAGTGAATTTGGTAGAGGTGGAGCTAAATTATCGACTTTTAGATGGGATAAAGCTGATCATAATGCTCCCGATACGTATGCTGGAAAAGTTTCAGAAGAAATTTTTTGGGAACGGATTGATTACTTTTTAGAAAAGGTTGTGCCTGTTGCAGAAGAAAATAAGGTGAGGCTGGCCTGTCATCCTCATGACCCATATACCCCTCCAGGCTATAAAGGCGTAACAAGAGTTTTAGGCACTGTTGAAGGCTTAAAGAAATTTGTCTCAATAAGAGAAAATAAGTATCACGGTTTAAATTTTTGCCAAGGAACAATTACTGAAATGATGGATAATCCTGGTGAAGAAATTTTTGATGTTATTAGATATTTCGGAAATAAAGAAAAAATTTTTAATGTTCATTTCAGAAATATTAAAGGAAATAAATTAAGTTTTACAGAAGTTTTTCCTGATGAAGGGTCAATAAATATGTATGAAGCAATAAAAGTTTACAAAGAAGTAAACTACAAATATATGCTAATGCCTGATCATGTTCCACAAATTAACGCAAAAGACCCTAAGATGACAGCATTTTCATATTGTTATGGTTACATTAATGCTTTACTTCAGTCCATAGAAAATCTTTAGTCTTTTTTTTCTATTAACTCAACTCTTACATCACCGGGCGTTTTTAAAAATACTATTCTAATTCCTGGCATTTCCATTGGCCCTTCTGCCAAAGTTGCACCTAAAGATTCAAGCCTTGAAATATCTTCTTCTAAGTTATTAGAGTCTAAGCCAAAGTGTTCTAATCCATAATGTGGATCTGCATCACTTGGGCCAAGTTTTTCATTAGTTCTTTCTCCAGAAATATTTACCCTAAACCCATCTTCGCTTTGGCACATAATAAACCTGTCCCCAACAGACCTTACCTCATCACTGGTTATCTCAAAGTTAAATGCATTTACAAACCAATTTGCATCCTTTTCTGGATCTTTACTTTTTATATGAATATGATTAACTTTATACATTTTTCTCCTTTATTTATTAATTTTATTTATTAAGTTTTCGTGTGCTTCTGGCCACCCAAAAATAAACCAATCAGGCACATTATTAATTAAACTATCAGGATTTAAATTATTTCCAAAACTATCGGTTGATTTGAGTCCTAATTTTTCACCAATTGCCATTAATCCACCAACATGCTCTAAGGAAATTTTATAAATTGCCATTATTGGCAAATTGCCTTTTATTATTTGTAGACCTGGATATACTGCTGAGGCAAAAGAATTGATATAAGAAAAGTTATTAACCCAATCTAATTCTTTTTTAAAAAGATTTGACCAATTTTTTCCTTGTTCAATTTCTAAGCAAAGAGTCATATCAATCATTTCAGGAAAACTTATATCTGGTTTATAAATTTCACCATTATGATAAACATTTTCTTGGTCACAATATATATATTCATTAATGCCGGGGCATCCAATAGCACCTACAGATTTATTTCCAGAAAAAAAAGATACAGTTAAACCCCATGAAGTAAGATTGTTACTATATGGGACTGTTCCGCACAATGGGTCTATGCAAAAAAATTCTTTCGACATCATAAATTCATTTCTTGATTCCTCAGAAAGAATATTATGGCTTGAGTAGGCTTTTATAATTTCTTTTATTATTTCATCAGATTTTAAATCAGCTTGAGTAACCAGGCCTGCTTCAAATTTATTCCATTTCTCAAGATTTTTAAAATCGTTTTCCTTTTGAAAATTTAATAATTCTTTACCTGCTTTAGTAACTGAGTTAAAACATATTTCTGCCTCTATTTTGATAATATCTCCTTTATATTAAGACATGTTGGTCCATCGTTATTTATTTTAATATTCGGCTTTTTTAGATAATCAAACTCAAGCCTTCTCTCCCCATCTAAAGCTAATGTACCTTTATTGGTTTGGATTCTAATAATTTCATTTTTTTTAAATAATTTCCAATTATCAACAAATATTTCTTCTATTCTTCCAGGTGCTATTGGAGAATGTATCCTTAAATTAGATTTTCTTTTATTTTTTGATATTTTTACGTATATTGATTCATCTGATTTTAAATTTTTTGCTAAATTGAACCCTATTGATGAAAAACCTATCCCTGTGGGCTTAACCTTATTAACAATTACCTCCGAAACAGACCCCATGTTCCATACTGCTCTTGCACCAATATAAGGAATATCTGTTGCAACTACATCAACTAATGCGCTATCTACATAATCTTTATCAAAAAATATATCTAGCTTCTTTGATTTGTAACTAAACTTTTCCTCATTAGCAATATTTAAAAATTTTCCTACCGCAATTCCCGCTATAGTTCCATCAATATTTTCTGGAAAGAGATTATTTGTTCCTGTTGAAATAGCCAATATAGGTACATCTTTCAAATAATTTGAAACTAGCCTTGATGTTCCGTCGCCCCCAAAAATAATCACACACTTGAGGTCAAGATCATTCATTTTTTTTACAGAATCTATAGTTGTGCTTTCTTCATCTAAATTTCTTGTCTTTAGAACAACAGTGTCAATTAACTTCGAATAATTTTCTCTAGCTTTTCTTGAGACATCACTAAAATCAGGCATTACATATACTTTATTAACACCATATTTTGCTAGGCCTTCATAAATCTTAAGCAACTCATTAGATTTATATTGTTGTGGAACAACAAATGCACTTGAAACAAGCCGTCTAATATCTTTTCCGGAATTAGGATTAACTATAATTCCTACTGATTTATTATTTTTTATCAAGCGATTCAGGGTTTTGAATATTATTTATTATCGACTCAAGAAATTTTGCAGCAGGAAAACCGTCCACCACTCTGTGATCGAAAGAAAGGTTAAAGTAGCAAATTTTTCTCGTAACTGCTTCTCCCGAGAGAAATGATGTTTCTTCAGAAGTTCTTCCAATCCCAAGAATTGCTACTTCAGGCGGATTAATAAGCGGATTAAAACTGTCGATAGCTGTTGAGTTTAAGCTCGTTATTGAAAAAGTGCTCCCTGATATGTCTTCTTGAGAAAACCCTGCCTTTTCTTTTTTACTAAATTCTCTTATATCTTTTGCTATATCCAATAATGATTTATCTTGTGCACCTTTGACAACAGGAACAACTAAGCCATCTTTTATGGCATAAGCAACACCTATATTAACTTCCTCAGAACCTATTATTTCATTTTCAATAAAATGTGAATTAAAAGTCTTATGCTCTATAAGTGCAAGAGATGTCGCCTTCACAATTAGATCTTGAAAAGTTGGCCTTATTTTTTCTTTTCGCCATTCCTTTAAAAGGTTTGATTGGAAACTAATAGAATTTGTTATATTAACTTTGGATGTTAGGGTTACAGAAGGGATTAAATTGCTTTGGGTCATTCTTGAAGCAATCACTTTTCTCATTCCAGAAATTAAATTAGAATCTTCCTTTGTTGCACCATTTTTAGCATAACCTCTTACATCATCTTCAGTTATTCTTCCGTTTGGGCCTGTTCCGGTAACATTTTCAAGTTCTACTTTTAATTCTTTAGCCACTCTTCTAGCTATTGGTGTCACCTGAACTTTTAATTTTTCAGTTTTTGGAGCACTATTCTCTATAGGCGAAGACTTTTCTTCGTTTAATGCATTTTCTTCTACGTCAATACTTTCGTCCTTATTTCCGACATATGCAATAATGGCTCCAACTTTTATGACCTGACCTTCATCAGCACTTATTTTAATTAAGTAACCATCGACGGATGATTCAACTTCAGCATTTACTTTTGAAGACTCTACTTCTACCAGAGGCTCTCCTTTTTTTACTGCATCACCCTCTTTTTTTAACCACTTAATTATTGTGGCTTCCTGCATACCCATTCCCCATTGTGGTAAAAATATGTTTGTCGCCATAATTCTTACTCCAAAGTCTTTTTGACAGCTTCAATAATTTTTTCTTCAGTAGGATAAATAAGTGGCTCCAAAGCAGGAGAAAAAGGAATGTGAACTTGTTCTGATGCAACTTTTACTGGGGGGGCCTGAAGATTCCAAAAACCTTCCTCAGTCACCACAGATATAATCTCGCTTGCAGCACTACATACTTTATGAGCTGGATCAACAACAACAAGCCTTCCGGTCTTTTCTACAGATTTTAAAATAGTTTCTTTATCAAAAGGGACTAATGTTCTTGGGTCAATTATCTCAATTGATATCCCTTCTTTTTCTAATTTTTCAGAAGCACTCAAAGCGTGCACATTGCTATTTACTATTCCAACAACAGTACAGTCAGTCCCTTCTTTAACGACCCTGGCCTTTCCAAAAGGAATTAAAAGTTCTCCATTTTCAATTTCACTATTTTCAGGAACATCTCCTTTTAATCCTCCTAAATTTCCATCAACAAATACTATACAAGGATCGTTGTCTCTAATTGCAGTTTTCATAAGACCTTTTGCATCTTCTGGGAAAGTAGGGACTATAACTTTTATACCAGGCATATTCATAAAGAAAGGATAACTTCGATCAGAATGATGTGCGGCCATACTTCCGTTATAATACATGTCTGCCTTAATTGTTACTGGTAATGATGCTTGGCCACCAAACATATATTTCATTTTGGCAAGCTGACTAACTAATTGATCCATAGCAACCCACATAAAACTTGTTAATGTTTCAACAACTGGCCTCATTCCGACAAGGCTTGAGCCTACTGCTGCTCCAATAAATCCATTTTCAGATAACGGTGTGTCTAAAACTCTATTTTCACCATATTTATTGAATAAATCTTTTGAAGCCCCATAAATAGATGCTCGTACATCCTCACCCATATAGTAGACTGCTTCGTCCTTTTCCATTTCTTCATGAATTGCTTCATTAATTGCTTCAACTTGCATCAGGTTTTTCATTTGGAACTCCTTTTAGGCAAAATTTATAGGGTCAGTGTATAAATCATCAAATAATTGTTTTGCGTCTGGATATGGACTTTTTCTTGCGAATTCAAGAGCTTCATCTACAGCAATAATTTCATCATTTTCCATTTTGTCGATCTCTTCTTTAGTTGCAAATTTTTGACTCAATAAAAATTTTTTATGAATCTCAATTGGGTCCCTATTCAACCAATCATTTAGTTCTTCATCTGTTCTATAGTTTCCATCTCTCCTCACATTTGCTAGTCCAAGAGAATGGTCTTCATATCTATAAGTCAAGCCTTCAATTAGTGTAGGGCCTTCGCCAGACCTTGCTCTTATAACAGCCTGTTCAGTCGCTTCATACATTGCCACAACATCCTGCCCATCAACTAAGACTCCTGGAATCCCGTAAGCTGAAGCTCTATCTGAAACATGGTCTACTGAAACAGAGTCCTTATAAGATGTAGTCACAGCAAACTGATTATTTTCGCAGACAAATATAACAGGTAATTTCCATAGCGCAGCAAGGTTCATTGATTCATGACATGCGCCTTGATTAGAAGCACCGTCGCCAAAAAATACAAGGGACACAAAATCTTTTTTTTGCAATTTAGATGTTAACGCCGCTCCAGTTGCAACGGGAACTGATGATGCAACTATTCCAGATTCCCCTAAAATTCCAATTGAAAAATCAGCTAAATGCATTGACCCGCCTTTTCCTTTGCAATAGCCATCTTCTTTTCCAAATATTTCTGCCATGGCCTTATTAATGTCACCACCTTTTGCAATAGGGTGGCCGTGAGACCTGTGGTTTCCTGCAATATAATCATCATCATTCAGTGCCACACATGCACCAACAGCTACACCTTCTTCGCCAGTATAGGTATGAAGGGCGCCAACAATTTCACCAGCCTTTTGGCATTCAATTAGTTTATTTTCAAAGAACCTGATTCTCATCATTCTTTGAAGCATTAAAATATGTTTCTCTCTCGGTATCATTTTTCCTTAAATAGTGATGCTTATTAGAAGGAACTATACTTGGGATAATATTATAATAATGAAAAAATATAAAGGTATAAATAATTTTTTTTTAATCTATGGCCAATTCAAAATACACATCTGAAGAGATAACGGTACTTAAAGGACTAGAGGCTGTCCGAAAAAGGCCAGGTATGTACATTGGTACCACTGGCCTGGAAGGTGTTCAGCACCTTATCCACGAAATAGTTGATAACAGTGTAGATGAATCAATGGCTGGTTTTTGTGACACAGTTGAAATTGTCCTTAATGCTGATGGCTCTGTAACTGTTTCAGATAATGGAAGAGGCATTCCTGTAGACGTTAAAAAAGGCACGGGAAAATCTGCGCTTGAAATTGTAATGACCACATTGCATGCAGGTGGAAAATTTGAGAGTAAATCTTATCAGGTGTCAGGAGGCTTACACGGGGTTGGGGCTTCAGTAGTAAATGCTTTATCTGAAAGCTTAACCGTTTCTGTCAAAAGAGATGGTTTTTTACATGAACAAAAATATTCAAGAGGCAAAATTATTACTGAAATTGAAAAAACTCCTTTAGATGCCTCTATAAAGAATGAAACCGGAACAACTATTACATTTATGCCAGATATAGAAATTTTTAAAACTATTGATTATAGCTATAAAAATATTACAACTAGATTTAAAGAAATGGCTTATCTTAATCCAGGATTAACAATTAGATTTAGAAGTGATTATCATCAAGATCTATGGCCTAATAATCAAATAACTTACATGTTTACTGGTGGGGTTCAAAGCTTTGTTAGAAGCTTAAATAGATCTAGAAACCCAATACATGCAAACATTGCCTCAATTAATGGAAAACTTTCTCCTGATGATGCAAAATCAAAAGTCGAGACTCCTGTGATTGTCGATATTGCTTTCCAGTATAATGAAACTTTTCAAGAGAACGTTTTATCATTTGCAAATTGTATTGTTACTCCTGAAGGCGGGACACATTTAACTGGTTTTAGGCGCTCCTTGACAAGAGCAATTAATAATTATGGAAAGAAAAACGGAATATTAAAAGATGACCTAAAAGATGTTTCAGGTGAAGATGTTCGAGAAGGGCTTATGGCAGTAATTAGTGTAAAACTTGGGGAGCCTCAGTTTGAAGGACAAACTAAAGCTAAGCTTGGTAACCCTGAAATAGAGTCTGCTGTAACTTCTTTAATGACTCAGCAGCTTACAGAATATCTAGAAGACAATCCAAATGATGCAAAAACTATACTTGAAAAAGCTTCTACCGCTGCAAGGGCAAGAGAAGCTGCAAAAAAAGCAAGGGATTTGGTAATTAGAAAGAATGCAATGGAAGGCGGAGCTTTACCAGGCAAGCTTGCTGATTGCTCTGAAAAAGATCCAGCAAAAAGTGAATTATTTCTCGTTGAGGGTGATTCAGCTGGTGGCTCAGCAAAGCAGGGAAGAGATAGGAATTTTCAGGCTATTTTACCTCTTCGAGGAAAAATTCTTAATGTTGAAAAGGCTCGTCCTGACAAAATGTTGGGGCACGCTGAAATTGCTGCTCTTATAACAGCTACTGGCACAGGAATAGGTGTTGAAGATTATGATGCAACTAAGCTTAGATATCATAAGATTGTTATTATGACTGATGCTGATGTAGATGGAGCTCACATAAGGACGCTGTTATTAACTTTCTTTTACAGAAATATGCCTCAATTGATTGGTGATGGAAATTTATTTATTGCTCAGCCTCCACTATATAAAGGAAATAAAGGAAAATCTTCTCAATGGCTTTACTCAGAGACAGAAAAAGATGCATGGCTTGCAGAGAAAATATTTGGCAAAATAAAAATTGTAAGTTCTCAGTCGCCTGATAAAAAAATTGAAAAAGGTGAATTAGGAATTTTTTCATCAAATATTAAAGATTACCTTGACAGCTTCAAAGGTCTTGAATCATTAGAAATTCCATCTGTTGTAATTGAAAAGCTTATTTCTGATCCAGAATATTCAAACTTAGAATTCTACTCTAAGCCAGAATCATCCTCATCCCCCTCACAGCCTCAAGCATCATTTGATGACCTTCTAAATTATGAAACAGAGGAGGAAGCCTTGGAGGATTCTATAGAAACCGAGACTGAAACTTTAGAAATAACTCACAACATTGAAGGTTATGAGGTTTCAAAAAGCATATATGAACATCCAACAGTAAATAGATTAAGAAAAATTTATAAAGAAATTGGTGAATTTATTTCTGAAGAGAATTTTGATGTTTTTAAGGGAAGTGAATTAATTTCTTCAAAAATATCTTGGAAAGAGGTTCCAGAAATCCTTGAAAGTAATGCTGAAAATAGTGGAGTTAATATCCAAAGGTATAAAGGATTGGGTGAAATGAATGCTGATCAACTTTGGGAGACTACAATGGACCCAGAAAATAGAGTTTTGCTTCAAGTAACCTCAGAAGATGCAACTGCCGCTGATGACTTGTTTAGGAAACTAATGGGTGATGATGTTGAGCCAAGAAGAAGGTTTATTCAAACAAATGCATTGGAAGCAAAAAATATTGATATTGCCTAACTAGTCTGTATGAAATACCTCTTCTAACTCTATCATAGCTTCATCAGGATTATTTTCATTAATATTATCAAAATAAGGCTTCATGAATAACTGCCATTTTTCGTTAATTTCTTCACCAGACATACCCTTTAATGATTCATCAAAACTTTTTTCTGCCTCAAAATACCCAAAAAGTGTTCCGTCAGATTTTAAAAATATAGAATAGTTTCTCCAGCCATGCTTTCTAAGCGCCTCAAGCATCTCTGGCCATACTTTTTTATGATGTTTTTTATATTCATCTATGCTTTCTTTTTTTATTTTGAACACGAAGCCAACTCTTTTCATTTAAAAAATACCTCTATATTATTTGTTGATGGAGATAATTAATACTAAAAGATATAAAGATTTCGTACAAGATTTGAGAGAAATTTTAAATCAAACTCAAATGATTTCATATGAAATTAAGAACACTGAGATTAAGAATAAATTATCCGAAATTGTTATACCTAACTTTATAGAAGTAATATCTTATGTTGAAGTAAATGATTTAAGGAATATAAATTTAAATTTTTCACTATCTAAATGTGTTCATCAAATAGTAGATTTGGCTGATTCAAATAAAAACTTAATGATGCTTTCATCAAAATATAAAGTCATTCGTGAAGAAATAACAAACTTAATCAACATCGATGATGAAGAATAATATTCATATAGACATAAAGGATGAATTTAAGGAAAATATTTACAAAGAAGGGTTGCAGCTTTGTGCATCTCAAGCTATAAAATTTGGTTCAAATTCGCTTTGTAATGATTCTTTATCAATTTCAATTACCAATTCTGAAACACTGAAAACTTTGAATAGAAAATATCTAGGAGAAGATAAAGCAACAGATGTTTTATCATTCCCAAATAAATTAAATTGGAATGAAGGGGTTGAAGATGTCCAAATTGAAGACAATTTCAACAACAATGACTATTTGGGTGATATTTTTATTTCATTTGAAAAAATTATTGAACATTCAGAATTATACAAAACTGAAAAAAACCTTGAGTTGAATATTATTTTGGCTCATGGAATTTTACATCTTTTAGGGTATGATCATTATGATGAAAGATCTAGAATAAAAATAAACAAATTAACAATTGATATCATCAAAAATTTAAAGTTAGACTATAAAAAGGCTGAAAAATCGTTAGAATTAAGAAATGAGTGAAAAAGTTTTATATCGAAAATGGAGACCACTAACCTTCAATGAGGTTGTTGGCCAAGAACATGTGACCAAAACGCTTACAAACTCTATTAAGCTTAACCAAACCAGTCATGCCTACTTATTTACCGGACCTAGGGGCGTAGGAAAGACAACTATGGCAAGAGTATTAGCGAAAGCGGTTAACTGTAATGTTTTACCCAATTGTTGTTTGCAGCCACTTGGTAAAAGAGAATTCTGCGAACCTTGTGTATCAATAAATGAGGGAAGCATGATTGATCTGATTGAAATTGATGCTGCATCAAATAGAAGTATTGATGACATTAGAGATATCAAAGAAAAATCTTTATTTGCACCAAATATAGGCACAAAGAAAGTGTATATAATTGATGAAGCTCACGGATTAACAGGGCCCGCACAACAAGCTTTCCTAAAACTTCTTGAAGAACCGCCAGAAAACGTGATTATTATTTTAGCTACTACTGAAATATCTTCTATTCCTCAAACGATAATTTCTCGATGCCAAAGGTTTGACTTTAATAGAATAAATCTAAACCAAATGAGTTCTCATTTGAAATTAATTTCTGACTCAGAACAAATTAATATTTCTTTAGATGCGTGTAAGGCTATTGCGCTGAACTCATCTGGGAGCTTAAGGGATGCAGAAAATATTCTTCAACAGATTTCCACATTAAAAAATAAATCAGTTGAAGATGAAGATATTTTTGAATTTCTAGGATTAACAAGAATAAATACTGGCATAGAACTTTTGAACAAAATTTTAAATAAAGAGTCAGGCAGAGTTTTGGAAATAGTTAATGAAGAATCTGGCTCAGGGGCAGATCCGTTGCATTTGAAAAACCAAGTCTTAAAGTGCCTTAGAGGAACGATTTATATAAAAAACGGGCTCGCTAATCTTTTAGAAGAATCTGAAAGCACTATAAATTCTTTGACCGAGATTTCAAAAAACTTTAGTGTTGAACAATTAAATAGTGTTTCAAAAGTATTAGTAAATTCTAAAATTGAATCTAATGAGTTTCCACCAATAAGTTTGGAAGTAGCATTTATAGAATGTTGTGAATTAATGGGTGCTAATAAATTGGAAAATATTAATAAGGAAGTTCCAATAGTTAACAATGGAAATATTATAAAAGACCAAAAAACAGCCAAGCCAGCCGAGAAAAAAAATATTAATTATGAACCTGCTGTTAATTCTGTAAACAAAGAAAAACCAATTATTCAAAATGATGAGAAAAAAATACCAGCTAACAATTTAATTAATTCTGAGTGGAAATCAGTTTGCAAATCATTAAATAGAGTAAAAGGCAAAGATTACTTTATTGGTGCGCTTTTGCATTCAGTGACACCAAACATAGAAAGTGGAAAAATAAATTTGCTTTTTAAAAGTAATACACTCAAACAAAATTTTTTAAATGAAATTTCTAATCTTGATACAAAACAAAAGGTATTAGATTCTATAAAAACTATTTATAATGAAAATCTTGAACTGGTTGTTGACGAATTAGTGGACAGTTCAATTAAAGAACAAAATCCTTTGGTTAAAACGCCAATCGTCCAACACGCGATTTCAATGGGCGCTAAAATAAAGAAGAATGATTAAGGAGTGAAAATGTTTAACAACGCAATGATGAAACAGGCTAAAAAGATGCAAGAAAAAATGAAGATAGCCCAAGAAGAAATTGCTAAAATGGAAACCGAGGGGTCTTCCGGCGGAATAAAAGTAAAAATGATTGGCGGGAAGTCTATTGAAGAGGTTGAGGTTTCAGACAAGCTATTTGAACAAGGAGACAAAGCGCTTCTTGAGAAATTTATTAAAGATGCAGTAAATGATGCAGCCAATAAGGCAGATAAGGTTACACAGAAAAAAATGAAGAAAGTCACTGGCGGAATAAAGATTCCTGGTCTATTTTAATTATGACCTTAGGGAGATCGTCTTTACCAATAGAAATTCAAAAATTAATAATTGCTTTTTCTTCGCTTCCTGGAATTGGACCAAAGACAGCACAAAGACTAACTTTTTATATTTTATCTCAAAGTGTTGATGAAACATTAAAATTATCTGAAGCATTAAAAGATGTTAAAAAAAACTTAAGTTACTGCCAATGCTGCTTTTTTATTACTAGTGAAGAAAATATCAATACTTGTAATTTCTGCCATGAAAAAGAATCTCCTTCAATATGTGTTGTTGAAAATATAGTAGATGCAATTACTATCGATATGTCTGGCATACATTCAGGAACATATCATATTCTTCATGGATCAATATCACCAATGAACGGTATCGGTCCTGAAAATTTAAAAATTGATGCACTAATAAATAGAATTAATACCGAATCACCAGAAGAGATTATATTAGCCACTAACCCTACATTAGAAGGCGAGGCAACTTCAATGTACTTGTCGAATTTTATTAAAGAAAATTATAAAAATATTAAAATAACTAAACTTGCAAAAGGCTTAGCTTCAGGAACAGATTTAGAATTTTCAGACTTCAATACACTTTCAAATGCATTTGAAAATCGAACAGATATGAATTAATGAAAGGAAAAGGGAGCTACACAAAAGGATTAATATCGAGATGTACAAATTATAAAGATTCAGACATAATTTTCACATTATTATCTGAACAAAAAGGAGTCCAAAACTTTATCGCTCGAGGTGCAAAAAAGCCTGCTTCAAGGCTTTCCGGCCACATTGAGCCGGTAAACTTTGTTGAAATTTACTACTCTTCTAAATCTAATCTTCCTTCAGTATCTCAAATACAATCAATTGATTCGTTTTTAAAGATAAAGTCAGATTATAATCTTTTACTACAATCACAATATTTGGTTGAATTAAGTGAAAAATTTTTCACAGACATCTCTGATAGCAAATCTCAACTGGAAAAATTAATTGAAACGATCAATCAATTATCAAGTACATCTCATCATAAACTAATCATCCTAGTTTATGAATACGAACTTCTTAAAAGTACCGGCTTTGGGCTTCAGGTATTTGACTGCTTAAATTGTTCAAGAAATCTTAAAAAATCAAGTAATTATTTTTCTTATTTTAATAATGGTTTTTATTGCTTAAATTGTCTAAAAGAAGCATCACCAAGCGAGGAACTAATAAAGTTTACCGTAGAAGACCAAATTGTTTTTAGATCGATTGAAAGAAGAGATTATGTTGGCATTTCAAAGCTCGATGTTAGTGATGTGTTGCTAAAAAAATTAAGTGATTGTTTAAAGAAATCAATTTCAAATATTTTAGGTGTACAATTAAAATCGAGTAGGTTTTTGTAAATGTCTTCTAAAGAAAAAATTATTGTTAAAGGCGCCAGAGAAAATAATTTAAAAGATGTCAGTGTCGACATACCTAAAAATAAGCTTGTTGTAATTACAGGTGTATCAGGGTCAGGAAAAAGTTCTTTAGCATTTAATACCATCTTCGCAGAAGGGCAAAGAAGGTATATGGAGTCTCTTTCAGCATATGCAAGACAATTTTTAGGTAGGATGGAAAAACCTGATGTTGATTCAATAGAAGGCTTAAGTCCGGCAATTTCAATTGATCAAAAAAATGTATCTAAAAACCCTAGATCAACCATTGGCACAGTTACAGAAATTTACGATTATCTAAGATTATTATTTTCAAGAATAGGAAAACCACATTGCCCGAAATGTGGCAAAGCAGTCTCAAAACAATCAATAGATGGAATAGTTTCAAGAATTATGAAAATTGAATCTGGAAAAAGAATTATGCTTTTATCTCCCATAATAAAACATATGAAAGGTGAACATAAAAATATAATTTCACAAATAAAATTAGATGGATTTGTTAGGTTAAGAGTGGATGGTGAAATCTATGAAACTGATCAAGATATTTCTCTTAATAAAAATAAATGGCATAACATTGAAATAGTTGTTGATAGGCTTATTGTAAAAGAAGACATGGACAAAACTCGGCTATACGATTCAGTGGAAACATGTTTAAAAAGAGGTGCGGGTAAAATTATAATTAGCTCAACCGGTGAAGATGATATCGTAATATCTGAAAATTTATCTTGTGGAGACTGTGATCAAAGCATTGAAGAATTGGAACCAAGAAACTTCTCATTTAACACGCCGTTTGGTGCATGTAAAAGCTGTTCAGGGTTAGGTTATAAATTGGAGGTTGACCCTAATTTAGTTATTCCCGACCAAAATAAGAGCCTAATTGATGGTGCTATTGTTCCATGGACGCTAAAAAGCGGTGAATTAGCTTGGGAATACAATTTTATTCATTCAGTTGCTGATCACTATAATTTTTCAATTAAAGAAAAGGTAAAAAATATTAATAAGGAATATTTAAAAATTCTTCTTTATGGTGCTGGAGACGAAATCATTCCTATAAAATATTTCTCTAAGAGGGGAAGAGAAAGAGTTTGGATGACAAAATATGATGGTATAGTTCATATTATTGAAAAGAGATATCACACATCAGAATCAAATTCTGTAAGGGAAAATATCCAAAGTTTCATGAATCAAAAAACTTGTTCTTCTTGTAATGGGCAAAGATTAAAGAGTGACGCCTTATCAGTAAAGATTTTAGACTCAAATATTCATCAGGTATCTCAGTTGTCAGTTGAAGAGTGCGAACAATGGGTTGATAACTGTCAAACAAAAAAAGAGGGGATTAGTTTAAGCGCTTCTGATTTAATAATTGGTTCGCAGATATTTAAAGAAATATCGTCACGATTAAAATTTCTTAACAAAGTCGGTCTTGGTTATATTTCTTTGGACAGACCAACATCAACACTTAGTGGTGGTGAAGGTCAAAGAATTAGGCTTGCTTCGCAAATCGGATCTGGTTTAACAGGAGTCTTATATGTTTGTGATGAGCCTTCAATTGGTCTCCACCCAATTGACAATGACAGGTTAATCAAAACACTAGAAGGGTTAAGAAATCTTGGAAATACTGTATTAGTAGTTGAGCACGATGAGTCAATTATGAGATCTTCTGACCACATAATTGATTTGGGGCCTTTGGCAGGAAGCAATGGCGGCCTGATTACGGGTGAAGGCAAAATCAGCCATATAATGAAATCAAAAGACTCAATTACTGGTATGTATTTATCAGGAAAAAGAAAAATTGAAACGCCTGCCAAGAGAAGAGAAAAAGTGCCAGGCAAAGAAATAAATGTCATAGGAGCTAAAGAAAACAATTTAAAATCTGTAAATGTTTCTTTTCCTTTACAAACACTTGTATGTGTTACAGGTGCATCTGGTTCAGGAAAAAGCACTTTAGTAAATGAAATTTTATTTAAAGGTTTGTCAAAAGAAATTTATGGCTCAAAAGATTTGCCTGGTAAACACAGCGAAATAACTGGAGTTGAAAATTTAGACAAAGTTATAAACATCGACCAGAGCCCAATAGGAAGAACTCCTAGGTCTAACCCGGCGACGTATACTGCTCTTTTTGGGCCGATAAGAGAATTATTTTCTTCTGTTCCGGAAGCAAGATCAAGGGGTTATAAGCCAGGAAGGTTTTCGTTTAATGTCAAAGGTGGGAGGTGTGAAAATTGTGAAGGTGCTGGCTACAAAGAAATACAAATGCAGTTTCTTCCTGATGTTTCTGTCCCTTGTGAGGAATGCAAGGGAAATAGGTATAACAAAGAAGCTTTGGAAATAAAATTTAAAGGTCTTTCTATAGCAGATGTTTTAAATCTGACTGTGTCTGAAGCTTTAGAAATTTTTTCTCCTTATCCATCAATTTTCAATAAATTGAATACCTTAAATGACGTCGGATTAGGATATATTAAGCTTGGGCAGCCTGCCACCACATTGAGTGGTGGTGAAGCACAAAGAGTTAAATTATCTACTTACTTGTCTAAAAGAGCTACTGGCAAGACTTTGTTTATTCTTGACGAACCAACTACAGGGTTATCTTTTGAAGACTGCAATTCTTTAATTAAAATCTTACATAGGCTGGTTGAAAATAAAAATAGCATTATTTTAATTGAGCACCATCTAGATATTATAAAAAATGCAGACTGGGTAGTTGATTTAGGTCCCGGTGCAGGGGCAGAAGGAGGAAAGTTGATTGCTGAAGGGACACCAGAAAACATTGCTTATAACAGCAACTCTTTTACAGGATATTATTTAAAGAAAGACTCAGGAATTATTCCTAAAAGAGGAAAATCATTATCAACTAATTTAAAAAAGGTTACTGCTTCTAAGAAGCCAAAAGAAAACAGCTTTATATTTCCTGATCGTATATCTGAAAAGGACTATACAGTTAAAAAAAGGTCTTCTCGTTTTAGAAGATCTCGCTCTTTTTCTTAAATTATTTTTTCGCTTTCAATTTTCGATTGATCATATTCCATGCCCATTCCAATTTCTTTAGGCAAGTAAATATATCCATTATCAGGAACAATAGGATTTTTAAGGAAAAACTGATGAATTGTATTCCATTTTTCTAAATATTCTTGATATGGCGTATGTATTGGAGATTGTGTGACAGAAAAATTGATACCTGCTTTTGATGAATGGCCATGAGGTATTGTTATAAGATCATGCACAGATGCATAGTTTGCTATTTTTAATGTCTCTGAAAACCCTCCTGCCCAATATATGTCAGGCTGTAATATATCCAAAGCTTCTTGGTCAACAAACCTTTTAAACCCCCATCTCGTATATTCATGTTCCGCGCCTGACAAAGGTATGCTTGTTCTTTCTCTTAGTTGCCGGTAAGTGTCTATTCTGTCTGGCATTGCAACTTCTTCAAGCCACCTAGGACTATATTCTTCAATGTGCGATGTAACCTTCATGGCATAATTAAGATCCCAACTTTGCCAGCAATCCAGCATAATATCATAATCATCACCTAAGGTTTCTCTTAATGTTTTGACCATAGAAACATTCTTCTTAAACCCATCTGTCCCGCTCATAGGGCCGTGCCTAAAAAACCATTTTTGGGCCTTAAAACCCTTTTCTTTAAATTCTATTGCCCTTTCTTTTACTAAGCCCATATCTTCAACCGCAAATCCTAACATGCTTGAATATGCGGGTATCTTGTCTCGTGTTGGTCCACCAATTATTTTATAAACGGGCTCGTTATAATATTTTCCTTTCAAATCCCAAAGAGCACAATCTACTGCGCTTAATGCGATCATAGGGGTTCCTTGTCTTCCATGAACCTGAAATCTATGCATTTGGTCCCATAGCCTTTCGATTGCTAGTGGGTCTTTATCAATTAAAAGATGAGAGAGCTGCTCTTTTATAATATGTGCCTGGCTGTGGTCAATTGGGCCCCCAATTCCTTTTAAGCCATCATCTGCAATTATTTCAACAAATACTGCTGATATTGGGTAATCGTTTTCTTTTTCAACAGTTCCCCATTTTGCCTCATTAAAAGTATCTGATCTGTATTCTGGGTATATATCTATTGGCCTTACAAGCCTTTCTTCCCAAAAGGGTTTTTCTGTTTTTAAAGTTCCGTTCAGTTCTCTTAGCTCTACTTTTACTATTTTCATAATTGCCCTCTTTTAATATTCATTAATTAATATAAATTTATTATAATTATTCAAAATTAGTCAAAGGCAAATCGATGGTTGGACAATTAAGAACATATACAATTAATAAGGGAATGATGGATAGTTGGTTAAAACTTTTTCATGAAGTAATAGCACCTAAAACACTTGAATTTGGAATGGGAATTCAGTCAGCATGGACTGATGAAGAAAGTGAAAGGTTTATTTGGATCAGGACATATGAAGACATGGAAGATTTAAAGAAAAAAGAGGAAGAGTTTTATGGAAGCGATTGGTGGAAAGAAAACATGTCGACAATTAGGGGCCATTTAGCACGAAGGCAAATAGAAGTAATAAAACCTTCAGCTTAATTTTTTATAAATTCTCTCATTTTTGATCTCATTATAAATTTTATATCCACGGATAAAGTCTTTTGCTTTCATTCTTTTTTTTCCTTCAAGCTGTAATTCATTAATTGTTATCCTTCCTCCTAAAGTAGATACATATAATTCATCTTTGTGGCCAAGGCATAGTTCTCCAGGCTCATTGTGAAATTCGCTTTTTTCGAAATTTGATGCTTTATGAATTTTGATTTTTTTTTCATCAATAAACGAATACGTTCCTGGTTTTTCGGATAATGCTTTTATAATTTGAATAATTTTTTTTCCATCTTGCTTCCAGTTAATATGTCCATCTATTTTTTCCATTTTTTTTGTGTGTGTTGCTTCCTCTTCATTTTGAGGCCTAGCCTTGCTTATTAAGTCAGTATTAGTTAACACTTTATTTATGTTTTCAGCACCTATTAAAAATAATCTTTCAATGATTTCTGAATAGGTTTCTTCTGGTTTTATTTTATATTTTTCTTGGCATATTATTGGGCCGCCATCAATGGTTTTATTTAAAAGTATTATTGATGTTCCACTTATTTTTTCATCATTAATTATAGCTGTTTGTACTGGTGAAGGACCTCTGTATTTTGGCAACAATGATGGATGAAGGTTTATTGCACCATATTTTGAATTCTTCAAAATATATTCGGGGATAATTTTTCCATAAGAAGCAACAACAATAACATCGGGGTTGATATTATTTATTTCATCTTTATTTGGCATATTAACCTTAAAGTTGATATTTTTACTTTCGCAGAATGCTTTTATGGGGGTAGGTGATTTTTTATTTCCTCTAGATTTGATTGAGTCTGGAAGAGTTACTACAAGGTGTATAGAATTACCGGCTTTGATCATCTTATCCAAAACCAATTCTGAGTACTTATCTGTTCCAAAATAAATTATTTTCATAATTTTTTATAATATATCAAAAAGAACAAATGTTCTTTTAAACTAAGCTGTGAAAAAAAGAACAGGTTATTTCATTATTTCCCAGATTTTTGTGGGAAATTTATTTAAATTACTATTGCCTAAATTATTGTCTTAAATGTAATGTTATATCTATCAAATATTTATGAAAATATTTTAATTTAGAGTCTTCTAAATTTTGGCATAATGCATCCTGTCCTAGGTGTACCTTTGTCTAAATTTAGGGCTGGAAAGGGGGTTTATGAACATTGAAGATTTATGGCGCAAGGCACTAAATATATTGCAGAATGAAATAAACCCTAATAGCTTTAACCAGATGTTTAAAAACATTAAACCAAAAGCTCTAACTAAAGACACTATCGTTCTTTTAATTGAAAACTCATTCCATAAAGATGCAATTGAAAAAAGGTTTTTTGATCATATTTCTGTCGCAGTAAATGAAGTTTCAGATATTAAATTAAAACTGGAAATTGTTGGTGTTGACCCTGGCAAAACTAAGCCTAAGGCAAATAAAGCAAATATTGACTTACATAAATTTACTTTTGAAAATTTTATTGTTGGCTCTTCAAATGAGCTTGCCTTTGCTGCAAGCAAGCAAATTTGTGATTATGAGTTGAACGATTTTAATCCTCTTTATATTTATTCAGATGTTGGGTTAGGAAAGACCCACTTACTTCTATCTATTCATAGAAGCTTAACTTTAAAAAATATTAACTCAATATACACATCTTCAGAAAGGTTTACTAATGAATATATAGAAGCTATAAAGCTTAGAAAAACAGATGAGTTTAGAAAAAAATATCGTAACTGTGATGCCTTGCTAATAGACGATATACAGTTTTTAGGTGGTAAGACACAAACACAAGAAGGCTTTTTTCATACTTTTAATGAACTCTTTTTAAATAACAAAAAGATTGTTATAGCAGGTGACGATCCTTTAAAATTAGTTGATTTGGAATCAAGGCTTGTTAGTCGTTTTCAGTCTGGGTTAGTTGTGGATATTCAGGCCCCTGACTATGAAACAAAAGTTGCTATTATTGATCATAAATGCACTTCTTTTAACCTAACTCTTTCTGAAGACATTGTTGATTATGTAGCAAATTTGTGCCAAGTAAATGTTCGGCAGATAGAGTCAATAATTAATAGATTAAAAGCAATGTCGTCCTTAACTAATCAAGAGATATCTCTTGAAAATGCTAAATCAATGATAATTGGTTTCGATAAAATCAAGTTAAATAATAAACCTGAGCCATCTTTGGTCCTTCCAGCTGTTGCTGCCGCAACTGGTGTTTCAGAAGATGAAATAAAAAGTAGTAGTAGGTCAGAAAAAATCGTTAACGCAAGAAGGCTTTCATGCTTTGTTTTAAACAAAGATTTAAACTTAACAACAACTGCATCTGGATCTATATTAAATAAAAATCATGCGTCAGTAATAAATGGAGTAAAGTTTGTTGAAAGAAAACTGAAAAGTGATTTTGATCTTCGTTATTGTCTTCAACAAATTAGAAATACATTAAAAATTAACTAACATTCCCTTTGTTAATTATTGTTAATTACAATAAAAAATAATTTATTATGCTTTTTATTAACATTTAGAAATTTTTTCTCTACTTTTTTTTAAAAAGTGTTAATTTATTCAAGTTTAATTAACATTATTAACATAGTTAACAATCTTATTATTATTACAAACAAAAAAAATGAAAAACAAAGTTAAAATAATATTAACTTCTGGAAGTGGTGGAGCTGGTTGTGTTTCTTTTAGGAAAGATAAATTTGTTTCTAGAGGTGGACCCGATGGGGGAGATGGGGGAGATGGGGGAGATGTAGTTTTAATTCCAAATAAAAATATGTATGACCTCGATTGTTTTTATGATTTCCAAAAGTTTACTGCAGGAAGTGGTGAGCCAGGAGGAAAGAAAAATAAAAATGGAAAACGAGGGAATGACCTAGAATTAACGCTCCCATTTAACTGTGAGGTAAATATATCAGGGGAAAATAAAATTATATTAAACAAAAGAACTATATTTCTTAAAGGTGGAGAAAAAGGTAAAGGAAATATTAAATTTAAATCATCTATTAATCAGGAGCCTTTATTAGCTGAATATGGAGAAAATGGCACTACTAAAGAAATTGAGGTCATATCTAATAATTTTCCTCAAATAGCAATAGTAGGCGAATCAAATAGTGGGAAGTCGTGGTTATTAAACAAATTAACTGGATCAAAGACAAAAGAAGCAGATTATGTTTTTACAACGCAAGAACCATTTGCTGCACAATTAAAAAATGATATTAAAGAGGCAAAAATCATTGAGATACCAGATTTTTTTAATGTAGAGAAAGCTGAAAAATTTTTACCTTTATTAAAAAAAATGAAAGTTATATTAATAACAATTCCAGAGAACTGTTTAGAAAAAGAATATGTAACAAATATAGTTAATAAAATTGAGGGCTTTGTAGATAATGATTGCAAACTCATAAGCGTGGCATTATGGAACGAAAACAAAGGAGAAGACAATAATAAAATCTATGCTAATTTTAATAAAAAAAATTTTACAGAAGTAAGAGAATTATTATTAAACATATCAGATCCAATTATCTCTCTAAAACCCAAACCTAATGAGTATATACACACACCAAATGTAATTAATCAGGGGAAAATGTATTCATATTCTCCAAAAACAAACACGATAAAAGTATTAAATGAAGAAATTATAAGAATTGCAAAAGGTAGCAATTTAAATAAACCAGAAACACAATTTCAATTTCACAACGTTTTGAATAAAAAAGGTTTTTTTCAACAGATACAGAATGATGGTATAAAAAAAGGTGCAACAATAAAATTTGAAGACATTGAGCTAGAATACAAATGAACATAGGAATATTAGGTGGAAGTTTTGATCCTATTCATAATGGTCATCTCAGAATAGCAGCACTTGCAAAATACAAGTACGATCTAGGAAAAGTTTTATTTGTGCCCCTTAATAAACCTTGGTTAAAAAAAAGAAAGACCCACGTAAGCTCAACCCAAAGAATGGAAATGTGCGAAGCAGCTTTAAAAAAATATAAAAGTTTTGAATTATCAGATGTAGACATTATAAGGGGAGGCACAACCTACATGATTGATACAGTTTATGATCTTAAAGAAGGCGCAGCACCAGAAGACAAATTCTTTGTAATTTTGGGTGATGATAATATTAAAAGTATTCAAGAATGGAAAAAATATAATGAACTGTGCAGCTTAGTAGATTTCATTGTTGCTCCAAGAGAAAAACACAAAGTCGAAAAAGAGAATTTTAAATATATTCAAACAGAACCGGTAGATTTATCAAGCTCAAAAATTAGGAAAAACATAAAAATGAAAAAAGAATGGGCTAATCTTGTCCCAGAGACCGTAAAGGAATATATTAAAAAAAACAATTTATACCAATGAATGATATAGAAAAATTATATAAGAGGGTTTACGAATTAGAAGTTTTCAAAAAGGGAAGCTTTACTCTTTCTTCAGGAAAAAAAAGCAACTATTATATTGACGGAAGACTGATAAGCTTAGATCCGTCAGGATCTGAAAAAATTAGTAAAATATTTATTAATAAAATTAATTTTAAAATTGATAAGATAGGTGGGCCTGCAACTGCTGCTATTCCCCTTATATCATCGTTAAGTTCGTACTTAAAACACCTTCATAATAAAGAGGTTCCTGGGTTTTATATAAGGTCGTCCTCTAAAGAACATGGACTAACAAATAAAATTGAGGGCAGCTTAAATAAAGAAGAAAATGTAGTGGTAATAGATGACACTCTTACAACAGGAGGAAGCATTATTAACACTATTAAAGAGATACAAAGTGTAGGAGCTAATGTTAAACTTTCACTTTCAATTTTTGATAGAAATGAAGGAGGAAAAGAAAAAATAGAAAAGCTAGGAATTAATCATTATTCAATTTTTAGATATGACAAGGAAAAAGAGGACCTAGTTTTTTAAATATGTATCGCTCCATCACCCAGAGATAGGGCAGCTTCTTTTACTGCCTCAGATAATGTTGGGTGAGCATGTGTTAATTCAGCAACTTCTACGTCTGTTCCTTCCAGGTATTTTAGAAGACCTAATTCAGCAATCATTTCAGTTACTTCAGGTCCTATCATGTGAGCGCCAAGAAGCTCTCCGCTTTCATTATCAGCTACCAATTTAACAAATCCTTCAGAATCGCCAATTGAAATTGCTTTACCAACAGCCTTAAAAGGGAATTGAGAAATTTTAACGTCATAACCTTGCTCTTCTGCCTGATCTTCAGTTAAACCTAAACTAGCAATTTGAGGCTGACAATACGTGCACCGCGGCATGTCAGTATAATTAATTGGGTTTGGGCTATGACCAGCAATTGTTTCTGCAGCAATAACTCCCTGAGAGAAAGCAACATGGGCTAGCATTAATTTTCCAGTTACGTCACCAACAGCATAAATGTTAGGGTTAGATGTTTTCATAAAATCATCAATTTTTACGAAGTTATTTTCAATTTCAACACCCGCACCTTCAAGTCCAATTCCGTCTATATTTGACTGAACACCAACAGCAACCAGTAATTTTTCACAAGAATAGCTCTTTTTTTCACCTGAAGAATCATACTCAATATTTATTGTTTTTCCAGAAATGCTGGTATTTGAAACAGTAGAATTAAGCTCAAAAGTTATTCCTTTTGAAGAAAAAATTTTTTCTAATTCAGAAGATATAGCCTTATCTTCGTTTGGAACAAGGTGACTTTGTGCTTCAAACATTTTTACATCAACCCCGTATGCATTAAAAAGGTAAGCAAACTCAACTCCTATAGCGCCAGCCCCAATAATTCCAATTGATTTAGGAAGCTCTTTTAGCTCTAACGCTTCACGACTAGAAATGATCATATCACCATCGATTTCTAGGTTGGGCAAATTTCTTGGACGAGCCCCTGTTGCTAAAATTACGTTCTCAGAGCTGATAGTTTCGCCAGAATTAAGCAGGTTTATAGAATTATTGTTTGATAGGGTTGCGGTGTCTTTAAATAATGTAATCTTGTTTTTTTTAACCAAATATTCAATTCCTTGAGTTAATTGCTTTGACACATCTCTACTTCTGCTTATTGCTTTTTCAAAATCGAAAGTAACATTATCAAATGAAATTCCCCATTTATCAGACTCTTTAATTTGATTAACTAGCTCAGCATTTTTAAGAAGAGACTTTGAAGGAATACACCCCCAGTTTAAACACACACCTCCAAGGCCGGCATATCCTGATCCGTCATCTTTTTCTATTAAGGCAGTTTTAAGCCCCAATTGTGCCGCTCTAATAGCTGCATGATAACCACCTGGCCCACCACCAATAACAGATAAATCGAAATTATTTTCAGACATTACTAACCCCCTGTTCTTAAACTTTAGTTACTTTATAAATGTACCATATTACACCCAAAATTAAAGATATAATTAAAGTTATAATAGATGTAATCACCAAGGCTCCATAAAAGTAACTTTTAAATTCAATAGAACACTCAAAAACAAATTTGCAAACTAGAGAAGAAGATATTAAATAGAGAACAGAAAAGACCAATCCAATTAAAAAACTAATTAAAAGAACCTTCTTCATCAAATTATTAAACTATTTTCTTGAAACTTTATCACCTAATAAGTTTAGTGTATTAGCTTTGGTATTCAAAGAAGATAAGGCTAACTGAGTTCGGCTCTGTAAAATTCTTAAGGAGCTAATTAACTTTAACCTTTTAAATTCAGGAATTTCCTCACTCTGAATCAAGTCAATTTCTGCTGAAATTTTTAGGATTCTTGAAGCGATTGTGTCAAAATCAACTGCATTTTTTTCAATTATTTTTTCTGGTTCCACCCTTTTTTCTTCAATTATTTGTTTCCCTTTTGTGACACTGTCAATTATTACTTTAACTTCTGAATCTGGGTGTTTCTTTGCTAAAGAAACAATTTTCTCTACATGAACAGAGCTTAAATCTCCAGATAAAAATGGTTTAGCAAGATCAATCTGTCTTTTGTGGTCATCGATATCTGCAATGCTTCTTGCTTCTTTAAATGTAAGCTCTTTATCCATAACATTCTTTTTTAAAGACGGCGCCAGTGTTTTTATGAGGCTTTCATAGTGGTGAATTGTGCCTGGAGTAATACCAGTCTTTTTTGCTAATTGTTGTTGAGTTATAGAAAAGTTTTCTCTAAATCCCAAAAACCTTTCACCTAAAGTTATAGGGCAGCTTTCTGAGCCTTGATATAAAAGCCTTAAATCTAATGCCCCTTTTTCTTCATCATTAAGGTCATCAATAATATTACAATTAACTTTAAGTTCGCCCTTTTCAGTTGCAATATGAATTTTTTCCGCACCAGATATTAACTTATATTTATTCTTCCCGACTTTTTCTACAACAGGAATAAATTGGTTTGAAAACTTTGACCATCTCTTCGTTTCTTTTCTTGATTCTAATTTGATTGTTGAGTCAGCATCAAAATCGATTTTTTTTATTTCTATTTCCATTATAGCTCTCCGTAAATTCTTAATTTATATTCTTAATTTTGGGCATTCCAAAAAGTAAATTCAAAAACTGTCCTACGGGGAAATTTGAACATTCTAAAAATGATTATTTTTGGAATGAGTGTTAGAATTAAGCACACTAATTAAAATAATTTATATTTAAAATAAATAAAATATGACAAAAGTAGCATTTCCATATGTTTCATACAGGACATTCCGAAATTTTTTGGAATTATTAAAAGAAGGATTGCCCTCAAGGATTGATCGAAGTGTTTGGGGCCCTAGATACTCTGGGACAACTGGTCAACAACTAATGACAGCCCTAAAAGCTTTAAATCTTATTAATGAAAATGGCACGCCAAATAATAGTCTTGAAAATCTAGTTAACTCAAATGGAACTCAAAGACAGATACTTATTAAAAATATTTTAGAAGACAAATACTCTGAAATATTTCAAATTGATTTAGTTCGAGCTACAAGATCACAATTTAATGAAATATTTAGGTCAGTTGGTATAAATGATGGAATGCTAAATAAGTGTCAGTTATTTTTTATACAAGCTTGCCAAGATGCTGGAATAGAACTTTCAAATTATATTTTGGCTAGAAGACACGGCTTATCAAGTCAAAAGAAAATTGAAAAAACTCAAGCAAATAAAATTGTGCCCCCAGCCAAAACTAAGTTAAGCCCGAATGAACTATTGATTTCAAAAATATTGGATAAATATCCTGACTTTGATCCTAGCTGGAGCCCAGATGTACAAAAATCGTGGATGGAAGGAATGATAAAACTATATGATGGAATAAATTAAAAAGGGTTGAGAGAAAACCCAACCCTTTTTAATATTTATTTTTCTACTTAGACTACATCATGCCCATACCATCCATGCCTCCTGGCATAGGTGGAGCAGCAGGTGCTGCAGGTTCCTGAATATCAGTCATCATAGATTCAGTTGTAAGGATCATGCCTCCAACAGATATTGCATTTTCAACAGCTGCTCTAGTAACTTTTGCGGGATCTATGATTCCTAATTTAAGCATATCGCCAAAAGTGTCGCTAGCTGCATCATACCCATGATTTCCTGTGCCTTCGAGAACACCAGAAAGAACAACAGCTCCTTCAGCACCAGAATTGTCAGCAATTACTCTAATAGGTTCCTCAAGAGCCTTTTTAAGAATATTAACACCTGTTTTAAATTCGGAATCAACCTTCAACTTTTCAAGATCATTTGCAGATCTTATTAATACTGTGCCTCCGCCAGGAACGATTCCCTCTTCAACAGCTGCTCGTGTTGCAGAAAGAGCATCTTCAAGCCTTTGTTTCTTTTCTTTGAGCTCAATTTCTGTGGCTGCACCAACTTTAATTACTGCTACACCCCCAGATAATTTAGCCATTCTCTCTTGAAGCTTCTCACGGTCATAATCTGAGGAAGTTTCTTCAATTTGAGCTTTAATTTGCTCAATTCTTCCTTTGATTTCCGCAGAATTGCCTTTACCACCAACAAAAGTTGTATCGTCTTTTCTGGAAACCACTCTGCTGATAGTTCCTAAGTCTTCAAGTTCTGCGGACTCTAACTTAAGCCCCACATCTTCAGTTATAACTCTTGCACCTGTTAATATTGCTATATCTTGCAACATTTCTTTACGTCTGTCACCAAAACCAGGGGCTTTAACGGCAAGGGCATTTAGGGTCCCTCTCATTCTATTAACAACAAGTGTTGCAAGCGCTTCACCCTCAACATCTTCAGCTATTACTACGATGTTTTTATTTCCTTTAAGTACTTTTTCAAGCAAAGGCAGTAGGTCTGAGACTGCAGATATTTTTTTATCTGTAACTAAGACGTAAGCATCTTCTAGGACTGCTTCCATTTTGTCTGCATTTGTAACGAAGTAAGGTGAAATGTAACCTCTATCAATTTGCATTCCTTCAACATAATCCGTTTCGTATTCTAACCCTTTTCCTTCATCAACAGTGATAACTCCGTCTTTACCTGTCTTTTCCATAACATTCGCAATTAGGCTGCCCATTTCGTCGTCATGAGCCGAAAGAGTTGCAACTTGTGCTATTTGCGCTTTTCCTTCAACAGGAGTAGATAACTTTGTTATTGACTTTCTTACAGACTCTAAACCGAGCTCTAAGCCCTTTTTGATAGCCATCGGGTCTGCGCCAGCAGCAACATTTTTAAACCCTTCAGCAACGATTGCTTGTGAAAGAACTGTAGAAGTCGTTGTTCCGTCACCGGCGTCATCATTTGTCTTTTTAGATGCTTCCTTAATAAGCTGGGCACCCATATTTTCAAATGGATCTTCTAAGTCTATTTCTTTTGCAATTGTTACACCGTCAGAACAAACTTGAGGTGGTCCAAATTTTTTATCTAAAATAACATTTCTTCCTTTTGGGCCTAAAGTTACTTTTACTGTGTTAGCAAGAGTATCAATACCTGCCTTAAGTTTTGCTCTTCCTTCAGATCCAATTCTTAAATCTTTAGCCATTTTTTATCGTCTCCTAATTTAAACTATAGCCAGAATATCTGACTCTTTTACTATTAAATACTCTGAACCGTTTTCGCTATATTCAGTTCCAGCATATTTTGAATAAACAACTGTATCGCCAACTTTGACGGGCATGTCTATAGATTTGCCGTCATCATTAACCCTTCCTGGGCCAACAGCAACTACTTTACCTTTTTGTGGCTTTTCTTTTGCGGTATCAGGTATATAGATACCACCAGCACTTTTTTCCGCATCATCTTCTGACGGTTCTATAACAACTCTATCACCAAGTGGCTTTATCTTAATTGCCATGTTTATTGCCTCCTAAAATTATGGTAATTTTTTCAAATATGAATTCTATCACAAATAAGTATTAAAAATGAAGCATTTAATTTGAATTTTTTCTAACAAGGATTGAACCTAAAATTACTAATACTGCCCCTAACAAAACTAGTAAGCCAATATTTTCACCCAAAACAACATATCCTATTATTATTCCAAATATTGGTTGAGATAAATGAATTACGGTAACTTGAGAAGGTTTATAGTTTTTTAATAACCATATATTTACTATGAAATTAAACCCGGCAACTATAGCCCCCTGGTAAAGAATAGATAAAAGTAAAATTATAGAAAACGAATAAGGATCGTTTTCAAAAATTAAGCTTAAAAATATAAATACAATTGATCCAAAAAAAGCTTGAGCCATTAATAGTTTCATGGGAGCAATTGACTCACTTCCTTTGGCTAAAAAAATTGTTCTTACCCCCAAAAGAAAGCCCGAAGCCAAACAAAATGAGTTTCCTAAAATAAAATTTGAATTGCCGAATGAATCAAAATATGTAATTACAATACCTAAATAAGCGATCAAAACCCCTGAAAATTTTAGAGGTGTGAAATTGTCTCCTCTAATAAAAAAATGGCCAAGAGTTATTACCCATATTGGATAAGTACTATTCAAAATAACGCTAGATGAAACTGATGTTTTACTTATCCCTATATTTAAAAAAAGCAATTGCACAGAAAAAAGGACACCAAGCTGAAACAAGGGCTTAAGTTCTGATTTTGTTGGAAGTAATGAAATTTTTTTATGTCTAGACCATAAGAAAATCACAATGGCACTAACTACAAAACGCATCCAGCCTTGCCTTATTGGGGGCGCGTAGGGAAGAGCGACTTTAAGGGCAGCTGGGTGACCACCCCACAAAAATGATAAAAGAAAATCTAAAGAAGCAGACTTGAAAGATAAGTTTTTTCTTTCTTTTTGCACTTTTTTAATCTAAGTTTTTTAGATATTGATCAACAAAGTCAAATGATACAAATTTTTTGTATAGGTCTATTAATTGAGAGGTAATTGGTCCAAAAATATTTTTTCCTATTTTCTTTCCATTAAAATAAGTAACAGGGCAAATGCATAAACTTGTTGAAGTTAAAAATATTTCATCAGAATTAATCGCTTCAAAAACTTCTATGTCTTTTTCAACTAACTTTAATCCATTCTTAACTGCTAAATCAATTACAGTTTCTCTGCTTATTCCACCAAGCACGTGTTGAGACTTAGGGGTGTAAATAACTCCATTTGAAACAGTAAATATATTGCTCCCCATCCCTTCTGTTAAGTTCCCGCCCAGGTCAAGAAGAATAGCCCAAGAATCTTTATCAATTCTTTTTACTTCATTATCTCCTAAAATTAAATTTATATAATTATGTGTTTTTGCACGAGGACTCATGCTTTGAAAAGGAGTTCTTCTTGTTGAAGGGGTCCAAACCTTTATACCAGATTCATATAAAGAAGCACGCGGTTTTAGAGGAAGTGGAGCACATTCAACAATAATTGTTGGGCCACCATCTAGGTCCCATTGTTCTCCGCCAACTTTATCAACTCCTCTTGAAATTCTCTGACCCACCCAATAGTCTTCGTCGTTTTTAATTAAATGCAAATTCTTCTCTAAAACGCCTAAGGATATGTCTACCATCTCTTTTTGAGACAAGTTTATTTGAATATCAAGATAGTTAAGAGATTTGTAAAGCCTTTCTACATGCTCCTCAATTTTGAATATTTTATGGCCAAATGTTCTTGTCATATCAAAAACGCCATCCCCATATTTAAAGCTTCTATCTCTGAAATGAACTTTTGCTTCACTTTCAGGAATAAACTTTCCATTCATGTATGTTATTCTTTCTGAGATATTCATGATTTTTTTACTATAGCATTTTTTGTATCTATGTATACCCTGGAAGACCATATATTTGTTGATGCCTTGATTAAAGTTTTTGAATTATAATTTTTAAGACTAGATTTCCTTTTTAAAAATTTATCTTTGTTGAAAAAATTAAATTTAAACAAATCATTTAATACTTTTTCTTCTCCAAAAGCTAAGTAACAATGTGGATTGGCATCATGTTTATCAAAAAATTCATTTATATCGATTATGAATTTTTTGTAATGTTCTTCAATCCACTTTTCCCTATTTCTCTCAAACCTTCTTTGTGATTGGCCCCCAGCCTTATGCCTTCCCTTAACATATCTGGAGCCTCTTTTTGATGCTAATATCTTCTTAAATTTAATTTTTCCTATCACCCATGAGCCAAGTTCAATAAAAAAAAGAATTATTTCTAAATCGCTTTTTATGAAATCAATTATTTCATTTAAATGAGTAAAATTTTTAGAGAAAGGGAATGGTAAAGATAGATAGATATTATAATCTGATGATTCTAGGACAATTAGATTAGTATTGTGTAAAACCAAGGAATCAAGCGGCTTTAAATTATGAAAATCATTTGAATTATTTACTTCGATGTTAGATATTTTTTTTTGAAACTCATTCACTGAAAATAAATCAATTAAGTTATTTCTGCTTAACCAAAAAGGTTTATCTTTTATTAAATGCATATTAATTAATATTTTCTTGAAGTAAAATTTTATTTTTTTTAGAAAAATTAGGTACTACGCCAATGCCAATATTATTATTTAAAATATATTTTCCATTTAATATTTTTTCATTTGGGAGCACAAATTCACTTCTATCATCTAATTCAAAAACAGCATGCTCTAGTGGTAATTTAGAGGATAATGCGGAGGTTGCATGAGCACTTCCTGCAAGTGAAATTGGTCCAGATGGACAGTGAATTGAAAAACATTCTTTTGAAACTTTTTTTAGTTCTAAGCCTATCTTAATTGTTTCTTCTAATCCTCCACAATACTTAACATCAGGCATTACAATATCTAAAATGTTTTTCTTAATTAATTCGTAAAACTTTTTTACCCCATAAAACTCTTCTCCACCTACTAACTTCCCGTCAATCTTTGATTTTATAATTTTTAGTTCATTTGCATTTTTTATTGGATTCATTGGTTCCTCAAACCAACTAATGCCTAGAGAAAATAATTTTTTTTCAACCTTTAAAGAATCTTCGAGATCAAATTTTGAGTGACAATCTACAAGCGCTTCGACTTCACCACTTAATTTTTTTGAAATTATTGATACATTATCAATTCCTTTTGAAACAAATTCATTATTTTTGTAATCTTCTTCACTAAATCCATCAAAGGGTGCACATTTAATTCTTTTAAAGCCCACATCTTTTGCTCGTCTTGCCATTTTTAAAAAGGATTGCGGACTCCTATCAACAGGCCCATCATTATTTGGCAAAAGAGACCTATTGATATTTGCATATAACTCAACATCTTTTAGAGGTTTACCTATTTTATATTTATTACTTAAGTACTTATTCATTGGAACGTTTTTAGTTTTAGAAAAAATATCTGAACAGGCACTCCTTAAACCGCTTATAGCAGTGTTATATGACAACGAGTCTTTCTTATTATTTTCTAAGATATTTTTTATTTGGTTATCATCTTCAATTTCTATTACAGATAATGTTTTAATAAGCATCTTTATATTTTTTATCAATAATGACCTTTGATCATAATTAGACATTGTTATTTCAGAGTAACCCTTAATATTTTCAGTTGATATAAGCTCTAAAATTAACCAGTCAGTTTTTGCGCGAACAGGAAAAGAGTAGATATTTAATGATTTTAATTTCATTTTTTTCTAAATTTGGAATACTTAGTAGATCTTTCAAATTCATTTATATTTATTTTTTCTCCCCCTAAGCTTGCCGAAACATTCGCAGCTAAAACAGCAGACAAAGAATTTATAGAGCTCTCAAAAGAGTTATTTCTTAATTCAGGCTTATCCTCAACAATTGATTTAATAAAATTTTCAGATATTTTTTTTGTATTTGCCTGGCCCATTGGGTCATTATGTGGCCCTTTAGCAATAATATTTTCAATTTCTTCTTTTTTATAAATATTATTATTTTTAAAGTGTTCCCTTCCTAAATTAATGTCATAATCATCACTCCCTAATCCGTACACTTTCAAATCTTTTTCAAACTTAATCATGGACTTTGTTGTTAAAATATAATCGTATCTTTCCATAAAAAATACACCAGCTGGTTTAGTTAAGGTTAAATTAGCTATTCCGCCCTTTTTTAAACCATATGAAACATGATAGGCGATGGGATTGTCTCCCTCTTTTTCTTGTAAATGTATTGGCCTTTCAACATAATTTGCAGATACCCATTCAATTTCATCATTTGTCCAATATCTCATTAAATCAGTTTGGTGAATACCTGCTTCAACCATTGATGTGCCTGACCATTTTCTATCAGCTGTCCATATTCTATCTTGTGGGCCATCATTTTTATTTATAATAGTGTGCTTTACTCCATGAGTTTCAACCGCACCACAATTAATCATCATAATAGAAGATACTTCTTTGTCAGATAAATAGGCCCTTACTTTTGAATACCATGTATCGTATTCCATTTGAAATCCACAAATAGAAGGAACATTATTTTTTTCAATTGCTTCTGCCATAGGAAATACTTCATCTAAAAATAAACTTTGAGGTTTTTCAGCAAAAATTGCTATTCCTTTATCAGCAGCAAAAATTATTTCATTTTTATGCTGGTTTGGGGGTATTACAAACCAAATTGCATCGACATTAACAGAGTCAACCATCTCATTAAATTTATTGAAATATTTAACTCCTTTTTCATCATAATTGGGAACATAAGATTTAATCTTCTCGTTATCTAAATTTTCTTTAAATGGGTCAACTAAAGCTTGAATTGAAATTAATTCCTCATCTTTTAAATCTGATAAAGCTTGCAAATGCTGAAGACCTCTTTGCCCAACACCAACTAAAGCAATTTTTAATTTTTTCATTTTTTAACCTCGGTTTGTTTAAATATATTTTTTCTAAAAATATACAACGGACCAAGAAATATCGCTAAAAAAATGATGCTGAATAAATAAAATGAAATTGAAAAGGGGCTTGTTTCCCTGTTTCTGTCTAATAAATTAATTTGAAAGTTTATAGACTCCTCTTTGCCATATGAATCAGTTATAAACATGTCAAAATACCATAATCCACTTTTTTCTAAATCAAAAACACACTTATAAATTTTTGGTTTTTGATTTGAACTAAGAGCGTATGTTTGAAATTTTTCTTCATGGAGATTTGCAATTAAGAGTAATTTTATATTTTGTGGCGCTTCCTTAAATTCAATTTCTAAGTCAAGATACCCAACCTTAGGGTCGGAAGGAAAATATATATTTACAGAATAATTTTCAGACTCTAAGTTTTCAATTATTGTTAAATGTCTATCCGCAAAAATAAAATTTATATTTGATAAAAAAAGTATAAGAGCTAATAAAAAACCAAAAAACTTATAATTATTTTTATCTTTGTACTCTCCCACTTGTGTCGCCTTTAACTATTGAATTTACTTCTGACAAAGTAACCAAATTTAAGTCACCATGAATTGTGTGAGCTAACGCTGATGAAGCAACAGCAAAATTAAGCGTATCTTCAGATGACATTCCCATAAGGTTTCCATATATTATTCCCGCGGAAAATGCATCACCTCCACCAACTCTATCTACCATATGAATTGAATATTTATTTCCAACATATATATTGCCATTATCAGAGTAAATTGCAGACCAATTATTATCACTTGCAGAAATACTTTCTCTTAAAGTAATTCCAATTTTTTTAAATCCAAAATTATCTGAAAGTTTATTTAGCACATCTCTGTATGCATCTGGATTAAGTTCGCCGGATGTAACATCTTGATTTTCAGCAGATACACCTAAACACTTTTCTGCATCTTCTTCATTTCCTATTGCAATATCCACATATTCCATTAATGGCTTCATGGTTGCTTGTGCATCTTGAGGTGACCATAAATTTTTTCTGTAATTCATGTCTGCACTTACTGTTATGCCCATTTCTTTAGCAGCTTTAGCAGCCTCTAAAGTTACCTCAGCTGCGGACTTTGATAATGCTGGCGTAATACCTGTGAAATGAAACCAATCAATATCGCTAAATGCTTTTTGCCAATCAACAGTGTTAGTTTTGATATCACTTATTGAGCTTTTTGCCCTATCGTAAACAACTTTAGATGCTCGCATAGCTGCGCCATGTTCTAAAAAATATAAACCCAGTCTATCCCCCTGCCTCAATATTGATGTAGTATCAATTCCAAATCCCCTAATTCTATACAAAGCTGCATCACCAACTGCGTTGTCAGGAAGAGCAGTTATAAACTTTGTTGGAACACCAAATTGAGAAAGAGAAACAGCCACATTATATTCACCTCCGCCGTAATCTGCATCAAAGTTTTTTGCTTGCAAAATTCTTTCTTTATTAGGCGTTGCTAGCCTCATTAATATTTCTCCTAAAGTAGCTACTTTTTTCATCAATTCTCCTTATTTGATTCTATTTATAGTCTCAACAAGTTTTTTGCACTGAGATTCTAAAAGACTCCAGTCCTTGTTCTGAATAATTTCATTTGTAAATAACTTTGACCCCATTCCAACTGAAAAAACCCCAGAACTGAGCCAATTTTTTAGACCCTCTTCTTCCATATCAACACCCCCGGTTGGCATTATCCAGCTCCATGGCATTGGAGCTAAAACTGATTTTATAAAACTCGGGCCATCTACCGAATCTGCAGGAAAAACTTTTACTACATCGCAGCCAAGTTCCTCGGCTTTAGATATTTCAGAAGGTGTTAAACACCCTGGCATGTATGGAATTTTTTTTCTATTACAGGCGATGGCAACATTTTCATTTGTCAATGGTCCTACAATAAAATTTGACCCCGATGAGATATACATGTTTGCCATTGTTTCGTCAGATATTGACCCTGCCCCTAAAATCATATCAGGAAGATTTTTTTGACAATATTTTTCTAGCTCATTAAATACTTCAAGAGCAAAATCTCCACGATTTGTAAACTCAAGAATTTTAATTCCCCCTTTATGAAGTGACTTCATAACATTTATAGATGTATCCGCATCCGAATTATAAAAGACAGGAACCACTTTGTTTTCACTAATGTAATTAAGAGTTTGTAACTTGTTAAATCTTGCCATAGCTTCCTTTTACTTACTTCTTAGAGTAATCTATATTTTCTAAATAAACTTGATACATAATACAACTATTCAACAAAATAATTAATAAAATGAAAAAAAATATTGCTAAAGAAAAAATAAAAAATGGAATTCCTTCAATTGGTACATGGGTTTCTAGCGGGAATCCTTTAGTTTGCGAAACTCTTGCTACAAGCGGAATAGATTGGATAAATATTGAATGCGAACATAGCTCAATTGATTTAGGAGAGTTAGTTCACTGTTTCAGAGCTGTAGAGCATTCAAATATTCCGGTATTTGTAAGAGTGGCTGGAAGCGACCCATTAATAATTAAGAGGGTTATAGACTCTGGTGCACTTGGAATAGTTGTGCCAGATGTAAAAAATGCTGAAGAAGCTAAGAGAGCAGTTGACGCATGCAGGTATCCTCCTGTTGGAACAAGAGGAATTGGTGCAACAAGACCTAATGCAATATATCCCGATTACATGGATCACGCCAATGAAGAAATATGTGTGGTTATAATGATTGAGGATATAAATGCTGTAAACCAAATTGATTCAATAATGGAAGTCGAGGGTGTTGACGTTGTATTTATTGGCCCAAATGATTTGGCAGCAACACTAGATGTTCCTTTGGGAATGAACAATCAGCACCCTAAGCACGTTGATGCTGTAAATAAAGTTCTTGAGGCTGGCAAAAGACATAATATTCCAACAGGCATACACTGCGGTTCACCAGAAGAAGTGATCGAACGGATTGAACAAGGGCATTTATGGATGCCATTAATGTCTGAATTAGCATTGATGCGCACATCTTTTGCGTCTTCAATGAAACAAATAAAAGAAAATAGTAAATCCTCAAACTTAAAATCTGACGGAAAATTTTATTAATTTTGAAGACACGTTGGTTGAAATTTTAGATCAGGCTTCTCATGAAAATAAACATTAAATCCTCCTAGCCCTTCAGGATTAACTAAAGAAATCAAGCCCCTTTTTTCATTTTCAGGTGCTTCATCAAAAAGTTTTTTGAAACCATTTTTTATTAAAAATTTTTCTTGAGATGTGTTGCCTATTTCAATGAATCCGCTCATAGACAAATATTTATTTAGAAGATTAAAATTTACATCACAAGTTATGTCTTTATTGCCAACATTTTCTAATATATTTTTATTCATTGAGTGTTTAGAATAACAACGTACAAATCCATTTGGATTCTTGAAAAATAATTTGTTCCAATCATTAAAGCCATAATCAATTGTTATCATAATGCAATTATTAAAAAATGATGATAATTTTGCACATATCAAATCAATATTTTCTATTATTTCTATTTTGGAACCATCAGGAATTTTTGAAATTATTTCTTTATTTAAAAAATTAAAGTTTTCGACTTTTTTATTTATTTCTGTAAGGTTATCCTCTTTAAATTCTATGAATAATTTTTTTATTTCACCTTCTAGTTTTATAAATCTATTAAATGGTAAGGCGTCAAAAAATTCATTCGAAATTATACAGCCGTAGTTAGATTTGAAGTCAACATTCAATAAATCGTCTCCATAAATTCTATCAATATTTAGATAAACAATAGAGTTAAAAAATTTCTTATTCCTTGATGCTGATTCTAATATATCCTTTTTTAACTTTCCTTCGTTACCACCTACTTCTACAATAACGAACTGTCTCGGATTTTGATAATAATCCCAGACTTCTTGAAGTTGTTTACAGAATATTTTACCGAAAGACTCATGCGTTATAGGGCTAGTAATAAAATCTCTTGAAATACTTGAATTATTATAATAACCAAATTGTTTATCGTATAAACATGAATTGATAAAATGAGCGTAATCTACAATTTTTGAATCAGAAAAAATTTTATTTATTAATTCTTTATTTTCTGTTTTCAATTGGAATATATTCCTGTTGATGTTCTCCTGTGTAGCTTAGTAGGGGTCTGAGTAAAATGTTATTTTTATACTGTTCTAAAACCTGAATAGTCCATCCTGGAATTCTGCCAACTGCAAAAATTGGAACAAATAAATCGGTTGGAATCCCTAGAAGATGATAAATAACTCCTGCGAAGAAATCTACATTAGCATGTATCCCTCTTCTTTGATAAGGCTTCATGGCATCCATTACCGCTACTAATATTTCATACCAACTCGGATCACCTTTTTCTTGGCTTAAAAACTTAACCCCTTCTTGCAATTGTGCTGCCCTTGGGTCTTCGGCTTTATAGACTCTATGGCCAAAACCCATAACTCTTTCACCTGATTTTTGAAGATTCTTTACATAATCTTTGGCATTTTCAGGTGAGCCTACCTCCTTAACCATTTTCATTACATTTTCTGCTGCACCTCCATGAGAAGGCCCCGATAATACAGAAATTCCGGTTGTAATTGCACTATGCAGATCAGCTTGGGTGCCTGCGCAAACCCTTGCAGCAAAAGCAGATGCGTTTGATCCGTGATCAGCATGAACAATAAAATCTTTATCCATTAATGATGCTGTGCTGTCACTAGGAATTTCTCCATCAAGCATATAAATAAAGTTTGCTGCATGTGATAATTCTTTGCTAGGTTCTATAGGGTCTTTCCCGCCCCTTATTGCATTATGTGCCATAACAATAGTTGGAACTTGCGATGTAAGCCTTATCCCTTTTCTCATTGTGGCATCGTAACTTTTATCTGAAGCTTCTTCATCAAAAGCTGAAAGTGCAGAAACAGCTGTTCTTAAAACATCCATTGGATGGGATTCTTTGATTGATCTAATAATATCAATAATTTTTGAAGGTATTTCTCGGGACTCTTTTAGAGACTTATTAAATGCATCAAGCTCATTCTTTGTTGGCAATTTACCATAAAGTAGGAGATAAGAAACTTCTTCAAATGAGGATTTTTCTGAAAGGTCATGAATATTGTATCCCCTGTACTCTAAAACACCTTCTTTTCCATTTATATATGTTGTTTTGGTCCTATCAAAATAAACATTGTTAAGTCCCCTATGTATTTTTATATCTTCATCGCTCATAATTTATATCTCCTCAAGAACAGCTTTAAGACCATCGTCATTATTAATTTTTGAATTTTCTTCGAATACCTGTATTAGAGATTCATTTTTAATATCATTTAAATTTTTTCCATTTCTAAGTCTAATGGTTAATGAATTATTTTCAACCTCTTTGTCACCAATAATTATCATTAGAGGAATCTTCATTTGTTGAGCTTTTCTGATCTTATTGTTAAACCTGTCATTTGAAAGATCCGCTTTTCCTCTAAGTCCTTTAGAAACTAATTTGTTTTCTATGTTTTTACAATGTTCAAAGTGATTTTCTGATACAGGAATAAGAGAAAACTGATCAGGTGATAACCAGAAAGGAAAAGATCCCCCAAAATGCTCAATCAATATTCCAAAAAATCTTTCCAATGATCCAAATATAGCCCTGTGTATAAGTACTACATTTTCTTTGTCGCCATCTTTATTAATATAGTTAAGACCAAATTTTTCTGAAGCAAAGAAGTCCAGCTGTACAGTCCCCAATTGCCATTCTCTTTCTAAAGCGTCTGGTACAGTAATATCTATTTTAGGTCCATAAAAAGCCCCCTCTCCATCTTGAATAGAAAATTCCATGCCTGATTTTTCAAGTATGCTTTTCATAACTGATTCAGAATGATCCCACATATCATCGTTTCCGGTTCTATTTTCCGGCCTTAGGGAAAGATAAAAAGTGGGTTTTTCAAATCCAAAATCTTCATAAACTTCTTGTAGAAGATTTAAAAAACTTAATATCTCAGCTTCAATCTGATCTTTGGTACAAAAAATGTGTGAATCATCTTGAGAAAAAGATTTTACTCTAGTCAAGCCATGAGAGACCCCAGACCTTTCATTTCTGTGAAGTCTTCCAAAATCAGCATATCTTATAGGTAAATCTTTATATGAGTGTAACCTTGATCTAAATAAGAGATAATGAGAGGGGCAGTTCATGGGTTTAATTCCCATTTTATTTTCATCATTTTCTGTAAAAAACATATTTTCTTGAAAATGGCTTGAGTGTCCAGATAAATCCCATAGTTTTGAACTAAAAATCTGAGGTGTGATTACTTCTTGGTAGCCATACTTCTTATATTTCTCTCTCATATAATTTGTTAATTCGTTCATTATGAATGTTCCCTTAGGAAGAAAAAATGGCATTGCCGGTGAAAACTCATCAAAATAAAAAAGGTCTAAACTCACACCTAATTTTCTATGATCTCTTTTTGCAGCTAATTCTAATTTTTCTAAATACTTTTTTTGCTCTTCCTTTGATTCCCACGCAGTCCCATAGACTCTTTGAAGCATTTTATTTTTTTCATCACCTTTCCAATATGCACCAGCAACATCTAATAATTTAAATGCTTTTATTTTATTCGTACTATCAACATGGCCTCCCTTGCATATATCTTCCCAACTTTCATGGCTCCAAATAGTTAATTTTTCATTTTTCGGTATACCTTTAATTATTTCTAATTTGTATTCTTGCCCATAAAATCTTTTTATGGCATCATCTCTTGATACTACTTCTCCAGTAAATTTCCTTTTTGATTTGATGATTTTTTTCATCTCTCTTTCAATATCTTTAAAGTCATCTTTTGAGAGTTGTTTCGGACAGTCAAAGTCATAATAAAAGCCATCAGATGTAGGAGGCCCAATTCCAATTTTTGTTCCTGGAAAAATATTCATCACAGCTTCAGCCATGATGTGTGCAGCAGAGTGCCTTATATTAAATCTTAATTTTTCTAAATCTTCCATATTTGGTGGGCGATGAAGGATTCGAACCTACGACCTCAGCGATGTCAACGCTGCGCTCTAACCAACTGAGCTAATCGCCCATAACTAATTTAGTCTTGGTCTTCAGGTGTACTTTCTGAATCACTTTTTTCGTTTTCTTCAATATTAGCAGTTGGATCGTCATTTGATCCAATATTTTCTTCGCTAGACTGAGAATCTCCTTCGCTGTCAAAGTTATCTAGATTGACTAATTTACCGAAACCAAGTTTTTCATACCCTTCTTCAGACTTATCAAGCCTTGCAGGAATTAATCTGCCAATAATCACATTTTCTTTTAAACCACGCAATTCATCAACAGATCCACCCACAGCAGCTTCGGTCAAAACTCTTGCAGTTTCCTGGAATGATGCTGCCGCCAAAAAGCTTTCAGTTTTCAAAGAAGACCTTGTCACTCCCAATAATACAGGGCTACAAGTTGGTGGATTTTTTCCTTCAGAAATAAGGTTTTCAACGACTTCTTCAAATTTAATTTTATCTTCAAGTTCGTTTGGTAGAAATTGACTATCTCCAGTTGTTTCAATTTTAACTTTCCTGAGCATTTGCCTAACAATTAGCTCTATATGTTTATCATGAATAGACACACCCTGAGATCTATAAACAGATTGAACCTCATCAATCAAATATCTTTGACATGATTGATGGCCAAGAATTCTTAAAATATCATGAGGGCTCTTAGGGCCTGCGGTCAATGCTTGACCAGCCTTTACTTCCTCTCCATCTCTTACAAGAATTTGAGAAGCAGCAGGGATTAAATATTCCCTTTCATCCGTTTTTTCGTGAGAAATTGATACAGATGCCTTTTTTACTTTAGCAATTCCATGTATCTCAGCAGACAGTTTGTCATCTTTTGTAATGCTGTCCCCAACATCAACCCAGTCACCAGATTTTAGAACTGATGGAGAACCGTTAAGTTTGTAATCAGCTTCTTCTTTAATAACATTAGTCACTTTAATCGTTCTACCTTGTGGGCCAACAGTTAAAGTAGTTTTCCCTTTAATTTCAGATAAAATAGACACACCTTTAGGTGTCCTTGCTTCAAAAAGTTCCACAACTCTAGGAAGACCACTTGTTATATCTAAACCAGCAACACCACCAGTATGAAAAGTCCTCATTGTTAATTGAGTGCCTGGTTCTCCAATAGATTGAGCAGCAATTATTCCAACTGCTTCTCCAAGTAAAACTGGCCTCCCAGATGCCATTGATACCCCATAGCTTTTTTGTGAAATCCCATATTTTGATTTGCAACCAAGAGGAGAATGAACCATTACTTCTTTTACACCTGAATCTTGAATCTTATTAGCTAATTCAAAGCTAATTAAAGTTTCAGTGTCAGCAAGAACTTCACCAGTTTTTGGATGCAATATATCTTCATAAGGATATCTACCAACAATTCTTTCCGAAATTCTAGCTTGAATGCTGTTTTCTTCAGAATCTGTTATTAAAAGCCCTTCGTCAGTTTTGTCATCTATTGATGAAACAATTAAGTCTTGTGCAACATCTGCCAAACGCCTAGTAAGGTAACCTGAGTCTGCAGTTCTTAGAGCCGTATCAGCTAGTCCTTTCCTCGCTCCATGAGTAGATATGAAATATTCAAGTACCGACAATCCTTCTACAAAGCTTGACCTTATTGGTAGCTCAATAATCCTACCTTTTGGATCTGACATCAAGCCACGCATTCCTGCCATTTGTCTTATTTGTTCAATATTACCTTTTGCTCCGGATTCTGACATTGCGTATACACCACCAAAATATGGCAATGTTTCTTTTACTGCTTGAGTTAATTTTTCATTCGTTTCAGTCCAAACATCAACTGTTTTTTGGTACCTCTCATTTTCATCATTTACTAGACCGTCTTTAAATAGTTGTTCTAGCTTATCTATTTTAGTATCTGCATTTTTAAGCAAATTACTCTTAGATTTTGGAACAACAATATCTTTTATTGCAATAGTTGTTCCAGATTTAGTCGAATATTTGAATCCGAGCAATTTTAAATTATCCAATAATTTGGTTGTTGTTTCTGTGTTCTCATTTTCATGGCACTGAACAACAATTTCTTGCAACCTTTTTTTGTTAATGGTCTCATTTATAAAATCAATTGAATCAGGAAGAATTTCGTTAAAAATTACCCTTCCAACTGAGGTAAAAAATGGATTTTTTCCATCACTTAAAGCAAGTATTTCTATTTTTTCTTTTAATTTTATTGTTCCAACTTCATATGAATATATTGCATCTTCAGTCGAACTAAATTTCTTTGCATTTTTGTCATCAACATCCTGATCTTCATCAAATTCTGTAAGATAGTAGTTACCTAAAACCAAGTCTAAAGTTGGAGCAACAATTGGTGTTCCAGATCCAGGACTTAACATGTTTTCTGAGCTTAACATTAAACTTCTGCACTCTTGAATTGCTTCTTGAGAAAGTGGAACATGCACTGCCATCTGGTCACCATCAAAGTCGGCATTAAAAGCAGGGCAAACAAGAGGGTGCAATCTTATTGCACTACCTTCAACAAGTACTGGCTGAAATGCTTGTATTCCTAGCCTATGAAGTGTTGGAGCTCGGTTTAACAGAACTGGATGATCTTTTATAACTTCTTGTAGTATGTCCCAAACTTCTTCGTCACCCGATTCTGCTTTTCTCTTAGCACTCTTTATATTGTGAGCATAGCCTTGAATGACGAGGGCATTCATTACAAGAGGTTTAAATAATTCAAGTGCCATTTTTCTTGGCAGGCCGCATTCATTTAATTTTAAATCAGGGCCAACAACGATTACAGATCTACCACTATAATCTACTCTTTTTCCAAGTAGATTTTGTCTAAATCTTCCTTGCTTACCTCTAAGCAAATCAGTTAAAGATTTAAGAACGTGATTATGGCTACCCTGAATGGCTCTGCCTCTTCTGCCATTATCAACTAGAGCATCAACAGCTTCTTGCAACATTCTTTTTTCATTTCTTACTATTATCTCAGGTGCTTCAAGATCTAGCAGGTGTTTTAGTCTATTGTTTCTGTTAATTACTCTTCTATATAAGTCATTAAGGTCACTAGTTGCAAATCTCCCACCATCAAGTTGAACCATCGGATGCAAGTCTGGAGGCAACACAGGTAATACATCAAGTATCATCCATTCAGGCTTGTTTCCACTATTTCTAAAAGCTTCAACAACCCTTAGTCTTTTGAGGGACTTTTTTCGTTTTTGTCCCGAAGTAATTGCAATTTCTTCTTTTAAATCAGAGCTAATTGTATCGAGATCTAATTTTTTCAATAATTTTAATACCGCATCTGCACCCATCTCAGCTGCAAATACTGGACCAAATTTATCTTTAAAATCTCTGTACATAGATTCGTTTAGTAAATCACCAACTTTCAATGACTCTAATTCTTCTATCCTGTCTTCAACTTGAGTTTCTATGTCAGCTTCTTCAGAATCTTTATCTTCTTCAACTTTATTTGATACAGCAAATTCTTTTAATGTTGTTATTGCTTCTTGTTTTTTCTCTTCATCAATATTAGTAACAATGTATTGTGAAAAATATAATATTCTTTCTAAGTTTCTTGGTGATATATCTAAAAGTACTCCAAGCCTTGATGGCGTTCCTTTAGAAAACCAAATATGAGCCACTGGAGCTGCCAGTGAAATATGGCCCATCCTCTCTCTTCTTACCTTAGCTCGAGTAACTTCAACTCCGCACCTATCGCAAATTACACCTTTATATCTAATATTCTTATATTTTCCACAACCACAGTCCCAGTCCTTAATAGGACCAAAAATTCTTTCACAAAACAGTCCATCTTTCTCAGGCCTTAATGTCCTGTAATTAATGGTTTCTGGTTTAGTTACCTCTCCATAGGACCACGCCCTTATTTGGTCAGGAGAAGCTAAGGATATTCTTATAGCATCAAAATCTGTAGAACTGGTGGTCATGATTCATCCTCCTCAGGTGTATCGTCTAATGTTTCTGCAATATTCTCTAGAGATTCTTCAATAATCTCATCAGAGCTATTATCTTGAGCAGATTCAGTTAATTGTTTAGCAAGATCTTCAATTGTTTCTTGCTCTGAATCAGGTAAAGTAATTTGAGATGTAAGATCATCAGGTAGTTCATAGCTTTCGAACTCCCCAGTATTTAAATCATCATCATTTTGGCCAAGATTTCCACTTACAGAATTTTCAGAAATTAATTCAATGGAAAGTCCTAATCCTTGAAGCTCTTTAAGAAGAACTTGGAAAGACTCAGGCATTCCAGGCTGAGTAACCTTTTCCCCTTTAACTATAGCTTCATAAGTTTTAACTCTTCCAACAACATCATCAGATTTAACGGTTAGCATTTCTCTTAAAGTGTGTGCTGCACTATAAGCTTCCAAAGCCCAGACCTCCATCTCACCAAATCTTTGTCCTCCAAATTGAGCTTTACCACCTAAAGGTTGCTGAGTTATTAAAGAATAAGGTCCTGTTGATCTGGCATGAATCTTGTCTTCAACTAAATGTATTAGTTTTAAAATATACATATTCCCAACAGTTACGGGTTGATCAAAAAATTCACCAGTTTTTCCATCTCTAAGAATTGTTTTTCCAAAAATAGGAGCAGACAAACCTTCCTTCACTTGAACATCAAGTGCACATTGCATTAAATCAGCATCCTTCATATTTTTTGTTTCAATTCCGGCCTCATTTTTTAACCAAATGCTTAAGCAGGCTTTTGTAGCATAACCTTTATTACCAGAAGTATCTGAAAATACTTTTTCAGACTTGAATCCATTAGACTTTAGCCAATTACTTACATTATCCCAGTCAATATTTTCGTCATCAAGATCTATTTTATTTGTTGATTCAGATTCTTGAACAAACCAAGCCCTCGCAAGCATGTCTTCAACAGTCACAGTATCTGCACCTGAAAATACAGGTGTCCTTGCTTTAAAGCCTAAAAGATCAGCAGCTCTTCCAAGATGTGTTTCAAGAATTTGACCTAAATTCATTCTTGAAGGAACACCAATTGGGTTTAAAATTATGTCTACTGGAGTACCATCTGGCAAACAAGGCATATCCTCTTCAGGGAGAATTTTTGAAATAACTCCTTTGTTTCCATGTCTTCCTGCCAACTTGTCGCCTTCAGTGATTTTCTTTTTTTCTGCTATCCACACCCTTATTAAGTCTTGAACCCCAGCTGGAAGATTGATTCCACCTCGTTTTCTTGGTTTGAGATCTTTTCTAGATATTCTTCTAACATTAATTACTTTTCCGTATTGACCATGCCTAACTCTTAGTGATGAATCCTTAACATCTCTTGCTTTCTCACCAAATATTGCCCTCAACAACTTCTCTTCGGATGTTAATTCAGTTTCACCTTTTGGAGTTATTTTACCTACCAATATATCTCCAGGTTTTACGCTTGCTCCAACTTGTATAATTCCTTCTTCGTCTAAATTAAGTAAAGTATCTTCACTTACGTTAGGAATATCTCTAGTAATTTCTTCATTTCCTAATTTTGTTTCTCTTGCTTCAATTTCAAATTTTTCGATATGTATAGAAGTAAATTTGTCTTTCTTAACTAAATTTTGATTAAGGATAATTGCATCTTCATAGTTGTATCCACCCCAACTCATAAATGCAACGGTTAAATTTTGCCCTAAAGCCAATTCGCCTCCATCAGTAGATGAACTATCAGCAATTGGTTGCCCTATTTCAACTTTCTGACCTTTTGTAACAATTGGAATATGGTTGATACATGTGCCTTGGTTTGACCTCATAAATCTTCTTAAATCATATGTATGAACTGCTTCTTCTTCATCAGTTATTTGAATTTCAGTGCTTGTTGAAGAACTTACAATACCATCATGCCTAGAAACCAAAACTTGCCCACTTTCTTGAGCAACTCTTTTCTCCATTCCTGTTCCTACTAAAGGGGATTCAGGCAATAATAATGGAACTGCTTGCCTTTGCATATTTGATCCCATCAACGCTCTGTTTGCGTCATCATGCTCTAAAAAAGGAATTAAAGATGTCGATACACTAACAAGCTGAAGAGGAGAAACATCAAGGTGAGTTAGGTTTTGAGGTTGAATCTTTCTTACTGCTTCACCTTCTCTAACATCAACAGTTGCTGATAAAATTTGACCTTTGCTGTCAACTTCAGTTGTAGATTGGCCAATAATCTTATCTTCTTCTTCATCTGCAGACATGAATTCCACGTCATGAGGCATTGTTGTTACATAAGGAGTTACCTTTATGTTAAATGCTTTTTTCTTAGACAAATCATTAAAATGTTTTTCCGTAATTTCATCCCCTGTTTTGACTAAAATTTTGTTACCTATTTTTAAATCTTCATAAACATTTCTAGATATTATGTCTTTATCATCAGAGCTTATCTCGTTATAAACTTTTCTATACGGTGTTTCTATAAAACCGTAAGAATTTGTTTTACCGTAAACAGCAAGAGAACCTAATAAACCGATGTTTGGACCTTCAGGGGTTTCAATGGGACAAATTCTTCCATAGTGGCTGTGGTGAACATCTCGAACATCAAATCCAGCCCTTTCCCTTGATAGCCCTCCTGGACCCAATGCTGAAAGCCTTCTTTTGTGTGTTAACTCTGATAATGGATTAGTCTGATCCATAAATTGAGAAAGTTGAGAGCCACCAAAAAACTCTCTTAGAGAAGCAACAATTGGCCTTATATTTACTAAAGCTGCAGGAGTTGTTACTTCCGGATCCATTTGAGTAGTCATTCTTTCTTTAATAACCCTTTCCATCCTTAACAATCCAACCCTTATTTGATTTTGTATTAACTCTCCTACACCTCTTACTCTCCTATTTCCGAGATGATCAATATCATCTGCCTGAACAGCTTCATTATTGATCCCAATCAAATGTTTTAAAACTGCAACTATATCTTCATTTGTAATTATTTTTTCAGATAATGGTGTTTCGCTATTAAGTTTCTTGTTTAGTTTATACCTACCTACTCTACCTAAATCATATTTTCGAGGATTGAAAAATAAATCATTAACAAGATTATTAGCATTATTTATATTAGGAGGCTCGCCTGGCCTAATTCTCTTGTAAAATTCAATTAATGCTTGATCTCTAGTTTTTACAGCACTGTCTTTGTCAAGTGTAGTTTTGATAAATTGAAAATCTGTATTATCGATATCTTTAAATGTATCTAAAATTTCTTGGTCTGACTCAATACCTAAACACCTTAAAAAAGTAGTAATTGGAGATTTTCTTTTTCTGTCTATTTTTACTGTTATTAAATTCCTATTTGATGTCTCAATTTCAATCCAAGCACCTCTGTAAGGAATTATTTTTGCATCGCATAATTTTCTACCTGAGGCAGGGTCAGAATTTGATTGAAAATAAGCACCAGGTGACCTAACTAACTGCGAAACTATAACTCTCTCGGCGCCGTTGATTATAAATGTTCCATATTTTGTCATTTTTGGAATGTCACCCATAAACAAAACTTGTTGCTTTACTTCTTGTGTCGAAAGTATTTTTAATTCAACAGTGACATAAAGTGGTGCTGAATATGTAACTTCTTCTTTTCTACAATCTTCTTCAGATCTTATTGGCTCCCTTATTTCATGGTCAATAAATCTAACTTCAAATCTCTCACCGCTTGAATCATCAATTGGAGAAATTTCTTCAAACAGTTCTTTGATTCCATCGTTTAAAAGCCAATCATAGCTTTCTTTTTGTATGTGTACTAGATCAGGTGCAATAAAGTTAGTTTCACTGATGGAGCCAAAGTTTTTGATTGAACTCCTATTGCTATTGTTAGGGATGCTTAATACCATTCAGAGTTCTCCTTTGTAATCTAAATTAAACGTAAAAAACCTCGATTAAATCGAGGTTTATTTTAAGTTAATTTTTAAATCAAATATTTTTTTTGCAACTTCGTTTAATAATCCTTAGGTAAATTATTGGGAAAATACCAAAAATTTAAGAAAATTAAGTAACTTGATTATTATCTACAGAAATTAAAAATTGTCAATACTAAAATAACAATAATTGGGCACTAAAGTTATATTATTCTTAATAATTTAAATATATATTAGTTGATTGAAAATTATTTTTTTGGGGAAGAAGGAAATTTGATAACCGTTTTTACGCATCCAGAATGCGAATATTCTAAAATGTTGATTGACGATTTAGTTGAATCAGGAGAGGACTTTCAAAACATTGACTTGCTGATTGATCCAGAATTTTGGAGCAGTGTCGAAAATGTTTGCAAAGGGAACAGAATGACCCCAATCACTATCTACCAAGATGGATCGCATCTAGTTGGATACAATGGTGTTGCATCAAAATTTTAAATTTGCTTGACCTAACTTAAGTTTTAACAGTATTATTTTCATGAATTAATGGCCCCGTGGTGTAGTGGTTTAACACGCCTCCCTGTCAAGGAGGAGATCGGCAGTTCGAGTCTGCTCGGGGTCGCCATCAACGAGTGTTTTTATTTATTAGTTCAAAATCATAAACACATCCATTCCAAGCTCCACCACTTAAAGATTGCAAATGAGCCCATAATACTGTGTCTTCTGGAAGGCCGTCTTGAGGTTTTAGGTCACTTCGTAAGCCTCTTTTCTTTAACTGATCGTCACCCCAACTCACCCCTTTTTTTTGACCATTTTCTCCAATTAAATTTATTGACCCCTCTAAATTTATGGTGTCTATATTAATTTCTATCAAATCATTTTCTTGAAGTTTTCCAATTGGCCCTCCATCTAATGCTTCTGGGCCAATATGACCTATACATGCACCAGTTGAAACACCTGAAAATCTACCGTCAGTGATCAAGGCTACTTCTTTTCCGAAGCTTAAATATTTTAGTGCAATCGTTATTTGGGCAACCTCTTGCATTCCTGTTCCTTTTGGCCCTCCACAAACTACTACCATAATATCACCAGCCTTAATGCCATTAGCCCCATTATCTTTTACTGCTTTAATTGCATCTGCCTCAGAAATAAAAATTCTTGCAGGCCCAATTTTTCTATATACTCCATCGTTGTCAATAACAGTTTTATCAATTGCAGTGCTCTTCACCACAGATCCTTCCGGGGCAATATTTCCTTTTGGAAAAGTTACTGTGGAAGTCATATTTTTTCTCTTAGAATTTTTAAGAGAATTAACAACATCTTCTGGGTCAATATTTCTTGAATTTTTGAGTTGTTTTCTTACAAAGTCTCGTTTTTCAGATTGTTCCCACCAATCAAGGTTTTCCTTTAAAGTTAAGCCAGTTGAGGTGACAACATCTAAATTAAGTAGCCCTTCATTTCTAAGTTTTAACATTACTTCTGGAACACCGCCAGCTGAAAAAAATACAGAAGTTGGAAAACCTTTTGGTCCATTTGGCAATACATCCACCAACCTAGGAGTTAATTTATTTATTTTTATCCAATCTTCGACTTTCATTATTTTTTCTTTAACAGCATGGGCAACGGCAGGCAAATGAAGAATTAAATTTGTAGAACCTCCGCATGCAGCATGAACGATCATTGCATTTTCAAATGCTTTTGAAGTTAATATTTCTTTAGTTTTTATATTTTTATCAATTAAGTTTTTAAGCGCTATTGCTGATCTTCTGCCTGTATCAATCCATAAATTAGTTCCTGAAGGCGTAAGTGCTGCATGAGGCAATGTCATCCCTAATGATTCAGCTATAACTTGACTTGTTCCTGCAGTTCCTAGGAATTGGCAGCCACCTCCTGGTGATGCACATGATTTGCACCCCATATCTTGGGCGTATTCTAGTGTAACTTCATTTTGCGCAAATCTTGAACCAATTGATTGTATCTTTGCGGTGTCTTCACCATTTTCCACGGCTAAAGTTACTCCGCCAGGCATGATTATTGTTGGCTTATTAGGAGTTCCCGCCAAAGCCATCATCATTGCTGGCAAACCTTTATCGCAAGTGGCAATGCCCAAAACTCCTTTAGTTGTAGGTATTGATCTGCTCAATCTTCTCATCACAATTGCTGCATCATTCCTGTACGGCAAGCTATCCATCATCCCTGAGGTTCCTTGACTTCTACCGTCACAGGGATCAGAACAGTAAGCCGTATAAGGAACTCCGTCCATTTCTTGAATTTGTTCAGCAGCAGTTTTAATCAACATCCCCAGTTCAAAATGCCCTGTATGATGGCCTAATGCAATTGGCGTTCCATCATCTGATCTCATTCCTCCCATGGTACTTAAGATCATATATTGAGTGCCCCATAACTTTTTAGGATCCCAGCCCATACCTACATTTTGACTTTGAGCAAAAATGTTTCCACTTGGCTCATTGATAAGCATTTTTGCGGAGAATTCAATTTTTCCAGCAGGCCCTTCAGCATGAGTTTCAAAGTCCCACGAATCAGGCGCAACTCTTTTATTTCCTAAGACATCCATTTACCTATCTTATCAATTTCTGAAATTCTTGCTTAAATTTTAATAAAGAGATTTCTTCATTTTTTGAAGGCAGTACTTTGCCTGGTTTAAATTCTTTAATTGATATTTTTTCGTTATCAAAATTCATATTTTTTGAATATTCTGAAAGCAGTAATTTAGATTTGTTGTATGAATTGTAACCATCTTCAGATAAATTTTTATCAGTAATATTTATTACAAATCTATTTTTTGAATCAGAATTGATTAAGCAAGATATTAAGGTAACAGGATTTCGAAAATGAATATTTAAATTTTCGTTTAAAAAATTAGCATTTAAACTTTTTCCATCTTTTTCAAAGAAAGAAGCATTGTTAACAAGACCTTTTATTTTATATTTATAGAATATATTTTTACTAAAATAACTAACCGAATATAGGCTTGATAAATCAATTTTAATTTTAATAATAGAGATTTTAGGAAATCTATTTTTAATATCTTCAGAAATTATTTTTATTTTTTTATCAGAATTAAAATAGTGAAGGATTATGTTTTCGCCCATTTCAGCAAAAACTTCACAAATAGTTTTTCCTAATTTTCCTGTTGATCCTGTAATAAAAATATATTCTTTATTTTTCAATTTAATCCTAATAAAAATTTAGCATTTGAGGATGTTAACTTCTGGATATTATCAGTCCCAATATTTTTTATTTCACTCAAAACTCTTGATGGGTTAAGGATAGGAAAATCACTACCGAATAATATTTTTTCTGCCCCAATTATTTTTATTGAAACCTCAAATATATCTTTATTATATAGATAACTAGTTGCTGCAGTATCATAGTAAACATTTTGTGATAATTCTTTAACTTCTTTCATTAATTCATAAAAAAATAATCCTCCTCCCCAATGAGATAAAATAATTTTATTTTCAGGAAAAAGCTTTATAAATTCATACATTTTGCTGAGTTCGACATTTCCTTTTCCAGGATAGATATGCCCAACTGGCTCAGAACAATGTATTGAAATTGGTAAATTTGAATTTAAGGCTATTTGCATTGTATCTTTCCAAATTTCATAATCAGTCATTTCTAATTTTTGAACAGACGGATGAATTTCACCAATTCCCTTTGCTCCAAGAGATATACACCTTTCTAACTCATCGTTACTTTTTTTTCCAAATCTGGGATTTATTGAACAAAAGGGGATTAGTTGATTATTATTTTTAGAGCAATCCAAATTATAATCATTGCTCATTTTTAAAACCTCAAAATTTGTCCACCCATAACCCAAAATTACAGATTTAGAAATATTATGTTTAGACATATTTTCTAAAAGTTTAGAAAAATCTGAAGTTTTTTTACTTTTATCAAACATTTCCTTAAAAACTTCATCGTTTCCAAAGCTTTTAATTATGTTTTCAACCTGGTTTGGTAATATATGTGTATGAAAATCAATCATAAAATAGATATTACTAGATATGAATAAATTTAATAATGGCGTTGTTTATGTAAAAAAAATAAGCCCTGAAACAATATTAGAGGATTATTCATGGCTAATAGATAAGGCCAAACTAAATGATAATTTTGAAAAAGATATCACAACTTTTCTTAAAGTAAATATTTCTTGGGACAGATATTATCCTGGTTGCTCCTCTGCGCCATGGCAAATAGAAGGGGTTGCGGATAAATTATTGAAGCTAGGTTATAAAAATTTAATTGCAGCTCATAACGGAACTGTTGTTGTAGACCCTGAAAGAGGTAGGATTGAAAATAAACATAAGGCTGTTGAGGATAAATACAATATTCCACATGTGCTTGTTGATTCTCCAGAAACTGAGGCAGTTGCATATCAACCTAAAAGTAGACTTTTAGTTTTAGATAAAATATTTCCTGACGGAATAATGATTCCAAAAGTATTTTATGGAAGCAATGTTATCCACCTCCCAACAATGAAAACTCATGTTTTTACTACCATGACAGGTGCATTGAAAAATGCTTTTGGGGGATTATTAAATCAAAACAGGCACTGGACTCATTCGGATATACATGAGACCTTAGTTGATTTATTAAAAATACAACACGATATCCATGATAATATTTTTGCTATTTCAGATGGTGCTTTTTCTGGGGATGGTCCTGGTCCAAGGGCAATGAGAATAAATGAAAAGAATATTATTGTTGGGGGCTATGACCAAGTAGCAGTGGATGCAGTTGTTTCAAAACTTATGGGATTTGATCCACTAAAAATAAAAAAACTAAAGATTGCGGAAGAGTTTTCATTAGGCGTGGCAAACCCTAAAAACATAAAAATTGTTGGCGAAGATATATCAAAAATAAATTGGAATTATTCATCTAATGAAAATACTTTTGCTAGCAAAGGGCAAAAATTTATTTATTGGGGGCCTTTAAAGCCGTTAGAAAAAATATTGTTAAGAAGTAAAATTTCACCTTGGGCTTTTTTTGCCTCTGATTTATATCATAATAAATATTGGTTAAGGTTCATTGGAAAAAAAAGAATTAAAAAGGCGATGAAAACAAGGTGGGGGAAATTTTTCCAAAAATATTAATCTCTTATGTGCCCTTTCCCTTTAATTAGCCACTTATAAGTAGTTATCTCTTCTAATCCTAACGGGCCCCTTGGAGAGACTTTAGTTGTACTTATTGCTATTTCAGAACCTAAGCCAATTTCTCCACCATCATTAAACCTTGTTGAGGCATTAACAGTAACCGCTGAAGAGTTAACTCTTTGCACAAATGTATTTATATTTTTATTAATATTTGAAATTATTCCATCTGTGTGACCAAAGCTATATTCATCAATATGATTTATAGCATCATCAACAGACTTAACGCTTTTAATAGAAACAATCAAATCTAAAAACTCTTTACCCCAATCTTCATCATTAGCTTTTCTAATTAACCTTGTTGAGTTAGCATTTTTTATTGATTTAAAAAGTTTTGAATCCAATCTTGCCTGGACACCATTTTTATTTAATTCTGAAATTATTTTTGGTAGCAAATTATTTAATTGTTTTTCATGAATCAATATTGTGTCTAGTGCATTGCAAACGCTAGGAGCTTGAAGCTTAGCATTAATTATAATTGGTAAAACGTTTTCATAATCTAATTTTTCATCAATATATAAATGGCACACTCCAATTCCACCAAATATTGCTCTCATTTTGGCATTTTTTGAAACATTTTCAACAAGCTTTTTTCCTCCTCTTGGTATTACTAAATCAATATATTTGTCAAGAGAAAGCAATTCATTAATATATTTTCTGTTTGGATCTTTTATATATTGAATACAATTTTTGCTGACACCATTTTGTTCTAATGTTTTTTGTATTATATTTATTAGGATCGAATTAGTATTTAATGATTCCTTGCCTCCTCTCAAAATTGCAACATTTCCTGATTTAATGCACAGGGAAGTTATATCGATAGTTACATTTGGACGACTTTCATAAATTGCACAAATTACTCCTATCGGAGTTACTTTCTTAATTATTTTTAATCCATCTTTTCTAATATATTCTTCAGAACCACTAAGAGGGTCATTTAATTTTTTAACATTTTTAATAGACTTGATTATATTTTTTAGTTTTTGGTCATTTATAATTAGCCTATCTTTAAGCTCTTTAGAAAGAGTTTTATTTTTATTTAAATCTCTTTTATTAGAACTAAATATTTCCTCTTTTCTTTCATCTAAATTTTTTGATAAATCTTCAAGAATTTTATTTCTTTTTGAATTTGAAAGACCAGCTAAGTCACCAGCAGATTTTTTTGCAGATTTACATATTTTTATTAAGTGCATAATTAATTATTCTCTAAAAAAACAAAATTGTTTCTATGTATTATTTCATCTCCATGGTTTACTAACAAAATATTTTTTAGTTCCTTAGAGTCTTTTCCAACCAGTCTATATAAATCCTCAGAATCATAATTTGATATACCAAAGCCAATTTGATATTCCTTAAGATTTTCAACAACAACAATATCGCCCCGTTTAAATGTACCTACTAATTTATTAATGCCTACCGAAAGTAAGCTTGCCCCATTATTTATCAGGGCGTTTGATGCCCCATCGTCTACTACTATAGTTCCTTTACTTTCAGATAACCCTGTAATTAACCATCTTTTTTTTGCTTCTTTTTTTTGGTTACTTGGAATAAATTTAGTACCAATTTCTTCAGAATTAATTATTCTAAAAATAGTATTATCAAATTCTACATTTGAAATAGAGCATCTGATCCCTGACTCCATGCAAATTTTAGCAGCCTCGATTTTACTTTTCATTCCACCAGACCCAATATTGTCTCCTGGAGAAGAAGCATATGAAGCAATTTCATTATCTATCTTTTCAACTTTTTTTATAATTTTTGAATTTGTATTTTTATTAGGGTCAGATGTATAAAGACCCTTAGTTTTACCAAACAAAATTAATTGGTCAGCATCAATAGCATTTGCGACAATAGCTGCTAACCTGTCATTATCTCCATAAAATTTTCCTTCAATTTCCATTGTAGAAACAACATCATTTTCATTTATAATTGGTATTACATTGTATGAATATAGTTCTTCAAGGGCGTTTCTAATATTTAGGTAGGCTAATCTTGAATTAAAATTATCTCTTCCTGCCAATACTTGAGCACACTCTATATTGTGCAAGTTAAAAAACGATTTATATTTATTCATTAAATAAACTTGTCCAATCGATGAAAGAGCTTGCTTACTTGAAGTTGTCCCATCTTGACTCTTTTGTATAGTGATATGTTTTTTTGCAAGGGCAACAGCACCAGAAGAAACAATAGTGAATGAGAAACCTTTTGACTTAAGGCTTACAATTTCATTCAGAATATTACTAAGATAATTTGAATTACCTTCCTCATCATCTAATATAATCTGAGAACCAATTTTTATTACAATTCTTTTCATTTTATTTTTGATTATAATCTAGAGTATATTTATAAGTTGTGATAAGTCCAAGCTGATAAAAAAATTGAGTTCAAAGATATTAACAAAAAAAAATTTAATAGATAATATTTTATCTTCCTTAAATATTGATTTTCAAAAAAGTAAGTTATCAAATCTAATTAAATTAGATGGCAAAAAAACAATTTATACATCAACCGAATCTACTCCATTTTTATTAAGCCTGATTGGGAATCAAATAAATGATCAAGTTTTTGTGGTTGTTGAAAATAATGAAATTGCAAAAAAAATATTTCAAGATTGTCAAAGTTTTTTAGGGGCAGGATACCCCATTTTTTATATTCCTGAAATCGAGACACACCCTATGAGTGGACTTGAAAAAAACTCAATTTCTTTAGCAGAAAGGAATGATGCATTATCAAGAGTAATTGAATTAAATGGGAAGTCTTCATTAATATTCCTTTCAGCTTTTTCACTAGCTCAAAAAATACCAGAAAAAAAATACTTTTATAATAGTCTTTTTGATTTGAAAGTAGGTCAAAATTTAGAAATAAGTAAGTTAATAAATGAATTGATTAAGTACGGATACAAAAGAACTCATACAGTTGAAAGTTTAGGTGAATTTTCAGTTAGAGGAAGTTTAATTGATATTTTTTCTGCAGGCCAAGAATTGCCAATAAGAGTCGATTTTTATGAAGATTTTATTGATGATATAAGAGTGTTTGACCCAGTTACACAAAGAACTGTTGGCAGGAAAAATAATTTAATTATTAGAGCAATTGATTATCAGAATATAAATAATATTTCAGAAGGGAGTGTTAGTGATTTAATTGAAAGCTCTGCATGTTTTGTGCAGATTAACCCAAAGTCTTCATGGCATTTAGTTAATCAGTACAAACTAAGATACACCAAAAAAAACATAGATGATTTTTTATTTGATTTGGAAGAAATTGATAGAAAACTAAAAAAATTTAAAAATAAAATTTATTTTGAAAATTTAAAAATTGAAAATAAATTGCCAAGCAATTATATAGATATAAAAAAAATAGACCTGCCAAAAATTAATATTTCACCAACGAATCCAATTAAAAGTAGTGTTGAAAGCATTAAGGAATTATCAAAAAAGTTTTTACTTTCTGTATCATCAACAACAAATGAAAGGCTCAAAAAAGAGATAGTAGGCAATGAAAATGTTTTATTTAATAATGAAAATTTAAATTACTCATTCGCTCTAAAAATTTTTGATAATAATTTTTTATTCCTGGGTGACAAAGAGTTGTTTGGATATAATTTTAGAAGCCGAAAATCAGTAAATAGATCACAAAGTTTAAATAATGAGAAAATTTTTGAAATAAATTCATTTGTCGTTCATGAGGATCACGGAGTAGCAAAATTTAAAGGGATCACTAAACTTATTAATCATTTTGATAAAGAATATTTAGAACTGGAATTTGCTGAAAAGGATAAACTCTTTGTGCCTGCTGAACAGATTTCTAAAATTGATATTTATAAAGGTGGAGAAAACAATTTACCGACACTTCATAGGCTCCACGGAAAAGAATGGGAAAGACAAAAAAATAAGGCAAAAAAATCTACAGAAATATTGGCATCTGAATTACTTTTTACTCATTCTAAAAGAGTTAATACGGGCGGCTTTTCTCACAAAAAAAATAATGATTGGCAGATAACACTAGAAAGAAGTTTTCCTTATAAGGAAACTGGTGATCAGGAAAAATCCATTAAAGAGATTTATGCCGATATGGAAAAAAGTACACCAATGGATAGATTGCTTTGCGGAGATGTTGGTTTTGGAAAAACAGAACTAGCAATAAGAGCAAGTTTTAAGGCAATTCAAAGCGGGAAACAAGTGGCAATATTAGTTCCAACAACAATTTTAGCTGAACAACATTTTGAAACTTTTAAATCAAGACTTAACCAATTTCCAGTAAACATTGGATGTTTAAACAGGCTAAGAGGAAACAAAAAAATTAATGAAACAAAAAAATTATTGAAGTCAGGTAAATTGGATATCTGTATAGGTACGCATAAGATGCTTCAAGATAGCCTGGAATTTAAAGATCTAGGCTTATTTGTAATTGATGAAGAACATAAGTTTGGAGTAAAACAAAAAGAAATTTTAAAAAAATATCGATTGAATGTAGACATTCTCTCTCTAAGTGCCACTCCTATACCAAGGACAATGAATTTAGCATTATCAGGGGTAAAAGATTTGAGCTCTCTAGAAATACCTCCTTTTGATAGAAGGGCAGTAAAAACGTATGTAATTGAAGAAGATGAAAAATTATTTAGAGAGATAATTCTTAGAGAAAAAGATAGAAATGGTCAAGTTTTTATTGTGTATAACAGAGTAAAAAAAATCAAAAAAATCGAAAATTTTTTTAAAAATATTGTTCCTGAAGTTTCATGTAGATTTGCTCATGGGAGAATGGATCCAAAAAAATTAGCTGATGTCATAAATAAATTTTCTAATAAAGAAATAGATGTATTGATTTCAACAACAATTATCGAATCTGGGTTAGATATGCCTGATGCAAATACAGTTATTATTATGAATCCTCAGCAGATGGGTCTTGCCCAGTTGTATCAATTAAGAGGAAGAGTCGGAAGGTCAGAAACTCAAGCTTATGCTTATTTGGTTGTCCCGAAAGATTCAGCACTAAATACCGAAACTGAAAAAAGGTTAGACGCAATGACAAGGTATCAGTATTTAGGCGCAGGAAAAGACATCGCTCTTAGAGATATGGAAATAAGAGGTGTTGGAAATATATTAGGGAAAGAGCAAAGTGGAAATGTAAATTCAATTGGATTAAATTTATTTATGAAATTCCTTAAAAATGCAGTAGATAAAAAAAGAAATTTTAAAGAAGTAGATGAGGTTGAGTTGCCAGTTTTTGAATTAGATGAAAACATGGGAATTCCAGAAAGTTTTATTCCAGACATCGAGACAAGGTTGCAAATTTATCAGGAAATGTCACTTGTATATCAAATAAGCAATTTAGAAGATTTAAAAGAAATTTATGAAGATAGATTTGGGGGACTTCCAGAACCTTTTCTAAATTTATTCAAATACCAACAAATAAAAATATTGGCTTACAAGATAGGTGTTAAAAATTTAAACCTTAACGAAAAAAATTGTGTGATTAAATTTGATTTTGAAGTCTTTGGGCTAACAAACTTAATTAAAAAACTAACTAAATACGATTTAAAAATTAATGGAAACAATATTAGAATTTTTGGTGGTATAAATATCGAAGAATTGTATGATTTTCTCACTAGAATTTTTGAATTAAAATCCAATCTAATTACAAATTAATTACGTCAATCAATTCATTTAAATTATTGATGACTACACAATCTTTATATTCTGAGTATAAATTCTCTCTATCAATCAATATAGGTTTAATATTTGCATTTTGAGCACCTATTATATCTGTATCAATTTGATCTCCAACAAATACACAGCTTTGAGCATTTATTTTCATAATTTTTAAACAATGATCAAAAATTTTTTTTGAAGGTTTTGATGCACCAGCATCTTTTGAGGTAATTACATGGTCTATTAAATTAGGTAAATTTAATGATTTTGATAAAGAGTTTCCATCTGAGTCAAAATTTGTAATTATCCCTGTTGAAAAATTTCTATTCTTTAACTTACTTAAAATACTTTCAGCATCATCAAAAAGCTTTAAAGAGCTTTTGGTATTTTTTACAAAATTCCATAAGATAGATGACTCTTTATCAGTAATTTTATGGCCAGCATAATTAAATAGAGTTCTTTCGTAATCAGAATAAAATAAGTCTTTTTCCTTTTCTTTCATCAAGTGCATAGAGTTTTTAGATGTTTCTTTTGCAAACCATATATCTGCTTTATTAAGGGCCTCAATAATTACTTCTTTTGAAATATTTAATCCGATTTGTTTTGCTGCATTTATTTGAGTCGTTTCTCTCTCTGGATCAAATCTATATAAGGTGTTAAACATATCAAAAATTATGTGCGTAACTTTACTCATTTAATCGCCTTGAAAATTGTTGTTTGGTCGTTTTTATAGATTTCCTTAAATACATTATCGAATGTTTCTATTTTATTTATACCAGATGATGGGTATTTATTTCTTTCAAGGCTTCCAATAACAACTAAATCAATATTATATTTTTCAATAATTTCAACCTTTCTTTTTAAGTTATCTGTAGAATAAAATTCGTCAATATCATTTATCCTATTGTTGATCAATGATCTGTCATAACCTCTCTGCTGAACTTGATGCCAATCCCAACCAATGACAGTTGGAAGACCAGTATAAATTGAATATCTTGAAGCCCAAGAATACAAAGGTCCATTTCCTTCAACAATTGTTGATACATCAGCAACATTTTCTTTAATCCATTTTATTGCATCATAATCATAGGACAGATCAATTTCTCCATTAGGCCCACTGTAAATATTTTCTTCTAAAAATTTAGATCCGTTTAAAGTAATGTCTGTTTTGCTAAACCTGTCATTTAATCTGTCATATGTGCCAAAAATTGGATAAATAATTCCTGAAATTAACAATATTGATAAAAGAGGGAAGAATAAAATTTTCCTAAATTTGACGCTATTATATTTATAAGCCATAAAAAGGAGATAACAAGAAGAAATTGATATCAATATCCATATTTGTAAATGAAATTTAAAAAAAGTATTCATCCTTCCAATGTCATTTTCAATTTTAAAATTTTCAACAAATATAATGAAAAATATACCTGCAATTAAAATACTAAAAAATGAATTTTTGTAATTATCTTTTTTTAAATTTTTTATGAATTCTTTTCTAAGGCTAGAGATAAAAAATATTAATATAATTAATATGAAAATTAAGTAAATTTCAATGAAGTCATAAAATCTCGTAGAAAACTCAGAAATTTCAAAACTTGAAACAGGAGAAATAAAATTAATATGAAAAGGTAAGAAAAATAAATAGCTAAAAAATATAATCATTGAGGAATAAATTATTGATTTTATTATCGGTAATTCACTAAATTGTTTAAAAAATAGAAATGTAAATATATTAAGTAAAATAAATATTACAGGAACTGTCCAAGTGTTAGTTGCCCATAATGCTCCAAATAATAATGAAATTATTAACCCAGAAGAAATTAAAAATTTAGTTAAATTTAAACCATTAACTTTATTTTTAAATATTACTACTAACAAATTTATGAAAAGTATAAATATTGGAATAGAAATCATATGAGGATGTAAGTCAGAAAAAAGAAATGAAAAAAATGGAAATTCGCTAATTTCATAGCCAATTGATTCTGCAGGAAAAACCCTAGACGGACTCCAGAAATCAATATTAAAAAACTCAGTGTAATTTGAGTTAATAATTTTATTTTTTATCTGCATTAAAGGTTGCATATTGCCCATTAAAAGAACCATAAATATTAACAAAAATGAAAATTTTCTATTTTTTTTAAATATGATTTCAGAGAAAGCAAAAAGGGTAGTTACTGATAGAGCAAATACAGTACATACCGCCAAGTTAAAACCAATAAAAGTATTGATTTGGCTAAGCGCAATTAAATTACTAAAAATCCATAAACCATAATAATAATAATTCATTGATGCACCTGAAAACCAGGGGTCAAAAGGTGGAAAATTCTTTGAATTTAACAGGGCTGATAAATACGATATTTCCATAGGCTTTTCACCACCTCTAAATGGATGCCATAAGTCTGGATTAAAAGATCTTATTATTGCAAATGTCAAAAATGAAAATAAGAAAATAAATTCAAATTTTAGTATTTCTTTAAAATTATTTCTTAAAAAACTTATAAATTTTTCTTGATTTCTAAAGAATATTATCCCTGAAGCAAGCAGCGGAAATATTAATGATAAATATATGCCTAATAATGTAAATTCAAATAAATTAATTGAAACTAAAATCCATGTAAAATATGTAGAAAATAAAATAGAAATTATTTTAATATGCCCATTAAAATTAAAATTAATTGATCCAAAAAATTTCCATAAAATAGGTAAATAAATTAAAGAAATTATGTTTAATATAAATAGCCACAATATTGTTGAAATTATTGAATTACTATTTTGAAAAATACCTTTATATAAAGTATTTTGTTCTACATTAACTGTTCTTACGAAAGCAGTGCTTTCATGTTCAATTTGCATAATTTCATCAAAAATTTCTTGAGAAGTTAAATTTTTCGAATTTTTAAAAATAAATATTTCTGGACGATCATAAACATTAAAACTTTCGTCAGTCCATCCCAAGTTAATATTAAATTTAGATTTATTTTCTTTTTCAAAATTTAAATTTTTAACCCTATTAAAAGGGTCAGAAAAATAAGTAACTCCTAAAAATTCTAGATCTTTAGATTGATTTTTTAATAATTCAAAACCAAGACTGCCGTCAAAAAGTTTGTAATAATAATTTGTAGAAAGCGGGTATCTTTCATCTAATCTAGGTATGGTTCCAAAAAGCCTTTTACTTGAAATGAACATACCATCGCTGTTTGATAAAGTAGTCGATATTTTTTGTATTTTAGATGTTGAGTCATAATCATATAATGGAATTTCTTTGATAATAAAGTTATTTTTAAAAGGTAATGACTCATCCCAATGTTCTTTAACCAGCATGCTTCCACTAATGAAATTATTATCAATATATTTTGCAGCAATATTTGCATTATGTTCTGAGCTACCAATCAATATGTAGCTCATAAAATAATGAAGAATCCCGATAAGAAATAATGAGAATATAAATAAGGAAATTTTTTTAAACTTTAAGTAATAATTTTCAAATAGGGACATTAAAGTATAAGAATTAAAAATTAATATTATTGGAATTAGAGGGAAAAGGTACCTTATAAACTTTGTATGTATGAATCCATAAAATAAAAAGTAAGATGCTACCCAAGAAAGAAAAATGTACCAAATATAATTGGAATTTTTATTAAATTTTATTGAAACATACAATAATGAAAAAACTGAGAAAATTCCAAGAAAAGGACCCAATGAAACTTTGATTAGTTGGGAAATATGATAAATGTAGGGAGTAGTATTTTCATACTGGCGAGTATAAGAAAAATCAATTATCCCTCTTGCCATTTCCGATTGTATTCTTGATGAATTAATAAAATCATTTAAATTTATAATTGAGTAGGGATTTAATATCGAGAAAGATATTATTGATACAAATATTACTATCAAAATAGAATAGAAAAATGAAGGCAGGTTATAAATTTTTCTGTTTTGAAAATTTATTTTTACGTTAGTAGAAAAAAATAGTGTCATCAGTATAGGGATACCTATAATAAAGATACTAATCTTAATAGCAAACCCAATTCCAATCGCCAAAGAAAGATAAATTAAATTTTTGTAATTAAATTTATTTATTAAGTTTGAACAAAGTAAAAATATTAATGCAATTGATGTATTTAAAAATGTGTCAACAGTGAAAAAATGTGAAAGCTGAATAGCTAAAATACATGTAGAATAAAAAATGCTAGAAATTATACCTGTTAGCTTTGTGTGAAATCTCCTTCCTAGTTCGCCAATAATAAAAATGGTGACTGAATCAAAAAAAGAACTTAAAATTCTTCCAGGAAATCTTAAATTTTTTAATTCTTCTATTCCAAAAGAGAATAATTCGAGTAGGTAAAGCGGAAGGGTTCCATAATTGTACCAACCGGGGTCTAGGTTATTAAATGATAGCTTTTGAGAAATCATAAGCAATTGTCTTTCATCTGGATGAAATAAGTTACCTTGATCCCAATTTAAACCTAAAACTCTAAGCAAAAATCCAATGGCCGAAATTACAAGTAGTGCCAAGTAAAAATTATTTGAATGTTTTAAACTTTTTAAATTCATGGTTTAATTATTGATCATGAACAATTTCAATACAATAACTTTGGATAATGGCGTAAAAATTGTCACCGTTCCTATGGATAATACTAATGCGTCAACTGTTTTATTGCTTTTTGGGGCTGGATCAAGGTATGAAACACCAAATATTGCAGGTTCATCTCATCTATTTGAGCACTTACTATTCAAAGGTACAAAGAAAAGAAAAACCCCTAAAGAAATTGCTGAAGTAGTTGAGTCAAAAGGGGGAATACTGAACGCTTACACAGATAAAGAGTCAACTGGTTATTGGTGTAAAGTTCCTTCTACATCTTACAAAGAAGGAATTGAAGTGCTAATTGATATGGCAAAACAACCTTTAATAAGAGATGAAGATTTATCTATGGAAAAAAATGTTGTTTATGAAGAAATAAAGGCATATTTAGATTCGACAAGTAGCAGGGCTTCAAATAAGGCAGATGAAAATCTATGGCCTGATCAGCCTATGGGTGTAGATATTGCAGGGTCCATCGAGACAGTTGAAGCAACTTCAAGAGAAGATTTGATGGATTATTTGAGTAAGCAATATACATCTTCAAATACTGTTTTAGTTGTTACAGGAAATATTGATGAAAAAATAGTTGTTGATATTGCAAAAAAATCTTTCGAAGGTTTTAGAGAAGGTGACCCTTTGGGTTTTAAAAAATCAACATACAATTCTACTGGGGCATTAACTGTATTGGATAAAATGGAGACTAATCAAACTCATTTAACATTGGCATTTAAAAATTATTCTATGAAAGATCTTTCAAGGCACTCCTCTTCTATATTGTCAGTTATTTTAGGTGGCGGTATGACAAGTCGACTATTTGAACAAGTAAGAGAAAAAAGAGGATTAGCATACTCAGTAAGTTCAAATTCACATTTTTATTCTGATTGTGGAGTTTTTTATATTGATGCTGGAGTTGCACCGGAAAATACAGAACAGACTTTTGAAGTAATAATTGAGGAGTTAAATAATTTAAGAAAAAATTTAAACTCTGACGAAATATCTTCTTCAAAAGAACTAATTAAAGGCAGATTGATGATGAGGTATGAAGATTCAAGGGCAGTCGCAATGAACTATGGAACACAAGAGTTGTTGAATAAAAAAATCATTTCTATTGATGATAATTTAAAATCATTAGATAAAGTAGAGTTTGACGAGATTATAGAGGCATTTGATTATATTTTTAACAATGAAACTATGATTGTTTCTGCTGCTGGATCAACAGATAAAATACCTGATTTAACAAAAAATAAAGATTTTTTCTAAAAATAGCTATCAAATTTATTGAAAACAGAATCCTGCATAAGGTAATTTAATTTCATGCTTAAAGATAGTATAAAAAATCAAAAAAATTTTTGGGATGCAAATTCTATTAAAAGTTTAAGAAAAACATTAAAAATGTCGCAAAGCGATTTTTCTAAAAAACTTGGTATCAGGCAACAAACTGTGAGTGAGTGGGAGACAGGGGCTTATTTACCTAGAGGAGGTTCTCTAACACTTTTAAATATGATTGCAGAAAATATTTCCAATGTATTTGAGAAAGAAAACAGTTCTGTTGAATTAGAAAAAGTCAAAAATATTGAATCGACAGACCTGCAGAATAAAGAAACTAAGCCTACTAAGAAATTAAGTCATATTTATTATGCAAACGTTTCAAGTTCAAATACGGGTCAAATGTTACCAATATAATCAGGATTTGAAAAAAAATGCTCTCTGAGCCATATTAATTCATCTATGCTCTCGGTTATATCTTCCATTGCAAGGTGCGTTTTACTTTTTTCAGGAAATTTAACATCTGGATACCATCTTTGTACTAGTTCTTTAATAGATGAAACATCAATCATTCTGTAAAAAAGATATTTTTCTAGTAAAGGCATCTCTTTTTTTAAAAATTTTCTATCAACCCATATTGAATTCCCACATAAAATCCCTTTATTTGGCTTAATTCTTTCCGATATAAATTCAAGAACCAAGTCTTGGGCCTTAGCGATAGTGCATTCTGACCCCTTTGATCTTTCTAAAAGACCGGATTTTGTGTGCTGATTTAATGACCATGGCTCAATTTTAGATAACTCTTTTTCTGACCTTTTGATTGCTAGTCCAAGTTTCGAGTCAGGAAATTTGTCCACAATATTTAATTTCTCATCAGTAATAATAATTGCAACTTCCAAAATAACATGCTCATCACCAAGTCCAGTCATTTCCAAGTCTAGCCAAATTAAATTATTGTTATTATCTTCAATCATGTAATAATTATAGTATATCGATTTAATCGCAATGAAAATTATATCTTGGAATGTAAACGGAATAAGGGCTTGTTTAAATAAAGGGTTTGAAGATTTTATATATTCTAATGACCCTGACATAGTTTGTATTCAAGAAACAAAGGCAAATGAAGATCAGGTTGATCTAAATCTTCCTGAATATAAACAATATTGGAATAGCGCAGAACGAAAAGGATATTCAGGTACTTTAATACTATCAAAAAAAAATATCGAAAATATTAATTATGGAATTGGGATTGATAAGCATGATAAAGAGGGCAGGGTGATTACTGCTGAACTTGAAAATTCATATTTAGTAAATGTTTATGTTCCTAATTCTGGTTCAGACAGAAAAAATCCTCTAAGCCGGCTTTCTTATAGGACAGAAGAGTGGGACGTTGATTTTTTAAATTACTTGAAAATTCTTTCAAAAAATAAACCAGTTATCGCATGTGGAGATTTTAATGTTGCTCATAATGAAATTGATTTAGCCAACCCTAAATCAAATAAAGGCAATGCGGGGTTTACTGATGAAGAAAGGGAAAGTTTTAATAGATTTATGGAATCAGGACTTTGTGATGTTTTTCGCGAAAAAGATAAGCATAACACTCATTACACATGGTGGAGCTATATGGGCAATGCCTATGCAAACAATACTGGATGGAGGATAGATTACTTTATTGCCTCAAGATCATTATTGCCTCTTATTAGCAATGAAAAAGTTCTAATTAAACCCCCAGATGACGTTGGGCAAAGAAAATCTGACCATTCTCCAATAAAAATTGAAATAGAATAATTTTAAATACGACTCACTTCTTCCAATAAAACTTTTGCTGCTTTTTTGGGGTCAAACCTATCTATAGATTTTTGATAATTTAATGTAAATTTATTTTTTAGTTTTTCATTATCAATAAGTTCCAAAATTTTATTTGCAATATCTTCTGGGTCTCCTGTTTTTGCAAGTAACCCTGTCTCTCCATTAAGTAAAACTTCAGAAGTTCCTCCTGGGCAATTTGTAGCTACAATAGGCATTTTCATTGCCTGTGCTTCTATCAAAATATTCGGCATACCTTCATAAATTGAAGTCAACAACAATATGTCGCAATGTTTTAAATACTTGTAAGGATTCTCATCAAAATTTATATGTTTTATTTTTGATTTAATATCAGTAGGGCATTTTAATAACTTTTCTTTCTCACTACCATCTCCAATTATGAGTAATTTTGAATCATGGTAATTGTTAAGGATTTCAAAACTTTTAAGCAATGTATCTATATCTTTTTGAGGCTCCAGTCTGCCAACATAAGCTAACAAAGGAACATTTGCTTTAGTGATCCATTCATCACGAACTTTTTCTTTTGATAATTTATTTATATTTTCAATAAAAGATGCATTAAGTATTTTTTTTATCTTATTTTTTAAGTTAAAATTTTTTTTCAAATCATTACAAACTTCATCAGAATTGCCATAAATCAAATCAGCCTTTTTATATAAAAATTTAACAAGAGAACTAATAATTAATCTTTTAAAAAAATTAAGTTTTTTTAATTCAGAACTTAAATGGTTCCTCTCAGAAATAATTATTTTAGCCTTATTTTTAGAAAATTTACTTGAAATTACTGCAATTATGTTAGCGTAATATTGGGCAGATATTATTAAATCAGGGCTCTCATTATTAAACGTTTTTGATAGTTTGTTTATTGAAAAAGCTGTTCTTTTAGAGTTTAATTTTATAAATTTTAAATCTTCATTGTACGTACTTTTAATATCATTTAAAGATACAAATTTAACATTATGACCTCTGTATTCAAATTCTTTAGAAAGATTAATAAAGCTTCTTTCGACCCCTCCTAGGCCCATGTGTGGAATAAATATTAATATTTTCATATTAGTAACTAAGTTTTTTTATTGAAATTGAAAGTTCTGCGTCTGTAGGTTCAGAAAGAATAATTTTTTCTGAATGATTTTCTATAATTATTGTTGGAACCGTTTGCCTTCCATTATTTAAGCTTTCAACAGTATCCTTGAATTGTGGATTTTCAATAATATTGATTTCCTCAAAAGGTATTTCGTTCTTTTCAAGAAAGTTTTTACTTCTGATACAATCAGAACATAAATTCCTTGAATACATTACTATTTTTGGATAGGTTGATTTCATTTTTTAGATTATATTATAGAAATTATTTTAAGTAATAATTATATTGTGGTTACCAATAATTAAATCTAACCTTGATTTTAAATCCTCTGAGTAATTTATAGATAAAGGAAGTTCTAATTCAATGCTATTTTCATCATAAAATATCTCAATTGATACATTGCTGCTTTCCTTATCATTCTTATTTTCTAATAAGAGTTTGATTACATCTTCAAACTTGTATTTGTCTTCAATTTTATTTTCGGAACCAATAAATTCAATTTTAAATTGTTTATCATTTATTTTTTGATCTTCTGAAATTTTAATTGGATCAACCTTTACAAAGCTATCGTTATTGTTAGCTTCTTCAAATGCAGGAATATCTGCTAAGTCATCTTTTTGATCCGTGGAATTGATGCTTGGCAAAGGTTGTTCATTAGAAACAAATTCTTCTAAGTCATGATTTTCAAATTCAAGCTTTTTTCCGTTTTCAAAAATCATATTTATTGATCCGTTTCTGAGATTTGTTTTTACATCTAACTCCAAATATGATCCTGTTTCCCATAAATGTTGTGAAGTCTCTAATTTATCAGGCCATATAACTAACTCAATTGAGTTGTCCAATAAACCAAACTCACAAATAATAAATTGTTCTTTTTTTCTTGTTGTTCTCTTTGTTATTGAAAGAACCTGACCTATGGCTTTAGTAGATTCGTATGATTTTTTTGAATTTATTTGGCCCAAAAAAACAGCATGAGTATTTGAGTAAGATTCAATTTTTTTATTTATCGGATTATCACTTAAGGCAGTACCCATTAAGTCTCTTTCCCAAAACATCCTTTCTTTGTAATCTACTTCAGATTCAATTAAATCTAGATTTATAGGCACTTTAACTTCATCCCCCAGCAGATCGAACATATTTGACTGCCCACTTGATTCTAATTGATTTCTTTTTGAGATTTCTTGAACGATCTTATCAAGCGATGGTAATAATTTTTCTCTAGACTCTATATCATCAAATGCCCCAACCTTTATTAATGGTTCTAATGAACCCTTTGTAATTGGGTTTTTAGAAATCCTTGAAATAAAATCCTCTAAACTTCTATATTCGCCATTTTTATTTCTTTCATCAACTAAAATTTTCATTGAATTTGAACTTATATTCTTAATGGTACCTAGTCCATAACTGATATATTTTTTACCAGATTCGTCAAGATAAGGATCAAAATCAACTTCACTTTTATTTATATTCGGTCTTGTAATAAATATGTCCATCGAGCTACATTCTGTAATTAGACTAGAAATTTTCTCTTTATCATCTGCTGAATTTTTCATAAGTATCGACATAAATATTTCAGGATAATTTGCTTTGAAATATGCTGTCCAATATCCTATCATCGCATAACTTACACTGTGTGCCTTATTAAATGCATATCCAGCAAATGGCTCAATCAGTTCAAAAACTTTTTCTCCTAATTGTTTATCAAACCCATTATCAATTGTTCCTTGCAAGAATTTATCTTTTTCTTCAAGCATAACTTCTGGAATTTTTTTACCCATTGCTTTTCTAAACCTGTCTGCATCACCAAGGGAGTAACCTGCGATAGACTGAGCTATAAGTAAAACCTGATCTTGGTAAACAATTATTCCATAAGTTTCTTTCAAAATATCTTCTAAAGATGGGTGTGGGTATTTAATTGGTATCCTTCCGTGTTTTGAGTCAATGAATGTTGAAATGTGTTCCATTGGCCCTGGCCTATATAATGCAATCATCGCAGAAACATCATTTACTGATGTCGGTTTCAACTCTTTTATATATCTTTTCATTCCAGAACTTTCAAGCTGAAACACGCCAGAAGTTTTTGCATGACTTAATAATTCAAAGGTTTTAGCATCATCTTTTGGAATTGTATCCAAGTCGATAAATTCTCCAGTTTTTTTCTGAATCATCTTAATTGTTTGGTCAATAATTGTAAGGTTTGATAATCCTAAGAAATCCATTTTTAATAATCCAAGATCAGCTAGAGCAAACATTTCATATTGAGTTAAAGGAGGTGCATCGTCATCACTTACTGGAGGTCGCTGTATAGGCACTGATTTATCTAAAGGGTCTTTTGAAATTATTACTCCAGCTGCATGAGTTTGGATATTCCTAACAGAACCTTCAATTTTCATAGCTCCTTCAAAAAGATTCCTTACATCTTCATTTGAATCATATTCTTTTCTAAGTTCAGGACTTAAATTCAATGCTTTCTCAAGGGTCATGTCTGATGTAGGATTTAAAGGATCTCTATTTGGAACTAATTTGGCAACTTTATCAACAAATGCTAGAGGGAGATTCATTACTCTACCAGCATCTCTCAATGATCCTTTGGCTTTTATTTTGCTGAATGCAATTATTTGAGCTATATGATCATAGCCATACTTTTCGGTACAATATTCTAATACTTCTTTTCTCCTGTCATCTTGGAAATCAATATCAATATCAGGCATTTCCTTTCTTTCAATATTTAGAAATCTTTCAAAAACCAAAGCATTTTTTACAGGATCAATTTTTGTAATATTGAGACAGTACAATACTAAACTTGCTGTAGCACTTCCTCTTAAAGTGGTTAGTATTTTTTTATTGTTAACAAATTTGAATATATCCCACACAACTAGAAAATAATCAGCAAAATCAGTTTCCTGAATAACAGATAATTCATAATTTAGTCTGTCAGTGATTTCTTCACTAGGCTCTGGAAATTTCTTATTTAAACCTTCTTCGCATAACTCTTTTAAATATGAAAAGGAATCTTTATTTTCTGGAGTTTTAAACTCAGGAATCATAGTTTTAGAGAAGTCTATTTCAATGTTACATTTGTCTGCAATCTCTAGCGTATTATCACAAGCTTCAGGGACATCTTTAAATTTCTCTCTCATTTCTTCTGGGCTCGCAATATAATAACTATTGTCTTCTAAAATGTCTGATCTTGGATTTGAACTTCCTGATCTAACATTTTTTAATAATATCTCTTTTTCATAGTCATCCTTTGTTTCATAATGATTATCATTTGTGGCGACAATTTTTACATTCAATTGCTTGTAGTTATTTATAATCCACTGATTAACTTTCTCTTGATTATCTACATGCTCATGCCTCATTATTTCGAGGTAATAATCATCCCCAAAAACTTCTTTGTACCAAACAATAGTATCCATAATAGATTTTTCATCACCCGAAGCAATTTTTTTAAAAAGCTCTGCGGATGGACACCCAGATAAAACAATGAGGCCTTCAGAATGCTCTTTAAGGATTTCTTTATCAATTCTTGGCCTGTAATAAAACCCTTCTAAATTACCTCTTGAGACCAACTTTATTAAGTTTGAATAACCAAGGTTGTTTTTTGCAATAACTGTTAAGTGGTCATAAGAATAACTAGGGTCTTTATCAAATCTGCTTTTAGGAGCAATATAAAATTCACAACCAATTATTGGTTTTATGTTTTTAGTTTTGCAGGCATTGTAAAAATCTACAGCGCCATACATATTACCGTGATCTGTCAATGCAATTGCTGGCATCTCTAAGTTACTACAAATAGATGCCATTGAATCAAGAAGGGAGCTTCCATCAATGAAGCTGAACTCTGAATGATTATGTAAATGAACGAAGGATTTTTCAGTCATGATTTCAGAATATAATCTGACCAAAAATTAGTCTACTTATTTATGAAAATTTCGATAATATGATGCATGAATTGTGTCCGCCAAAACCGAAACTATTTGATAATGCATAATTTATTTCATAATCAGTAGATTTGTTTGGATTGTAATCTAAGTCACATTCTGGGTCAGGAGTATTATAGTTAATTGTTCCATGAATTCTTTGTTCCGAAATAGATTTTGCACAAGCTATTGCTTCCATAGCACCTGCAGCACCAGAAGAATGCCCAATAATAGATTTGGTGGAATTAATTTTTAAATTATATGCGTGATCATTAAATACATTTTTAATAGCCAGTGTTTCAGCCTTATCATTGGCTGGAGTTGATGTTCCGTGGGCATTAATATAATTTATTTCTTTAAAATTTATATTTGCTTTTGAAAGAGCTTTACTCATTGCATTTGTCGCACCTTTGCCTTCAGGTTGAGGTTGAACTAAGTGATATGCATCTGAGGTACATGAATATCCAACAATTTCAGCAATTGGTTCTTTTCCTCTATTAATAGCATTTTCTAATTTTTCTAATACTAGTACAGCACTTCCTTCAGAAGGAACAAAGCCATCTCTATTTTTATCAAATGGTTTACTTGCGGTTTTTGGGTCCTCATTATTTGATGTGAGAGCGTGCATATTACAAAACCCACCTAAAGTTGTCTCACAAAAAGGTGCTTCAGATCCACCAGCAATCATGATGTCGGCGTCACCTCTTAGAATAACCTCATAAGCTTCTCCAATTGCTTGAGTACCAGCAGCACAAGCTGTTGAAACAGCATTTGAATATCCTTCTAAATTAAATATCCTGCTTACACTTGAAGCAGCCATGTTTGGCAGCATTTTTGGAACATATATTGGACTAATAGTATTTCTATTTTTATCCTGCATTTGAAGAGTTTCTTTTTCTGTTTCAGGTATTGTGCCCCCTGAACCACTTCCAATTAAGGCGCCCATGCTTAATCTGTCTGTGTTAGATAAATCTAATTCTGCACCGGATATGGCTTCCATTGATGCAGCAACAGCAAACTGAGAGTTTTTAGCAAGCCTTTTTGATTCTTTTTTGTCCATATAATTTAGAGGATCAAAATTTTTTATTTCGCCTCCAATTTTACAAGAATAGTTGTCAGTATTTAGTTGCTTTAAATAATCAATTCCAGACTTTCCATTTAAGAGAGAATCCCAAAATTCATTAACTGTGTTGCCAACACAAGAAATAACTCCCATCCCCGTAATTACTACTCTTTTTTTATTATCAGTCATTATTAATTAGCTCACTTATCTCTGCAGCAATAAATATTGAGCCTGCAGTAATAATAGTTTCATTAATCTTTGATTCTTCTAAGGAAATATTTAAAGCCTCTTTAGAATTTTTTGATTTAATATAGTCAATTCTATTATATTTGAGTTTTTTTTCTATGTTTTCTATATTTTCTGACTTAGGATGACTTGATTGAGATAATATTGTTCTGCATTTAAATTTTTTGATTAAATTGATAACTGGTTTAATATCATGGTTCTTATTTGAACCAAATATAAAAGTAAAATTTTTATTTAGAAATTCTTCAATTGATAATTCAAGCTTATTAAATCCACTTTCGTTATGTGCACCGTCAATAAAAAAAATTCTGCCTTTAAATTTTTTCATATTTCCTCTACATGGCCATACATTATTTCTTATTCCTTTTTCAATTTGAAATTTTGTTATTTCAAACCTATCAATATGATTCAACGTATTAATTGTTAAAGCCACATTATCTATGTAATGCCTTCCAACTGAATTTGAAGAAACATTATACTCATTCCCGCCTATCTCAATTAAAGTATTTAACTTTAAGTCTTTTATTGAAGGTTTTGATTTTAAAGAATAATTTAGCACAATTAATTTTGATTTTTTTTCAGATGATTTTTTATTAATTATTTCTAAAGCTTCTTTTATCTGCTTTGAAGTTATAACAGTTGAATTTTCTTTAATAATTCCAGCTTTATTTTCGGAGATTGATTTTATAGTGTCACCTAATACATTTTGATGGTCATAACCAATTGGGGTAATAACTTGAATGTCAGATTTTACAACATTAGTAGTATCGTATGTTCCCCCGATGCCAGTTTCAATTACATTTATGTCGACTTTATTTTTTTTAAAATAAATAAAGCTCATTGCAGTCAAAACTTCAAAAAATGAAAAGGTTTTTCCAGAAATTTTTTCATATTCAAGTATCCTTTTTTCAATAAAGTTATATATTTTTGAAAAATCTTTTTTAGAAATATCTTTGTTATTAATTTTTATTCTTTCGGTATATTGGTATAAATGAGGTGAAGAATATAATCCAACTTTATATTTTAGTGACAATATTGATGATAATAATGAAGAAACACTACCTTTTCCATTTGTTCCAGCAATATGAATAGTTAGTGCATTTGATTTATTTGGAGACCCAAGAAGATCCATTAATTTCAAGCTTCTATCTATTTTGAAAAAATCAAATTCATTATCCTCTTTTTTTTCAAAATTAAATCTTTTTTCAAGATTATTTATAGTCTTTTGGTAATCAAAATCTAAATTCATTAGAATTTGATAATCGATCTTCCTGTTATTTCACCACTTTCTAATTTGTGGCATGCTTCATTAATTTCTGACAAATTAAATGATTTACTAATCATTTTATTTATTGGAAATTCACCTTTTTTATACATCTCTAAAAAGTAAATAAAATCTTTTTCCGGGTAAGTCGCTCCTAAGCTACCTTTAAATGTTTTTTGTGTTAATAAAATCTGGTTTGCATCTAAAGTTATTTCAGGGGATTCAGGTATACCAATTAATATTGATGTGCCACCAGTGTTATCTGCGCCAGATCCTCCTTGTTTTACAGCTTCAAAAATTTGATTCATTGTAATTTTTTTTCCAATAGCATCAAATGCATAATCCACTCCGCCATTAGTGAGATCAAAGATTTCATTTATTGGGTTATTTTCTAATGAATTGATAGTATGAGTTGCACCAAATTGTTTTGAAAATTCTAATTTGTCTTTATCTATATCTATAGCAATTATTTTTGAAGCCTTTAATAAAGAAGCCATTTTTACGGCAGCTAGACCGATCCCACCAACACCAAAAATAGCTACAGTTTCTCCAGGTTTCACTCTTGCAGTATTTTTTACGGCACCAGCACCAGTTAGAATTGAACATCCAACAATACAAGATTCTGGGGAGGCATATTTTTTTGGTATTTTAACAACATACTCATCTTCGCTCATTATTATTTCTGACCAAGTAAATGTAATCCTACAGTTTAATTTTTTTTCCTGATAACTTACGCCCTTTAAGTCTGGAAGGTATCTTCCTTTAATTGGATTCCTTCTAACCCAAGTAGCAATAACATGATCACCTTCTTGAACGTAATTACAGTCGGGCCCGGTTTTCAATACCACACCTGTTGCTTCATGCCCTAGCAAAAAAGGTTTAGGTAGGTTTTTATCGTGCATTTGATGTAGCTGAGAATGGCATATTCCACTGGAAATAAGTTTTATCATTACTTGGCTTCCTACTGGATCAGCAATATCTATTTCGTCTACAATAAGTTCTGGTTTATTTCCTAATTGAATTGCTGAAAGTGATTTCATCATTTTAAAAAATTTCTAATTAAGCTTAATGAACTCATTATAGCCCTTCTTTTGTCTGGAATACCAATCCCTGCAGAACGAACATGCTTTGTTTTATTGCTAGTACCATCAAAAATTGCGAAATAACTTTCTCCTTGTCCTAAGTTTTGAACATTTTCATCTCCATTTGTTATTCCATAGTACGCAAAACCAATGTCAGAAGACGAAAGTGTTTTTATAAATTTTGCAAGTTCGAGACATACTTCTTCTGGTGATTTATCAACAATATTTAAATCATATTTTTTTAAAAATTTATGAATATTTTTATCTCCGGAAGTTAATCCAATATTAAAATTATTTTTTGCAAAATCTTTAATTGAGTTAGAAATCACCCCACTTGAAATATTTTCAAATACTGAAATCGTTTGGTTATTTTGAATTAATAATTCTGCAACTACTTTTTCTAAGGTGTCCTCGTCTTCTCCAAAAATATTTTCACCTAACAATTTTTCAATTTCTTTTTTAACAGGCGATATTAATTTTGTTGCTTCTTGTTTACTTTTTGCCTTCGCAGCAATTCTGACATCAACTTGACCAGGGTGAGCAAGCACTCCGACAGTTGGGTTTTTTGATGTTTCCATTATTTTTCCAATAAGATCATCAACATTGCTTTCTCCAAGATCAATTGTTTTAAGGACTTTATAGTGAATAATTTCCTCAAGATTATATTTTTTTACCAAATAAGGAATAATTTCATTATCAATTAACCATTTCATTTCAAAAGGAACTCCAGGCAGTGAAATTATACATTTGTTATCTTTTTCAACAATAAATGATGGGGCAGTTCCATTAGGATTTTTAACTATGATTGAGCCTTCTGGGAAATGTGCTTGTCTATCATTATTTTTAGTTGGTATCATCCCTCTTTTTCGGAATCTATTATTTATGTGATCAAGTGATTCTTGGTCGGGAACCAATTTTTTTCCAACAACTTTTGCAACAATGTCTCTAGTAATATCGTCTTTTGTTGGCCCTATTCCTCCACACGTGATTACAATATCTGCCCTAGACAATGACTTTGACAATATATAATCCATTCTTTCAGGATTGTCTCCAACTATTGTTTTATAAAATAAATTAATTCCGTTCTCAGCAAGCCTTTTTGAGATCCATGCAGAATTTGAATCAACAATTTGACCTAATAACAATTCAGAACCTATAGCTACAATTTCAGCATTCATACCACAATTATAATTTTTCTTTTAAAAAAAGGTAGTTGACATTAAGAACATATGTTCTATATTATTAGAACAAAAGTTCTATTAATATTATGTTAAGTAAATTAAATTTAAATAATGACGAAGTAAATTTTAAAGATTCTGGGTGCAGATTCAGTTCATCATGTTTGAATTGTCCGATTCAAATATGTATTTATGACGACCCTTCATTTGTACGTAATTTAGAAAAAAATAATAGAGATGAGAACATTATTGAAGACAGGTCAAATGGACTGTCAAATCAACAGATAGCCAAAAAATATAATGTAAGCATAAGGACTGTGCATAGGTCATTAAAAAAAATAAAGCCAAATAAAAATGTGAATTTAAATATTAAGAATAATATTTATAAAAAATTTGAAATTTATTCATCAAGGTCATGATCAATCAATGATGATGAATCTCCAGTTAAAACATACAGAGTTCTTTCCGCAATATTTGTAGACCTGTCAGAAATCCTTTCTAAGTTATGAGCAACCCATATTATGTAAGTGCCCTGTTTAACAATTTTTGAATTTTTTGACATCCTTTTGATTAGATCTTGTTGAACTTGGGTATTGAGGTTATCAATTTCATCATCTCTAGAAAATATTTCTCTTGAGGTCTCTACTGCCCCATCAGCTTCTTTCTCATTCAAATATGACTTCATACTCATTTTAAGCATTTCTTTTGCTACATTTTCCATCTTAGGGATTTTTTCGAATTTGGTAATAAAAGGCTCTTTTCCAATCTTGGTATTTATTCTTGAAATACCTCTTAAATAATCACCAATTCTTTCTAGTTCTTGAGCAACAAATATATGAGAAGTTAATTTCCTGATATCAGTAGCAACTGGAGTTTGGTTTCTAATAACATTTATCGCTAAATTTTCGATGTCACTTGATAATTCATTTATTTTTTTATCTTCCTCAATAATTTTTTTTGATAAAGATAAATCTTTTTCGTAAAAAGCATCCATACTTTCCATGAAAGCTGTATTTACTAATCTATATAAAACATTAATTTTGGTTTCTACATCCAGTAATTCAAGATCTAGTGATTTTCTACCTCTGTAATCATCCATATTTTATGAACCTTTTTAACCAATTCTACCTGTAACGTAGTTTTCAGTTCTCTTATCAATAGGATTTCCAAAAATTTGATCAACTTCTCCGTATTCTATTAACTCACCAATTCTTTCTTCTCCAGCCATCATACATGCAGCATAATTGGAAACTCTAATTGCTTGTTGCATATTGTGAGTAACAATTAAGATCGTCATGGACTTAGATAAACCCTTTATTAATTCTTCAATCCTATCTGTTGATATTGGGTCTAGGGCTGAGCAAGGCTCATCCATCAAAATTACTTCAGGGTTTACTGCTAATGATCTTGCGATACAGAGTCTTTGTTGCTGACCACCTGATAGGCCATAGGCATTTTCATTAAGCCTATCTTTGACTTCTTTCCATAGATCAGCCTTTTTGAGAGATGACTCAACTATTTCATCTAGATTTTCTTTAAATCCATTAACTTTTGGCCCAAATGCAACATTCTCATATATTGATTTAGGGAACGGATTAGGTTTTTGAAAAACCATTCCAATTCTGTACCTGATTTCAGCAGGATCTAGTTCATATATATCTTGTGAGTTATATGTTATGGTGCCATCAATTTTAGCTATTCTAATAGTGTCATTCATTCTATTAAAACAGCGTATGAGAGTACTTTTTCCGCACCCTGAAGGACCAATAAGAGAAACTACATTATTTTTAGGAACCTGAATACTAACATTCTTTACTGCTAGTACATTTCCGTAGTGAACATTTAAGTTTTTTGCTTCAAGGACTGGATTTTTAAATGATAGAATATTGCTATCATCACTTTTAATATTTGTAGTTTTTTTTGAAGATTTACTAGAAATAATTTGGTTTTTTTTCTTTGTTTTTTCAATCATTTTAATTATAAAGTTTTATAATAGAATATAATCGAATGTTAACAGACTTTAAAATTATGTAAATGACAAATTCTATTTTTGAAAAAAATAAAGAAGACCTTAAAAAATTTATTTTAGATAAAGGAGAAAAACCATATAGAGCTGATCAAATATGGAGATCAATGTATGTTGATCTTTATGACAATTTTAATGATATTTCAACAATACCTTGCAAATTAAAAAAGTCCTTAAAAAATGAACTTGAATTTAGTCCTTTAAAGTTAGTTGTGAAAAAAAAATCTAAAGATAAAAGTACAGATAAATATCTTTGGAGGCTTCATGACAATAAGTTAATTGAAACAGTACTTATGAGATACGATGAAGATGGACATAGAAGAAAAAGAAGAACAGTTTGTATTTCATCTCAAGTTGGATGCGCCCTTGATTGTAAATTCTGTGCAACCGGACAACAAGGTTTTTCTAGGCAACTAACTATTGGAGAAATAGTTTCTCAGGTTGTTAAAGTAAAAAAAGAATTACTAAAAGAAGATCCAAAAATTATTAAAGATCAGAATAATTTAAATATTGTTTTTATGGGAATGGGTGAGCCGCTAGCAAATTATTCAAGAGTTATTGAGTCAATAAAAATTTTAAATGATCAAAAAGGTTTAAATATAGGAGCAAGAAATATAACAGTTTCTACTGTAGGCCTCTTGCCAAGAATCCAAGAATTAGCTGAAGAAAAAATACAGGTAAATTTAGCAGTATCAATTCATGCTCCAGATAATAAAACTAGATCAGAAACAGTTCCAATTAACAAAAAGTATCCATTAGAGGACTTGATAGAAACTTGCAAGGATTATATTAGCAAAACTAATAGAAAAATTTTTTTTGAATATGTATTATTAAGTGGACAGAATGACTCAGAAGAGCATGCAAATAAATTAGGAAAACTATTAAGACCGCTCCTTTGTCATTTAAATCTTATTCCAGTAAATCCAACATTTAAATCAAATTTTGAAAGGTCAGGATCTGAAAATATTGATAAGTTTAGAAAAATAATTAGCAATTTTGGTGTACCATCAACAATACGAATGGAAAAAGGAATAGACATAAACGCTGGTTGTGGACAACTAAAATCAGAATTCATTCATTTAGAGGATTAAATGCAGACACCTGATATTTATAAAAACTTAAATATAAAAACTGTTATTAACGGTAAAAGCTGGGTTACAAATCTTGGTGGAAGCTTGATGAAGCCTGAAGTTTTAGATGCAATGAGCCAATCTTCGAGTGCATTCATAAATTATGAAGAATTACACAAGAAATGTTCTGACCAAATAGCAAAATTATGCCAGGCCGAAAGTGCTTTAATAACCTCGGGCTGTGCTTCAGCAATTGTATTAATGTCTGCATCAGTAATTTGCAAAAAAGATATATCTGCAATTGATAAAATACCCAACCAAAAAGAAAAATTTCAAATCCTGATAAGCAAGCACCATAGAAATCATTACGATACATCTTTTGAAGCAACTGGAGCAAAATTAATTGAGTATGAGGACCCAATTGATCTATCAAAAAAAATAAATAAGTATACAGTTGCAATTGCATATGTTGAGGCAACTTTTCTTGAAAAAAAAGTTGATTTTAACGAAGTTGTTGAGGTTGCAGATCTTAATGAAATTCCAGTAATTGTTGATGCTTCAGCAAAATTACCACCTATAGAAAATTTATATAAATTTACCAAGGCAGGCGCATCACTTGTTTCTTTTAGTGGAGGAAAAGGAGTTCGGGGTCCACAAAATACTGGCTTTATGATTGGAAAAAAAGAATATATTGATTTAGCTAGAAAAAACTTAATTTGCTTTGATGATGTAAAGGCAAAGATTGGTCGCCCAATGAAAGTATCTAAGGAATGCATTGTTGGGCTTGTAACAGCATTAAAAATATTTCTGGACACCGACCAAGCTGCTGTTTGGGCAGAATGGAAAAGAAAAGCAAATTACATCATGATGCAATTAGGTCAAATTGATGGCATTAAGATTGTCGTTGAAGACGAAAGTACAATTAGAGAGGGGCCTCAAGTTATTTTTTATTTCTCTGAGGACTGGAAAGGCATGCCTCCAGATGAATTAAAAAAAAACCTGGAAAGTGGCAACCCAAGTATTTATTTAGGTGACGGAGGATATGGCGCTGATATAAATATTTCAATGGTAAATATCAGAGATGGTGAAGAAAAAATAATTTTAGAAAAATTAAAAGAATTGCTAATTATTTAAAACTGACTACAGTAACTCCTTTCCTTTCATTATGAGTTGAAAATTTTTCTACAAATTTTGTATCTTTTAATATTCTGTGTACTTCATTTTCAATACTTCTTGATCCGATACCATGATATATTTGGCAACTTTTCTCATTATTCAAAAGCGAATTATCTAGAAATTTTTCTAGAATGTCTTTAACCTCAATTACAGAAAATCCTCTTAAATCAAGCTCATAATTTGAAGTGTCCATATCAGTTTTAAATGAAGAGACTCCTTTATCATTATAATTTTCAACAACAGATACAACTTTACTTAATGGGAGCTCCATAATACTACTTCCAATTTGAAATAATCCTTTAGTCTTTGATTTAATTTGAATTAACTTTGCAATTTTTGAAATATCCTCAATTTGCATAAAATCGCCAACTTTGTATTCATATTCTTTTACGTTGGTTTCATTAAACTTAAAATTAGTTTCAATTTTTTTAATTTTTTTCTTTGCTTCCTTTATCTCGTTTGATGTTTTGACTGACTGCTTTATTGTTTTGATTTCTTTTTTAAATTTTTCAAGCTCTTTTTTCTGTTCAAACAAGTATTGACCTAAAATGTCTTGTTTATCTGAATCTAATTTTTTAATTTTTTCTTGAAGAATATTTTCTTTCTTTACAAATAAAGATTCTTTTTTATTTAAATCAATTCTAATTTTACCTAGATCTTTTCTTTGAACATTTAATTCATTGATTAATGATTTATATTTCAAATAATCATCACTAAGATTTTTTTTAGCATTTGAAATTATTTCTTCAGGAAGACCTAAATTTTTTGAGGTTTCTATTGCAAAGCTATTACTTTCAATTCCTTCATTAAGTTTGTAAGTAGGAATATTGTTAGTTAAATCAAAATTAACACTATAATTTTCACACCAATCTTTTCTACTACCATACTCAACTAAACCTTTAATATGAGTTGTAATTATAGTTTTGCATTTTTTATTATTTAAGTAATCAATAATTGCACATGCTAGCGCCAACCCTTCATCAGGATCTGTTGAAGAAACAATCTCATCAATTAAAATTATTGAATCTTTTTTACAGTTATCAAGTGTAAAAATTATATTTGAAATATGTGATGAAAAAGATGACTCAGATTTATCAATATCTTGTTCGTCACCAATATGAACATAATAATCTTTAAATACAGGAATTTTTGAGTCTGGTGAGCATGGTAAAAGTATTCCTGATTGTGACATCAATGAGATAATCCCTACAGTCTTAAGTGCCACAGTCTTTCCTCCTGCGTTTGGGCCACTAATAATAATGGAAGTTTTTTTATCAGTGATCTCAATATCTATTGGAACAGCGTTATTGCCAAGCAAAGGATGCCTGCAATTAATTAGTTTGAGAATATTCTCTCCCTTTTCTTTTAAATTAATTGATCCATTAATTGACTTAGAATATTTTGCTTTTGCAAAAATTAAATCAATATTAGTGGATGTATCAATATTCTGCTTAATGCTATTTTGTAAATCGAAAATAGAATTGCTGATTTCTTTTAATATTTTGACCTCTTCCTCTCTTATTTGATTTTGATAATCATTCCATTGATTGCAAATATCTATAGTAGATAATGGCTCAATGTAAGATGTGCTATAAGAAGAAGATGAGCCGTGCAAAATCCCTTTAAATTTATTCTTGTACTCAGATTTTAGCTCTAATGCTAATCTTCCAGATATATATCTTATAGAATCTGATTGAAAATAATTTGAATAATTCTTATTCTTAAGTATCTTATTCAATTCTTTATTAAGAGACTCATATGAATTTAGTGATTTTTTTCTTAATTTTTTAAGTTTTTGTGAGGCTGATGACTTAATTTCTATATTTTCATTTATAGATAAGTCTATAATTTCAATAAGATCATTTAATTCATGAATTTCATCGATATATTTAATTAAGGAGTTGCTTTTTTTTAAACTTTTAAATAAATTTTTTATTTTTTTACATTCTTTCAAAAAAATATTTAATTGATATATATCATTAATTTTTAATATCTCATTATCTAAAACTTCTTTAGTAAAAATATCAGATTCATTGATCGCACTAAATGAAAAGTTATCACCTTGCTCAAGAACTTTTTTGGCGTCATTTGTAAGATTTTGCATAAAATTTATTTCATCTAAATCTTTCGAGGGGCTGATATTTAAAGCCAATTTTTTTGATAAAAAAAACGTACAGCTACTGCTTATAGAATTTAATATATTTTTAAATTCAAGTTTTTCTATATAATTATTCATTATCTTATTTTAATACTTAATTTGTTATGAGTCAGGAACTTTGGAAAAGTTATTTTAATACAGGCCTTGAAAGTGCGAAAGCAGGTATGGTCGAAACAGCCATTGATTATTTTGAGTGGTCAGCCAAATTAAAACAAGATAATCAAGAAATTTTCTATAATCTCGGAGTTTCATATATGACTATCGGGAAGATGACTGATGCAATTAGTGCCTTTACAAAATCTTTAAAAATAGATGACACAAATTCTGATGCATATGCAAATAGAGCTATTTGCTTTTCATATATTGATGAAAATAAAAAATCAAAGAAAGATGTTAAAGAAGCTGTTAAGAGAGGCGCAATTGAGGAAGGCCTAAAGCAGGCAATAAGGCTTGTGGAAGAAAAGAAAGCTAAAGAATTAAAATTACTTACAATTAAAAAAAAGTCTAAGAAAAATAATTAATCAAGAAGTTTATTTAGTTCTTTAATTCTAATAATGTCTCTTACTTTTTCAAAATTATTTCTAATTGATTTGATAGTATCTTTTTCTAAATTAGAAAAATTAATATGTTCGAGAAGAAATATAGCTTCTGCTTTTGATAGTTCCATATATTCAGAATGCCTTATTAAGTATTCTTCCGGCATACCTAAATTTGTTAGTTTATATAAATTTGTTAGAAGTTGAATGTCTAATATATCAAATATAAATATGTTTTTATTCTTTTTTTGGGGCGTTAATATTTTTTTCTTAATCAATTCCTTGATCCAATTTTCATCTATAGAATATTTTTTTGATAATTCATTTAATGTTCCAGAAAAAGATTCAAATTTAGATGCACCTTCTTTTTTATTAAAATTATTTTTAATTAGCTTGATTGGGAGCCCTTGAGCTTTTAAATTTTTAATCTCAATTAATTCATCAATAGTCTTTTCAGAAAATAATGCTCTAGTTTTAGAGGTCTTTTTTGGTGGGGTAATTACCTTGCTTCTTACATAATAGTTAATGGCAGAACTAGAAATTCCTGTTCTTGATGATACTTCGCTTATTGAGAATTTAAAATCCATATAAAAAATAATTTATATTAATTTTATTCCCATTTGAAAGATATTGCACATATAAAGAAAGATACTGCAAGCCACGCAAATGTTATTCCTAGTTGTGGAATTGTAGTAAATGTTGAATTTCCATAAAGAGCAGATAGCCTAATTCCCTCAGCGAGATGGGTTAAAGGTAACAAGTTACTTATGTAACTGATAATTGTTGGTAAAAAGTCTATTGGAAAGAAAACGCCTGACAAAAAAAGCATTGGGAATGTAACAAGATTTGCTAAGGCTGGTGCGCTATCTTCATTTGGCGCTAAACTTGATATAGCTAAACCAATTGCCAAAAATAATATTCCACCTAAGAATGATAAGAAAAGTATATTTAACCATGCAAGGATACTGCCTTGACCAACAGATACCCCCAAAACAAATACTCCCATTAATAAAAGAATAAAAGTTTGCAGGATAATTATTGATACCCTAGATATAAGATGACCAACTATAAAATGAGACGGAGATATTGGTGCTGCTTTTAATCTTTTTAGTACGCCTTGATTTTTATAACTCAAAAGCGTAAAAACAACTGAAAAAATTCCATTTTGCATTATTGCCATTGCTGCTATTCCCGGGACAATGAAACCTTTGTACCCTTGATAATTCATATCTGCAATTTCTGAAGTCACATAACTTACTGGATCAGCATCTTGATTAATTATCTTGAAAACAAAGTTCTCAACAACTTCTTTTTCAGCTAAATCACCTTCTCTAGTTGTAACAATAATCTCAGAATCAGGATTTAAAGTTATCAAAGCTGAAAGAGTACCTTTCTCTAATGCTTCTAAAGCATTATCTTTTGATTGATATTCTCTGATAGTAATACTTTTAGAAGATTTTAATTCATCAATAGTTTCATTTTCTGTTGTAGAAAATAAACCTACATTAGGTGCACTATATCCAATAAATCCAGCATTACCTAAAACAAGCATTGTGACAACAGGAAAAAATAATGACCAAAATATTGAACTTTTTCTTCGAAAGAACATTTTACTTGCTGCTATTGTAAAACTTAAATATATTTTCATTAGTCTTCTCGTAAACTTTTTCCAGTCAAGCTTATAAACACATCTTCTAAAGTTGCATCTTTAATTTTTTTCTGAGACTTGAACCCTGACTTTGTTAATTCATCTATTAAGTTTGACGGTGAATCAATTTTAATTATCTTACCCTCATCAATTATCGCTACTCTATCACATAATTCTTCTGCCTCTTCCATGTAGTGAGTGGTAAGCATTATAGTTTTTCCTTCTTTTTGAAAAGATTTTATTAAATCCCATAAATTTCTTCTGGCCTGTGGGTCAAGACCAGTTGTAGGTTCATCAAAAAATAATACTCTTGGACTATTAACAAGAGCTACGGCAATTGAAAGCCTTTGTTTTTGGCCACCGGATAAGGTTTTGAAGTACGAACCTCTTTTCTTTTTTAAATCTACTCTTTCTAAAATTAAATCTGGATTTATAGAACTTGAATATAATGTTGCAAACAATTCAATAATTTCATATAAACTAAGTTGTTCAAAAAAATTCACTGACTGAAGTTGTACACCTATCATTTTTTTTACATTCTTAGAATCTTTTACAACATCTAAATTCGCTATTGTTGCTGTCCCTGAAGAGGGCTCAATAAGGCCTTCTAAAATTTCAACAGTTGTTGTTTTGCCAGCCCCATTTGGCCCAAGTAAACCAAAAACCTCACCCTCGTTAACATTAAAATCTATTCCTCTAACAGCTTCAAAGTCATCATAATTTTTTTTCAAATTCATTACCTTAATCATTTCCATCTTTGAAGTTTAGCTTGGATATCAGTTTTTGTAATTAAAAATTATTTTTTTGAGAACAGATAAAGAAGTGATGGCAATGTTAGCAATGATGACAACAAGGCAAGGCAAATCATTATTGCTGTTAAAATTCCAAATGTAGAAAATAATGGCATAGGAGCGAAGCCCATAATTGCAAATCCGATAACACTTGAAATTGCTGATCCTAATAATGCAACACCTGTGCCGCTAATTGAATTACTTAAAGCGTCATATTTGCTAGGCTGTTTAGATAACTCTTCTCTAAATCTCATTGTCATGTGTATAGCAAAATCAACACCGACTCCCAAGGATATTGCTCCAATTGTTGCTGTTACATAATTCAAACTGAAATCAAATAAATACATTATTCCGTAGAGCCAAACTACAACTAATGCTATTGGAATTACAGTTAATATCGCATACCTAAATGATCTTAAAGTGAAAAGAATTATAGAAAATGATGCTATAAATGCATACGGAATTGAGCGCCTCATTGAGTCGGTGGTTGCATTTAACTGATCGCTCCTACTAAATGGTGATCCAGTTATTCCAACAGTAACCCCATCTTCTTCAAAATTATATCTATTAACTAATTTAGTAATTTCATTTCTAACTTTAGATACATCATCCTCCGTTCTTGTTCCACTTAAAAAGACCATTAAAATAGAGGTAAAGTCATTGCCTAATTCTTGGTTATACCAAAAATATCTTTGAAACCATAATGGGTCGAAAGAATATTCACCATCTGAACTAATTCCATTTTCAATACCATACTTTATAATTGTTTCAATCTGATTTTGATTATCAGGAATAAAGTCATTGTTATTATCTGTAATTAACAAATTGTAATTGTCATTAATGTCCTTAATAACCTTTTCATTACTAAGTATAAGATTTGATATTTTTGATAAATTTAATGTTCCGCTTTGATTAAGGCTTCCATCTTGGTTAACTCCGACAAACTCTACTTTTGACATTTCACCCAAGAAATCTTCAAATTTATCAATGAAATCAGGTCTTGTTATTTCACCTTCAAAAATTAATTGAGCTGGTTCACCTCTAAGGCCAGGAGTATATTCTTCAAACCTATCTAATGCAATAACAAAGTTAGAATCATTATCGAAAAAGTCTTTTACATCAAATTCTGATTTTAAATTAATCGCACCTATCCCTGCTGATATTGTTATAGCAATAGATAGAGGAATTACAATATAGTATTTTTTGGCAACAGATGTCACTATTTTTGAGAAGATTACCTCATAGGATGTTTGACCTTTTATACTTTCTTTTGATTGTTTAATATTTGATTTTGAATTTAGATAAATTGGCAACATTAAGTTTAAAAGTAGTATAAATATGCAAGTAGCAAATCCAATGATTAAGCCAGCAAAATCATTTAATAAAGTAGATCCTAAAATTACAACAAAAATTACACCAAAGCCACATGTAGCTGGAGTAGTTATAAAATTTATAATTCTTATAAAATTTTCGAAATTTGACCTATTATTCTTAATTTTTGGGAGTACTAATGAATAAGATAGTGGTACCAAAATGCCTAAGACAATATAGGATAATAGTGTTGCTAATGTTGCAGCAAGCCCGAAGTAAAATACGCTCTCAACACCAGCAAAAGCATTTGCTAAAAATGCAGAGCTATCTGTCAGTAAAGCAAGTGTTAAAGCACCAACAACACCTGACATCCCGACAATAAAATAATTTTTGTGGCCTTTTGATCTTTCTTCCTGCATTCTTTTGAGCGCGTGTATTGAAAAATCTACTCCAAGTGAGACCATTGCAATTGGTACAATTAAGTCAGTTATTAATCCACCTTTAAATCCAAAAACAAATGACATTCCTTTCAGCCAAATCATTAATGATATTAGTCCCACACCAACAAGTACCATCGCCACATAGGACCTTAAAAATATTCCGCAAACCGCTATTGCTGCAATTACTGTGAATGTAACAAATTGCCCTGCTATACTTCCTTGTTCTTCAGCAACTAAATTAACATCAGTAGCAATGCCTAAAGCTTCAAATGAAGGAGATGATTCGTTCATTATTTTTTCTAAATTTCTGGCATACCTTTCTTTGTTAATTGTTGTTTCATCTCCACCTAATTCAATTGCGAAATTACCTCCACCCATTTTCTCATTGTCAGATAAAACATCAACAAATATTGCAGGCGATTTCCAATAATTTATTTCAATATTTTTAACAGTTCTTTTTTCATATCCAGCAGGTTTTGAAAGAATTGAAAATGGATTTTCAACTAAACCGGTTTCAAAAATTTGATGAATCGCTATCTTTACGTCATCTTCATCTGCATCATAAATACCATTTGGAAAATTTGGATTTATCTTTAAAAAATTATCAACTAAATTGGCGATAGAATACACGCCTATGAAAGATATTTTAGTTACCTCATCATACCCAGTCCATAAAAAATTATTCTTCTCAAGAGACCCAACAGCTAATTCCATTTTACTGTCTAAATTAATTATTTTATTTTGTCTTTCAAGCAAATCCTCTAAACTTTCTTTGTCAATCATGTCGCCATCGTCAGCTTTTATAACAAAAGAAACAAATTGAACCGCTTCTACAAATTTCTCGTTTATCCTTTGCTGTACTTCATAAGCTTCTTTTTTAGGGTCTAATGATGCATCCCCAGGATCTTCAAAAAATAAAGGAGTAAAACAAACTGCCAAGGTTAAAATAGCAAATGCAAACAAAACCTTATATGAATTGCTTTGAATGAAATCAAGAATATTATCTTTTAAGTTATCCATAAATAGACTTTCTCATATTGACAGAAATTTATATTTCACAAATGTAAATTTACCTTACAACAAAGTTTACTAACTTATCCTTAACATAAATTTTTTTAATTATCTCTTTGCCTGTTAAGTTTTCTTGTACTTTTTCATTATTTGAGGCCATTTCAAATATTTCTTCTTCGGATTTTGTTCCTTCAATATCAAATTGAGATCTTACTTTCCCATTTACTTGAACAACTATAGTTTTTGTGTCAGTGGAAATTAATTGATCATCCCATGAAGGAAATTCTTGATTGTGGACGCTGAATTCCTGCCCATTTAATCCCCATAGTTCTTCAGTTATATGAGGTGCCATTGGTGATAACAATTTGATTAAAATTATTATAGATTCTTTCCATAAGTCATTGTTGCATCCCGCGTTCCAAATTTTGCTTAAACTATTTGTATATTCCATCAATGTAGATATTGACGTGTTAAATTTAAATCTTTCAAAATCTTCACTTACTTTTTTTACTGTTGAATTAATTAAAATTTCAAAATCTTTATTATTCTCATCATTTGATATTAATTCATCTGTATCTCTTGTTGATATGTCCCATACTCTGTTCAACCATCTCGTGATTCCATTAAATGCATCATCGCTCCAGTCACCTCCTTGATCCCAAGGCCCTAGAAACATTAGATACAATCTAACCGCGTCAGCTCCAAATTCTTTAACTAAAGGATCTGGAGCAAGAGGGTTGGATCTTTTTGATATTTTTTGATGATCTTTAAGCAATACACCTTGGTTATAAAGATTTTGGTAAGGTTCATCAAAATCAACAAAGCCAAGGTCTCTTAAAACTTTATTAAAAAATCTAGCATATAGTAAGTGCATCACAGCATGTTCAGCACCACCAGTATATTGATGAACAGGTAGCCAATTTTTTAGTCTTTCTTTGTTAAAAGGGTCCACCTTACTTGATTCATCAGAGGCAAATCTTAAGTGATACCAAGATGAATCTACGAAAGTGTCCATTGTGTCAGTCTCTCTTCTAAGTTTTCCATATTTAGGATGGTCAAACCAGAGGAACTCTTCATCTAGTGTAAGAGGGGATTGGCCAGTAGGCATAAATTCTTTAGCTTCAGGTAAAACAACTGGTAATTCATTAATATCTACTGGAATTATATTTTCATTTTCATCATAAAAAATAGGAATAGGAGTGCCCCAATACCTTTGTCTTGAAATTAGCCAATCTCTTAGGTGGTATGTAACGGTTCCCTTCCCAAATCTATTTTTTTCCATGAAATCTGTAATAGATTTTTTTGCTTTTTCACTATCAAGACCATCAAAATTTTGTGAGTTTACTAAAATTCCATATGATTCATTTGCTTTTTTTAGGTCATTTGTAATTTTGCCATCTTTTGAAATTACAACATCAACCGGAAGTTCGTATTTTTTTGCAAATTCGTAATCTCTCTGATCGTGAGCAGGTACCCCCATAACAGCACCTGTTCCATATGTTCCCAGTACATAATCACCAATAAAAATTGGTATTTTTTTATTATTCATTGGGTTGATTGCATAACCTCCTGTAAATTGACCAGTTTTTTCTCTTTCAGTTGAAGTTCTTTCTATTTCAGAAGATTTTGCAGAATTTTTAATATAATTCTTTACCTTTTCCTTATGCTCTTCTGTTGTCACTTCATTTATCAAATCATGTTCCGGAGCAAGAACTATAAAGGTCACACCAAATATTGTGTCGACACGAGTTGTAAAAGTTGAAATAATTTTATTGCCTTTTTGAAGTTTAAAATCTACATCTGTTCCTAATGATTTACCAATCCAATTTCTTTGCATATGTTTAATTTTTTCTGGCCAACCTAAATCATCCATTTCTAGTAATTCTTCTGCATAATCTGTGATCTTGAAATACCATTGGGGCATCATTTTTCTAACAACATCTGCTCCAGACCTTTCAGATTTACCTTCAACAACCTGCTCGTTTGCTAATGTTGTTTGGTCAATAGGGTCCCACCAGACAGCTCCATTTTTTCTATATGCAATCCCTTTTTCATACATTTTTAAAAAGAAAAATTGATTCCACTTGTAATATTCCGGTGTGCAGGTAATTAACTCTCTAGTCCAGTCATACGAATTACCCATTAAATTAAACTGTCCTCTCATATTGTCAATATTGTCGAATGTCCATTTCATTGGGTTTATATTTCTTGAAATTGCAGCATTTTCTGCAGGTAAACCAAAAGCATCAAAACCTTGAGTATGAAGAACATTGAAACCTTTCATTTTTTTAAAACGAGAATAGCTGTCTGCAGGAGTAAAAGCGTACCAATGCCCAATATGTAAATCTCCAGAAGGATAAGGAAACATTGTTAGAGAAAAATAATTTTTCTTATCTTTTGAATCTAAGTCAACAGTATAAATTTTTGAATCCTTCCATTTTTTTTGCCACTTTGGCTCAATAAGTGAAGGATTATAAGGTATCCGGTTTTTCATAATTTAAGGTTTCACAACTCCACCATCAGCTCTTCTAACTGTGTCCCACGCACCTCCCCATACTCTTTCTCTGAAAGGAAATTTTTTTGCTAATTTTTCATTAATATCGATACCAAGGCCAGGTTTTCCATTTGACCACATCATTCCATCTCTTAGTTCTGGACAGCCAGGAAAAACTTCCTTTGTGTTTTCATCGAATAAGGCTGCTTCTTGGATGCCAAAATTTTGACAATTTAAATTAAGTGCAAGATTAGCTGCATGACCTACTGGCGAAGTGTCACCTGGGCCATGCCACGCAGTTTTAATCCCCATTAACTCACCAAAAGCAGCAATTTTTCTTGCTGGAGTTAATCCTCCTATATCTGAAATATGAATCCTTATAAAATCAATCAATTTATTTTTCATCATAGGAATCACATCATTTGGAGAAACGTACAACTCACCCATAGCTATTGGGGTTGCGCATTGCTGCCTTACCATTTCAAAATAATGCTGGTCTTCAGGGCTAAATAAATCTTCGAGAAAAAAAAGTCTATATTTTTCAACTTGTTTAGCAAACCATACACCTTGTATTGGGCTTATTCTTTCATGGACATCGTGAAGTATTTCAACTCCATAACCAAACCTATTTCTAATATATTCAAATAATGATATTGCTGAAGTCATATACGGAACTGGTTCAAATATTCCTCCTGGATGTGCAGATAATCTCGATTTTCCATAAAGCTTACCTTCACTTGATTTTCCATATCTATTGGATTCCAATGCACTAACTCCATACCTATCTGAATTGGTAATTTTTTCAGCATCAGATCGCTCACTTACCCAACTTGATACCCAGCTAGTTGCTGCAATAGGCCCTTTTGAAACATCTCTATTTTGAGCTGTTTCTTCACCTGTTTTGGCGCTTTTATTTCCATATGTTGCATAGCCAGGGGTTGCTACTTGAACCCTGATATGATGAAAGCCTTGTTCCATATATTTTTGCATTACATCACCAACTTCTTCGTTTGAATCTCCTGATGCATGCACATATACTGGAGCAGCTTCTCTTGACCTCCCTCCTAATAGATCATACACAGGCATATTTGCCAATTTTCCTTTGATATCCCATAACGCTTGGTCAATACCTGATAATGCATTATTTAAAACAGGGCCATTTCTCCAATAAGAAGAAACATAAGACGACGCCCAAATATCTTCGATATCATTAACATTTTTTCCTTCAATAAAAGGTGCTAAATAATCTTCAATTGCAGCTTTAACAGGCGTAGGCCTTTGAGTGAATGTTGCACACCCAACCCCATATAGCCCTGGTTGATTTGTATCAATTTTTACTATTACTAACCTTATATTGTCGGGTTCAGTGAAAATAACTTTTACATTTTTAACTTTTACATCATTCATTGTTTACTAGCCTTATTATTTTATTTAGTTTAATTTCAAAAATTAGCGTTGATTTTTCTGGAATTACTCCTGGTATTCCTTCCTCACCGTATGCAAATTCATATCCAATATTTAATCTTCTCACTTCACCTTCTTTCATTCCAATTAATCCATCGTCCCATCCTTTAATAACTTGGCCCATACCAATCCTGAATTTAGCAGATGAACCTCTAGGATAAGTGCTATCAAATATGCATCCATCTGGTAACCAACCGGTATAATCTACATCCACTTTGTCATTAATTTCAACTTTTTTTTCACCATTTCCATCATTAATTATTGTCATCTTTAAACTATCGTTTAAAGTTATATAATTGAAAGAGCTTTCATCTCCAAATTGGGGGGCGTCTGTAGGGTAAAATTCATTTTTACAATCTACTGGGATTGGGGTAGGTGTCATGACTTTTATTACTGTGTCTTCAGGAACTTGGGCCCCTGACCTACAAGAAATTAAAAATAACAACAACAATAATATTGGAATATAATTTTTCATTTTGAGTAAACTTTTTTCGCTGCTGAAATTACACCATCATTTATAAATGGCCCAATATTTACACATATGCAATTTACGCCAATATCTATAAACTTATCTAATGCTGACATTGTAGTTAATGTCCCTGCTGTCCTACCCGATGACACTATTCTCTTTAGTGTATTTTCTATTGTGTCCTGAACGTCTTTGTGGTCACTTTTTCCAATATAACCCATTGTTGCAGCTAAATCATTTGGTGCGACAAAGAAAACATCTATTTCATCCACCTCGAGAATTTCATCTAAGTTTTGGACTGCAATAATATCTTCAATTAGAACTATTATTAAAGATTTATCGTTAGATTCTTGGTGATAATTATCTACCCCATAACCCTGCCTGCTTGTTGATAATCCCCTATTACCAATTGGAGCAAATTTTGCAGCATCAACCACTCTTCTTGCTTCTTCAGCAGAATTAATATGAGGCACACATATTCCTTGACTTCCTCTATCTAAAGTTCTGTAAATTACACCAGGTTCATTTTGATGAACTCTTGTTATAGAAGTTTTTCCCCACAAATCACAAGCTCTAGTAATATCAGATATATCAGCAAAATCTACAGGTCCATGTTCAGCTTCAAGCCAAATTCCATCAAAATCAAGTGGCCCTAATTGGTCAACTTGATCAGGATTTGCCACCCCCATTAAGGTTAAAGTTCTTTGGCCATTCAATAACTTTTCTTTGATTATATTTTTTCTCATTTCAGCCATATCTTTATCCTCTCAGTTTCGTAATATGATTATTTAAATTAAAATTATCTATAGTTTAATTGTGATCATGGAACATTTCAAAAATAAAGTATTAACAATAGCAGGTTCTGATTCTGGAGCTGGAGCTGGAATTCAAGCTGATTTAAAAACTTTCGCTGCTATAGGTGTTTATGGAGCATCTGTTTTAACTGCTGTAACTGCTCAAAATAGTATTGGTGTCCAAGATGTAAGAATAATGGACGAAGACATTATAAATTCTCAAATCGATTCGGTTTTATCGGATATTGGGGCATCCGCCGTAAAGACCGGAATGCTTGCTAACAGCAATATTATTAAACTGGTTTCCAAAAAAATTAAAGAGTATAAGATACAAAATTTAATAGTTGATCCAGTAATGGTTTCTGAAAGTGGAGATGCACTTTTGGAAGAAGATGCAGTATCTTCTTACGTTCAAGACATAATACCGATATCAGTTCTAGTTACTCCTAATATTTTAGAAGCTGAAAAAATTTCAAAAATAAATATTTCGTCAGAACATGATGTAGAAAAAGCTGGAAAAAAAATTCTTGATCTTGGCGCCAAAAATGTATTAATCAAGGGTGGTCATTTTAAAGGTAATTTTTCAGTCGATTTCCTTTTTAGAAATGGAACAAAGATAATAAAATTCAAAAAAGATAGAGTTAACACTCAAAATACACATGGCACTGGATGCACTTTATCTGCTGCTATCGCTGCATATATGGCCAAGGGAGAATCTCTAGAATTTTCAATAAGAAAATCAAAAGAATTTTTAACAAATGGTCTTAAAAATTCATATAGTGTTGGTGAAGGTCCTGGTCCAGTAAACCATTTTTTCAACTTCAAAAATCATAATGAGATTTAAAGAAAAAAAGTCCACTAAATTAAGTTACCTTATTAGAATTCCAGATAATATTGATGATCTAAAAAATGTAAATATTATTTTTTTTATGCATGGTTATGGGGACAGCATGAAAGGAATATCTCAAATAGGAAATTTATTAAATCCTGAAAACATACATGTTTTTTTTAATGCCCCATTTAAGATGGATGTAGGTTTTGGCACAGAAGGCTTTAGATGGTTTGAGTTTCCATCTAATGAAGATGAGTTTAAGTTTTCTCAGCAGGCAATAAGCCAAACAATATCTGAAATTTTAAATGATATTAAATTCAATATTAAAGGGATTTTTATTGGAGGATTTTCTCAAGGAGGCATGATGACTCTGCACAATAACTATAATGAAAAAGTAGATGGCCTTATAATTCTTGGTTCACAATTACTTTACGAAAATAAAGAATTTAATTTAAATATGAAAACAAAAATTTTTATGTCTCACGGAACATACGATCAGGTAATCCCTATTATGGGTTCAACTCAGACTCTAAATTTTTTAAGGAAAAAAGGTTTTAGCGTAGATTACAAAGAATACCCTATAGGACACGAAATTAGTTTGGATCAAATTAACGAATTAAATAATTGGATTGATAAAATTTAAATTATTGCATTCCGCAAATATTTGAATTAATTAAAAATTTTATTTCATCAGATGGGTATCCTAATTCTTTAAGTATCTTTTTTGAATGCTCACCGTAAAGTGGTGCAGGCGTTTTTATTTCACCTGGGGTTTTACTTAATTTAACTGCCACGCCAATGTTTCTGCTATTTTTTTGTTTTGGATGATCTAATTTTACATCCATATTTCTGTGCCTTACCTGCTCATCATTCCAAACCTCTTCCATATTGTATATGGGTCCGCTAGGAATACTATTCTCAATCAATATACTAATCCATTCTTTGCTAGACTTTGTAATAAATATTTCTTCAAGAATTTTTTCCAGTTTAACTTTATTTAATTGTCTATTCTTAGAATCTGAAAAATCAGGATCATCATTTAATTTTTCCATTCCTAATACTTTTATCAGTCTCTCCCAATTTGATTGATTTGCAGCACCAATATTGATATATCCGTCCTTTGTTTTAAAAGCTTGATAAGGAGCAGTTAATCTGTGAGCAGATCCATCAGGAGTAGAAATTTTACCGGTAGTAAAATAAATACTGCTTTCATACATAGTGTAAGCTAAAGCAGATTCCAGTAAAGAAACTTCTAAATATTGCCCTTCATTTTTCTTTAATCTGTGTATGTATGCAGATAAGATTCCCTGCATTGCAAACATTCCTGTATTTAAGTCAGCTATTGGAACACCAACCTTTACAGGAGGAGAATCTGGATGCCCAGTTATACTCATAAGACCACTCATTCCTTGAGCAATTAAATCGAAACCACCTCTTTTTGCATATGGTCCATCTGTGCCAAAGCCTGTAATTGAACAATATATAATTTTTGAATTTATTTTTTTGGTATCCTTATACCCAAAACCTAACTTATCCATTGTGCCGACCCTTGAGTTTTCAATCAAAACATCTGCATTTTTAATAAGTTTTCTTAAAATCTTCTTTCCTTGTTCTTCTTTGATGTCAAGAGAAATGCTTTCTTTATTTCTATTTAATTGTACAAATGCAGAAGAGTCCTTTCCTATAAATGGAGGCCCCCATGTTCTTACATCGTCGCCACCATTTGGTTTTTCAACTTTAATAACCCTTGCTCCGTGGTCAGCTAATAACATTGAACAAAATGGCCCAGCAAGAATTTGACTACAATCAATTACTGTTATTCCTTCCAAGGATTGATTAGATGGCATTGTTTAAATATCCTTAAGTTATATTTATTTAGTAGGAGAATAATTTGTTTAGCATAAAAGATAAAGTTTCAATAGTTACTGGGGGAAACGGAGGGATAGGAGAAGGTATTGCAAAGGGCTTTGCAGATTCAGGTTCAATAGTAGCAATTGTCGGTAGAAATGATGAAAAATCGAAAAAGGTTAAGGATGATATTGTAGAATCAGGTGGTAAGGCAGAATATTTTAGTTGCGATGTTTCAAAATATGAATCTGTTAAATCTTGTATCGAAGAGGTTAACAGTAAGCTGGGCTCAGTTGATATACTTGTTAATAATGCTGGAATAGGAATAAGAACTAAAGAGCCCCAAGAATTAACCGAAGATAATTGGCGTACCGTCATAGAAACAAATTTATCAAGTGTGCATTATTTTTCTTCTTTAATCATCGACCAAATGAAAGAAAAAGGCTCTGGAAAAATAATTAATATTGGTTCAATGTTTTCTATTTTTGGAGGAGCTCATGCTTCTGTATATGCAGCAAGTAAAGGTGGAGTTGTTCAATACACTAAGAGTTGTGCAGTGGCATGGATTAAATATGGAATTCAAGTAAATGCTATTTTGCCTGGATATATTACAACAAATCTCACTGATGGATTTAAAGAATTTTTTCCTGAAGAAGCTAATTTAGTTACTACTAGGATCCCTGCTGGAAGGTGGGGAGTACCGAATGATCTTGCAGGCACAGCAATATATTTAGCATCTCCAGCTTCAGATTATGTAACTGGAACATTTATCCCCGTTGATGGAGGGTATTCAATTAGGTGATTAGTCCCAAGGGATATTTTCTTCTGGGATCACATCGTCTAATTGGTCAGGCACATCTTCCCATGGTATTTGCTCCCATGGTTTCATTTTGCCAAGCTTTCCTGTTAAAGAAGAAAGCCTGTCTTTTAAATCAAGCATCTTAGTTACAGGTATTTTATCAACTGGTAATTTATCAGCTGGAAAATTAACTTTATCTAGTGGAATTTTTTTCCAAAATTGTTCTTGTGAATCTCTCTCAGCATTTGCAAGTGAATTAGTTATTTCATTGCTACACTTCAAATATTCTTCATTCTCACAAAGAGTATATAAGCCAACCAACCCAAAATAATAAGAGGATTTATAGTGATTAGTAAAATCCCTCTTAGTAAATAAAATTGCAGTATTAATATCAGAAGGATCATACATATCTCCAGATTCATCAATTTGAATTAACTCACCCACATGCTCATAAGGGATTAGCATTCCAGGAACTCTTGCTATTGGATCATTCGCAACAACTACCCTAAAGAGATTAATTGGCAATTTTTCAAAAGCATTCCTAAAATCATTTGTCCCAACTCTTGGAGCTCCAAATGTCACTGTATTAACTTCTCTATTCAATGAAGAAGCAATATCAAAACTTGCAAGTGTAGCAAGTGCACCACCTAAACTGTGGCCAACAACATGAATTTCTTTATCAGGATGCTTATCAACATATTCAATTACTTTTTCTCTGAATAGAATATATTCGCTCACAAATCCTTCATGTGCTTTGATTTCTGATAATTCAGGATCATCAAGATAAGACATTTTCTTGAGTGTTGCGCGTGCATCGGTAAGCATGTTTAAAATTCTTTCCCATCTTTTATCACTACCAGTATCTCTAAATGCAACAATCACTTTATCCATCTCTGTTACCACATATGCCTGACCACCACTCATTACTACACCATAATCCAAAAATTCAGCTTTCTTATCATTTCCTGGAACAATTGGTTCTCCAACAAGTTCGATTCCAGCAGATTCTAGATATTCCTTCATTTCATTTGCTTCTGCCATAACCCAATATGTATGCTGAAGTGACCTCATGGCAATTTTTAATGTTTCAATTGAAAAAGAATTAAGTGAATCTAAAATTGGATTTGATAATAATTCCTTTTCATTGCTTTTTAATTGTTCTTTGTCAATGTTTAAGCTTAGAGTTTTTTGTTCTTTTGCTGATGATGTAGCTTTGAGATCTTTTTCACTTATTTCATTTCCTTCATTATCCGTTTTAGTAACATTACAACCAATCAAAAGAAACGCTAAAAGCATTAATTTAAAGAAAACAGAAAACTTTTTATTCGACATCATTTTTTACCTCTTTAGAAACTTTATACATACTGGATATGGAATATCTATCTTGAAACCAGTTGGGTCAAGTTTTCCACTTTCCTTATTAATTTTAAATGTAAATATATCGCTTGAATCTTGATTTGCTGCTAATAAAAAATTTCCATTTGGGTCTATGGCAAAATTTCTTGGTGTTTTACCTAATGTAGACTGAAAATCAATATTTTCTAATTTTCTACCTTCATCTGATACTTTATAAATCGCAAGACTATCATGCCCTCTGTTTGATCCGTATAAATATTTTCCATCAGGACTAATGTGGATATCTGCACAACTTTTCTGCTCATAATCTGGGGGCAAAGTTGATATAGATTGAATTTCATTCAATTTTCCATTATGGTCATCAAGATCAAACACAGATATATTTGCCCCTAGCTCATGAATGACGTAAACCACTTTTCCGTTAGGATGGAATTCTAAATGCCTTGGACCCATCCCGGGAGTTACTTTTGCAAATTCTGGCACATTAGATAAAAGTTTTTTTGATTCATTATCAATTTTATAAATAATCACTTTGTCAGTTCCTAAATCTGGGACAAGGGCATATTTGCCTGAAGGGGAAATATTTATAGAGTGCGCATGAGGCTCCATTTGTCTTTCAGGATTAATGCTTGAGCCTTGGTGTTGTATTACTTGGACATTTTCATTTAAACTTCCATCATCATTTATTCTAGCTAATGTAGACGCTCCTCCGGCATAATTTGCAGCTAACAAAATAGAACCAGAAGCATCAGTCATTAAATGACAAGGGCCATTTGAACCGGTAGAAATAGAGTTAATAATGTTTAGTGATGCATTTTCTTTATCAACTAAGTATGAAGACAGAGCTCCACCTCTTTCATCATCTATTTCACCTACAGAATAAAGATATTTTCCATCAGGTGAAACTGACAGAAAAGATGGGTTGTCCTTTTCGTACGCTGTATTTAATAGTCCTAATTCACCACTTTTAGAATTATAACCTAATATATAAATCCCTTTGCTTTTTAAACCTTCATTAACCACATTACCCTTTGTATATGTTCCAATAAATGCAAGGTAATCAAAATTGTCCAAAACATACTCCTTTAAATATTTAATAATTAGCATACATTAAAATAAGGAATTAAAAAAAGAGCAAAAAAAAAGTCCGGTTTTTGACCGAACAATAAATATATTATAACACAATTTTTTTTTCACTGTCAATACATTAGGTTTGATAATTAAAATTTTATAAATTAATTCCTGTCAATTCTTGTGTTTTTTCCCATAATAAATTTCTTAGCTCTCCATCATTGCAAATAGGATTAGGATCAACAATTACTGGATTGCCTTTCCATTGATTTTTAGTGTCAAATCCAATAAATTCCCCCCCATTCAAATGTTGATTAGTCATGGATTCATAAATAGGCTTTATACCAATAATTGTTGGAGGTAAAATTGGTAATGAGTATATAAGTTTAGAAATCCAAACGTATCTTCCCAAGCTACTTTTTACTACACCAGGGTGACAGGCAATTGATTTAGTTTTAAAACCTCTCTGCCTTAGTTTATTTGAAAGTTCAATAGAAAACATCAATCTGAAAAGATTAGTGTAAGAATATAATTCTCTTTTATATTTCAAATTATTGTGTGTTTTATTAGGATTAAAAAAATTCCAATCTAAACTTTTAACGCTATAACTGGAAATACTTGAAACATTGATTATTTTAGAGTTACTATTTTTTTCTAAAAGATCAATTAATTTCAATGATAAGTAGTAATAGCCTATGTAATTAATAAAAAAAGTTACATTTATTCCATTTTTAAGAAAATAATTTGGATGAAACATTACTCCAGCATTGTTTACTAAATAATTTATATTTAATTTTTCATGTCTTATCTGTCTAGAAAAAGTATCAATACTTTCATAATTTGATAAATCTATTTCTATAAATTTTGATCTTATTCCAAGCCTTTTTTCTGCATCTAGCCCCTTTTTTCTATTTCTACAAGCTAAAATAACAAAATAATTTTCTGAAATTAATTTCTTAGCTAATTCAAATCCAATACCACTGTTAGATCCTGTAATTATCACTGTTTTATTTGATTTCATATTAATACTATTAAATTAATTAATACTATATAATATTATATATAGTAATTATGATTTTATTATTTATCTCGTTATAATTTTATTCATGTTTAATAATAAACTACCCACTTATATTTTTATAATTGCTGCAATCCTTGATGCCATTTTAATAATATTGGTTTTTACCTATTGCTTATAAATGAAAATTAAAATAACAAAATTTATTAAAGAATATCAAAATCAAGTCCAATCTATGGTTTTTGATGGTTTAAATGATACAGCTAATAATCATAATAATAATGTAAAACTTGCTATTAAAAATTATTTGAATAGATCTTTGAATGAAGATTTAGGTTCAATTTTTTCACATTTTAATGATAAAGGTATTTTTTATGTTGCTATAAATGAAAAAGGTGAAGTCGTTGGTTCTCTCGGAGCTGAATATGTAGATGGTAATAAGTTTAGACTAAAAAGGCTTAGTGTAAAAATTGGTTATAGAAATAACGGTATTGCAAAAGAACTGTTAAAAAAGGTTGAAAAATGGGTTTTAGATAACAATGGAAATGAATTAATATTAGGTACTTCAGAAATTCAAGAAAAAGCTTTTAATTTTTGGACATCTAATGGCTTCAAACTACTTAATACAGACATTTCTGATATTGGTATTAAATTATATTCTTTAAAGAAAGAGCTTAAACCTTAACCTTGTTTATTGATAAGTAAATTGTAATTGCAAGACTTATGAGCCAGTAAAAAAAGTCTACTTGAAATCCAAATGAAATTATTAAGTGCCCAGCAGCAGCACTTAAACCGGCAATTAAAGTTAAAGTTAAACTTTTTTTATATTTTGAAGTTCTCTCAATAATATTTCCTATTGCCCAGCCTAATAATGGAGGCACAAGCAATAATAAGTAAAAAACAATTATTCCTGGAGCAACATTATTTATGATGTTCAAAGTAGCATTAATTCCTATTGAAAGAACTATTGAAGATGTGCTGCACACCACAAAGCTTAAAATAAGTTCTTTCGGGGTAGGATTAAAAGCAGGATTTTTTTTCAATTTTGCACACTTTCTACATTTAGGGACAGTTTTAGTCTGAATCATGCATTTTGGGCAAATAAATTCTTGGCAATCAGCATCACCACATTTTAAATTAGTATTTACTTTGCTTCCACATGCGCACTTGTTGAGTATTATTCTTTTATCTAAAGTCTCTGTCATAAATAATTCTATTAATTATAATATTTATATCAAATTTAAACTGATTTCCAGTTACTCTTTTTAATATTGTTAAAAATATACAAGCGAGATAGCAATAAAGCACATTTAACGAAAAGCCTATTGATATAAATGCAGTAATAGTTAGAGATATTATCCATGTTATTCCGCCATCTTTAAACTTACTAAAATAAAGTAACAAATATGTGCCATATAGAATGAGAGCTAATACAAAGTTGATTCCGAGCAAAGAGCCAATTGCTATTGCCATCCCTCTCCCACCTTTAAATTTTAAAAAAATTGACCAATTATTACCTATCATTTGAATAATTAAAATATATAAAAAAATATATTCATTATTAATATTCAATATATATTTGCATAAAAAAACAGGAAAAAATCCTTTAATTACACTATCTCCAAAAAATATTGTTAGCCCTGCAAATTTTGAATGATTACTCCAAATATATGATGAACCCAAATGATCATTTTTGTTAAATTCTAAATTTTTATAATTTGATAAATATTGAGTAGATAAATTAACTGAAGATAAGATAAAAATAATTGTTAAAAATATTAAAATTTCCATTTTATTTTCCCATTTAATATTTTTTTTGCATTTGAATAAAAATGAATAAATTCTTCTTCAGATAAATTATTTTTTCCTAAGTAAGAATTTTTTCCTGGCCTGTGAAAATCACTTCCAGCAGTTTTTATTAATCCCATAGATATAAATTCTTCATCATCTTTATATATTTTTTTATTTTCTATAACTTCTATTCCAGTTAATCCTTTCTTAACTAATTTGGGAATGATCTTTTCAGCATTATTTATTGTATGAGGATGTGCAATTGAGCAAACACCTCCAGCTGCATTTACTATTCTAATAATTTCAGCGGTATTAAATTCATATTTTTCTGGATAATTACTTCTATATTTATTTAAATAAATATCAAATGCATCAGAAACCCTTTTTACTATTCCTTTTCTTTGCATTGCGTATGCAATATGGAGCCTTCCTAATGAGCCATTAACATTAACTAGCAAATCTCCCCAATTGATATTAAACCCTTCCCCCTTAAGATTACTTAATGCATACTTTGCAAACTCATTCCTCCTCAGTTGCAGTTGTTTTAGAATATCATTTAAACCAGTATTATTAGCGTCAAAAAAATAACCCAAAAGATGAATACTAGATCCTTCAAAAGTTGTTGAAATCTCAACCCCAGGGATTAATAAAATTTGATTTGCATATGAGTCGTTAATAATTTTTCTAGCTTTTTTATATCCTGACAAAGTGTCATGATCTGTTATAGAAAGATATTTAATTTTTTTATCTATAGCTTCATTAATTATTTCAATTGGACTCAATTCTCCGTCAGAAAAATTAGTATGCGTATGAAGGTCTGCTAAATTCAAAATTATTGTGCTGTTTCTATAGATCTAGACTCTCTAATCACAATAACTTTTATTTGCCCTGGGTAGTTCAATGAAGATTCTATTTTTTCGACAATATTTTTAGCTAAAATTGATGTTTCGTCATCATCCACAATAACCGGGTCAACAAGTACGCGCAGTTCTCTTCCAGCTTCAATAGCAAAACATTTGTCAACACCTTCGAATCCTAATGCAATTTCTTCAATGTCCTTTAACCTTTTAACGTATGCTTCTGCAGAATCTCTTCTTGCTCCTGGTCTTGATGCACTAATTGCATCTGCGGCAGCTACAATAAATGATTCGGTAGTTGTGAATTCAGAATCATGATGTTCTCTTATAGTTGTAACAATTTTGGAATCAATTTCATATTTTGAAGCTAGCTGAGCCCCTATTTCAGCATGAGGGCCCTCAATCTCATGAGTCATGGCCTTACCTATATCATGTAAAAAACCTCCAGTCCTGCAAACTTTGACATCTGCACCAATTTCTTCGGCCATTAAAGCACTAAAATTTGCAACTTCAACTGAATGTTGTAATACATTTTCACCATAACTGTACCTATATTTTAATCTACCAACGATTTCAATTATTTCAGAAGGTAAGCCTTTGACATTAGAATCAAATGTTGCATCTTCGCCAGCTTTTTTAATAGTTTTATTAATTTCACCTTGAACTTTCTTTGTTAGAGATTCAATTCTTGCAGGATGAATTCTTCCATCTTTTATTAGATCTTTGAGCAAATTAATTGCCACTTGTCTTCTTATTGGATCAAAGCATGAAACAGTAACAGAATCAGGAGATTCGTCAACAATTAAATCTACCCCTGTTGTTTTTTCAATGGCACGGATATTCCTTCCATCTCGACCAATTAACCTTCCCTTCATTTCTTCATTTGGAATCGATATTGCCTGAACAGTTTCTTCACCTACAACTTCCGAAGCAAATCTTTGTATTGCTTCAGCAATAACATTTTTGGCATGATCTTCAACCTTTTTTTCAAGTTCCTCTTCAGCAATTCGATATTTTTTGGCAACATTATGCTCTATATCTTCTTGGGCTTCTTTTAAAAGAATTTCTTTTGCCTCTTCTAATGTAATATCAGAAGCTTCCTCAATTTTTTTTGCATATATTTCTCTGTTCTCTTTTAATTCAGATTTTTGATTATTAATAAATTTTAACTGATCACTAATCTTTTTATTTTCCTTATCAATAAACTTTAATTTGTCATTAACTTCCTGTTTAACTGACTCTAAATTATTCTTTTCTTGTGATAAATTATTTTTTTGATTATTTATTTCTTTCTCGGACTCTAATCGTATTTGAAGAGATTCTTCTTTAGCTTCAATCAAAATTTCCTGACTTCTCTCTTGAGCCATATTTATTTGTTGGTTTATTGCATTCTTGGAAGCTAATTGTGACTTTTGATCAATAATTAGTTTTATTAAATAACCTGCAATTCCAGATAAAATTCCAGAAGCTAAAGCGGCAATAATTATGAGTGTTAAATCACTCATTTTTTCTCCTTTAATTCTTAAAATAAATAAAAATTAAATTTAAAAAACAATAATATTCATATTCTAATTATCTGTGTCTCCAGATTCATCAGATTGTGGTGAATCTTCAGCACCTTCTTCAGCACCTTCTTCAGCACCTTCTTCAGCACCTTCTTCAACTTCAACCTCTTCCTGTACTCTAGGTGGTTGTATCCATGCCACTGGAATGTCTGGATCTCCGATTAATTCAACTCCTTCAGGAAGAACCAAGTCACCCCTCTTTATGTTAGTTTCTAGATCTACTAGAACAGAAACATCAGCCTGTATTTCACTTGGAACAGTAAAAGGTTTTGAAAGTACAGAAAGTGAATAAATTGCCTGTGTAACTGTCCCCGCTCCACCTCTTGTACCCGGAGCTTCACCAATTAGGACAACAGGCACCTCTACTTCGATAGCTTTATTCTCATCAACTCGCATAAAATCAACATGTTGAAGTTCTCCAGTTGCTGGGTGCTGATCAACATGTCTTACTAAAGTAGTGTGTTCTTTATCAGAGTCAATTATTTTAACTGGGTTTGTTCTTCCAGCTTCTTGTAATACTTTTAAAACGTTATTAGTCTCAGATTGAAGAGCAATTGATTCCATACCTGGGCCGTATACATGTATAGGTAAAACTCCCTTTTTTCTCAAAGACCGTAATTTTTTACCGTATATTTCTCTTTTTTCAGTATTTAATATTATTGGATTCATAATTTTAATTTTTTGCAGAACGTATAATACACAAATATGGGTGAATAATCCAATAACGTGTTATTATTCAATAATGATTATGGAGATAAAATTATGCTAGTACCTATGAAAATTGATTATGGAGTAAGAATCCTTGTGCATCTTGCCTCACTTGAACCTGATACTATTGTAAAAGCAACTGAAATTTCAAAAAAAAGACATATACCAGAAAAATTCCTTTTTCAAATATCAAATGAATTAATTGAAAAAAAATTTATAAAAAGTCTTAGAGGTCCAAATGGAGGATATTCACTTGCAAAGAATCCTTCTGAAATATCTATTGCTGATATCATGGAAGGTCTCGATAAAAGTAGGTCATTAGTATCCTGCTTATATAACTCTGATATATGTGTTATTTCTGGTCACTGCTCACAACAAGACATGTGGTCAGATGTAGAACAAACTCTTATTTCTAAGTTGCAAACTATAACTATCAAAGACTTAGCAGATAAGGACAGAACAATTATCGATGCGGCAAAGTTGGAAAATTAGATGAATTTTGCTAAGTTGTGTTGCATAAATTGTTGTATTTTATGAAGGGTATTTAAATTTTTACTCAAGTACCCCGAATATTCGGGGTTTTTTTTTGAAAGGAAAAAATGTTTAATAAATTAACTCCAGATGAAGTAGATAGATATAGTAGACATATCATAATGCCTCAGGTTGGATCTGAAGGACAAAGAAAATTAAAAAATTCAAGTATTCTTATTGTTGGTGCTGGTGGCTTAGGATCTCCCGCTGCATTATATTTAGCTCTAGCAGGAGTAGGAAAAATAGGAGTTGCTGATTTTGATGTAGTTGACCGTAGTAATTTACAAAGGCAAGTTTTACATAGAGATTCAGATATTGGTAAAAGAAAAGTTGTTTCCGCAATGGAAACATTAAAAGCTTATAATCCTAACGTTGAAGTTATTATGCATGACGAACCCATTAATTCATCAAATGCTTTGCAAATTATAAATAATTACGACGGGGTAATTAATGGTGCTGATAATTTTCCAACAAGATATTTAATTTGTGACGCTACATTTCTTTTAAAAAAACCTCTTTTTGACGGCAGCGTGTTAATGTTTGATGGTCAAGTTACAACATATGTTCCTAGTAAAAATTGTTACAGATGTATTTTTCCTGACCCACCACCACCGGGATCAGTTCCGAGTTGTTCTGAGGCAGGGGTTATTGGTGCTCTACCTGGATTAGTTGGAAGCATCCAAGCTATTGAAGCTGTTAAATATTTATTGGGTATCGGGGATGTGCTTGATGGAAGAATGATCCTTATTGATGCTTTAAGCATGGAGTTCAGAACTGTCAAAATTAGGAGAAACAGTGATTGTGATTTATGTGGAGATGAACCTAAAATATCTGAATTAATCGACTACGAAGTTTTCTGTGGAATGCCTGCAGTTGAAAGGTGACTATGCAAAAAAATATTGTTGAAACTATTGGTAACACTCCTTTAATAGAAATTAGTGAAATAAGTCCCAACAGCGCAAAGATTTTTGCAAAACTTGAAAGCTCAAATCCTGCGGGAAGTATTAAAGATAGAGTTGCAAAATATCTTATTGAGTCTGCTGAGAAAAATGGAAATATAAAAAAAGGATCGACGATAATTGAGCCTACAAGTGGAAATACAGGAATAGCGCTTGCAATGATATCCAAGGTTAAAGGCTACAATATGATTGCAGTAATGCCAGACAATGTAAGCGATGAAAGAAAATCTTTACTTTCATCATTAGGTGCAGAAATTATTTTTTCAAATGGTGAAGAAGGAACCAACGGTGCTATTAGGCTTGCCCAAGAAATTGATAAAAATAATGATGATTATTTCATGCCATATCAATATGGAAACGAAGCAAATCCAAGAGCTCATTATGAGACAACGGGACCTGAAATTATAAAACAAATGCCTGATATAAATGTGTTTGTAGCAGGGCTTGGTACAGGTGGAACATTAATGGGTGTTGGAAAAGCTCTAAAAGAATATAATGAAGATATAAAAATCGTCGCTGCCGCACCTCATCCAGAAGAAGTTGTGCCTGCCTTAAGAAGCATTGAGCATGGATTTATACCTCCTATCTTAGATTTAGAAAAACTTGACTCCAGAATTCTTGTAGGGGAAGAAGAATCATTTTACTGGACTAAGGAATTGATGGACAAATGTGGGGTTTTCGCAGGCGTATCTTGTGGCGCTGTAACAGCGGCAGCAGTAAAAGTTGCGAAAAAAATTGAAAAAGGAAATATTGTTTTAATTATTGCTGATTCGGGTGAAAGGTATCTTTCCAGTAGGTTATGGGACATGGAGTACAAAGAAATCAAAGAAATCGGTGATCAAAAAATATGGTGGTAAATTATTTTTTCATCTTTTTCAAAAATAAAAATTTTTAAACCAATCTATTCTGTTTTAGGCATAGGTTACATTAAAATTGGCTCTGGTACTGTTTGTAGCTTAGTACCTTGTGCAATAATATTTTTTTTAGGAGAAAATATAAACTTTGTGAATAGGCTTATACTCTTAGCAATAATTTTAGTTCTTTCTTTTATTTCATTAAATATAAACTTCGAAGAAAATGGTATTGAAAACAAGGATCCGAGTTTTGTGGTCATTGATGAATTTGCAGGCATGTGGATTTCTTTAATTGTTTCTGATCAATTATTTCTTGTAATAATGTCATTTTTGTTATTTAGATTTTTTGACATTACAAAATTTCTGGGCATTAATAGAATAGAAAAGCTCAATGGTAGTCTTGGAATTATGCTTGATGATATAGTTGCAGGGTTTTATACATTGATAATTGTTATTTTAATAAAAATATTTTTAGTTTAGTTGAGGATGCAAATTGCAATTACACGAATATCAAGCAAAAGAAATTCTAAATAGTAGTAAAGTTCCTATTCCGGATGGCAAAGTAGCAAAATCCGGAATTGAAGCAAAAGAAATAGCCTCATCATTTGGTGGAAATTGTGTTGTTAAAGCACAGGTTCATGCAGGTGGAAGAGGGAAAGCTGGTGGTATAAAGCTTGCAAATAATCCTGATGAAGCTTCAGAGCATGCCGACAATATGATAGGCTCATTTTTAAAAACTTTTCAATCTGGTGACACTGAATTCCCTATCAACGAAGTGTATATTGAGGAAGCTTCTAGTATTTTAAAAGAGTATTATTTAGCTGTAACAATGGATTTTGATTTTAAATGCCCCGTAATAATTTTTTCTACTGAAGGGGGAATGAATATTGAAGAAGTGGCAGAAAAATATCCAGATAAAATAATTAAAATTCACGTTGACCCTCTTGTTGGGCCTTCGCCATACAAAATTAGAAATCTGATAAGTGTTTTTAAATTTGATAAAGAAATTTCATCTCAACTTTATAAAATTATTAATCAACTTTATGGAATTTTTATATCGAATGATTGCACGCTCATTGAGATCAATCCTCTTGCTCTTGTAGAAGGAAATAATTTAGTTGCTCTTGATGCAAAAATTACAATTGATGATGATGCATTGTTCAGGCATAAAGACTTATTAAAGTTATTTGATGAAGCACAAATAAATAAGTCTGAACTCAATGCTCAAAAAAATGACCTTGCATATATTAAATTAAGTGGTGGCGAGGTTGGGTGCATGGTAAATGGTGCTGGTCTAGCAATGGCAACTATGGACATAACTATGAAGGCTGGCGCACTTCCCGCAAACTTCCTTGATGTTGGAGGTAGTGCATCAGAGGAAAGGATAATGGAAGCGTATAACATTATTACTTCTGATGCTGATGTAAAGTTAATTTTGGTAAATCTATTCGGGGGAATATTGAGGTGTGATGTTGCTGCTAAAGGAATTATTGAAGGGTTTAAAAAATATAACAAATCTGTTCCTATGGTTGTTGTATTGAGAGGAACAAATTCAGAAGAAGCTAAAAATATTTTAAAAGAGTCAAGTATGGAAATTTATTTTTCTGATGATCTGCCAAGTGCAGCAGAAGAAATTAACAAAAGGTTAGGAAAATGAAAAGTATATTAAATAAAGATTCGAATAAAGTTTTGGTTCAAGGTTTAGGGAGAGACGGGAGCTTTCAGACTCAAAAATGTATAGATTATGGAACTGAAGTCGTTGCAGGTGTTCACCCAACTAAAGCAGGTGAAAATTTTAATGAAATACCAATATTTGGAAGTGTAGAAGAAGCAGTAAAACATACTTCTCCTGATATTGGCCTAATCTTTGTGCCTGCACCATTTGCATCAGACGCAATAATTGAGCAGGTAGATGCAGGAATTGAAACAGTTGTTTGTATAACGGAAGGGATTCCAGTAAACGATATGTTAAAAGTAAATAATTATATCAAAGGGAAAAAGGTTAGGCTTATTGGTCCTAACTGCCCAGGATTTTTAATACCTAGGAAGAAACTAAAAGTAGGCATAATTCCAGGAAGCATAGTTTCTGAAGGAAAAGTTGGAGTTGTATCTAGAAGCGGAACTCTTACTTACGAAGCAATTGTTCAGCTGACTATGCTTGGAATAGGTCAAAGTGCTTGTGTTGGAATTGGAGGCGATCCTTTACATGGAACATCCTTTGTTGATGTATTACAAATGTTTGAAGAAGATCAAAATACCGAAGCAATTGTTATGATAGGTGAAATTGGAGGCACTAGAGAACAAGCCGCAGCAAAAATGATAAAAGAGTCAATTTCAAAACCAGTTGTCGCTAGTATAGTTGGCCAAACTGCACCTGAAGGCAGAAGAATGGGTCACGCAGGGGCTGTAATTACTGGAAAGTCAGCTTTAGCTTCAGAAAAAATTAAATCATTGAAATCTGCAGGGGTTTATATAGCTGATTCACCGACAGAAATCGGGCTAAGACTAAAAGAGTTAATTTAAAGGTTAAATAAAGTTATTCCTATAGCTGCAAATCCTATCATCAACACAGAAGAAAATAGAACTGCAAACGAAATTTTTAATGCTGATACTTTTAAGTCTTTGAAAGCAACTGTAAGCCCTATCCCGGCCATAGATATAGAAAACAATATCTTGCTAATATTATTTATAATATTAATTAAGCTTTCTGGAATTATCTCTATTGAACCTATTATTGATGCAAGAATAAATCCAACCACAAACCAAGGTATATAGGTACTAATCTTGTTATTTGAAAATACATCTGCATTATCTTTTTTATAAAACAACCCAACTATTAGTATTAAAGGACCCAGCATCAATACTCTTAGAAGTTTTACTTGTGTTGCAATTAAACCTGCTTCATTTCCGATAACAAATGAAGCAGCAACTACCTGTGGTACCGCATATACTGATAGGCCAGCAACTACGCCATACTGAAATTCAGTGATTGACATAACTGTAAATAATATAGGTAAGAAAATTACTTGAATTAGGCCAATGGCTGCACTAAAACTTATTGCAGAGGCAACGTGATTTGAAGGAGATTTAATCACCGAAGCCATTGCTGCGATAGCAGAATTTCCACAAATTGAATTTCCTGTTGCAACAAGTATTGATACAGTTTTATCAAGCCTTAAGATAGTACTGCACAATAAAAATATTAGGAGCATGCCAAAAAAAACAGAAATTACAGATATAGAAATTAATGAAATCCCGCTTTCTTTTAAAATAGAAAAATTAATATTAAACCCTAAAAGAATAACAGCAAATTCCAATAAGTTTTTAGAAACAAATTTAGGAGCTTTATCTTCTCTTGAAAAAAAACTTGGAATATTTTTTGGAATATTTTTTACTAATATGCCAATTAATAATGAAATGATCAGGACATCAAAAATCTTTGAATTAAAAATTAAGGTTTCAATATATTGAAAAATATAGCTGACTATAGATATGGTTATGCATAAAAATAATCCTTTTTTATTTTCTAAAATAAATTTCATCATGCTATTTTACATTTTTTTTATATTCAGTATGGGAAAAGAGCAAAATTAACATAATTATATGGAAAATACATTTAATATATGGTTTCTTGAAAAAGGAGTATGGTTAATCCTTGTTGGTGTTGCTGGAATTGTTGGGGTGTGGGCAATTTCATTGTTAATTTTTAAAGGATTAAAGTTAGTTGGGATTGATTCTGAAAAAATTAGCGATCCCAGTTCAAAAAAAATAGTCGATAATGTAAAAAATATCAGTGTAATTATTATTGCACTTGTTGTTGTTGGAATTCCTAGTTTTTTCGGAATACTTTCAATATTAAATATTGGTGAAAGTGATGAAGGATTTAATTGGGCTTTAGGTGCTTCCTATAGATTAATAATTTCAAATGGAGTCCCAATACTAATTGTTTTAATTCTTGCATACATATCTCTAAGAATTGCAGGAACTATTATGCCTAATTTAATTAAGCTTTATTTAAATTCAAGTAAACGATCAGATGATGTAGCAAAAGAAAATGAAAAAAGAGTAGAAACTTTTGCAATTGTTATACGAAGTGTATTAAGAATATTTGTAGTACTAATAGCATTATTAACAATATTGTCTATACTTGGAGTGCCAGTTACTTCTCTTGTTGCAGGAATTTCAATTCTAGGAATTGCATTAGGTCTTGGCTCTCAAAGCCTAGTAAAAGATGTAATTCAAGGGATGTTGATTATAGCTGAAAATCAATTAAGAAAAGGCGATATAGTAAAAATTAATGGGAGGGCGGGTTTAGTGGAAGACTTAAATTTAAGAAGAATTCTTGTTAGAGATTTAGATGGGGCTCTACATATTATTCCAAATGGTTCAACAGATATAATTACAAATTTAACTAGTCAATGGTCTAGAGTAAATATCGAAATATATGTTTCTTATGAAGATAATTTAGAAAATATTATCAATATACTTAATAAAACTGGATCAAAAATATCAAATGACCCAGATGTCGGTAAATTCGTAAAAGAAAGTCCAAAAGTATTTACGATAACTTCATTCTCTGACTCAGGAATAAAGCTGAAATTCGTCGGTGTAACTTTGCCCGGCAAGCAATGGGATGTTAGAACTAAGTTAATAAGAGATATCAAAATAGCTTTTGATGAAGCTGAAATTAAAATACCTTATAATCAAATAAGAATTGTTAATTGAAATCCGGAAACCACTCTCTTTTAATTTCTAACCCAAAACCAGGTGCATCAGAAGGAGTAATTGTTCCATCTTTTGGAACTGGAGTTCCTGGAAACCTTTCTTTTTCTTCTAATGGAACCCCAATTGGTGTTATCACGGGACCTGAGCATTCAATCATAGAAATTCCTGTTAACCCATAAGATGCATGCTGACCAAATGCCGAACCTCCTCCTCCATGGAGAATAACATCAATACCAGCCGCTTCTGCTATATGGACTATTTTTATTATTGCCGACAAACCACCAACCCACGTAATATCTGGTTGCAAAATATCTATAATACCTTTGGAGGCAGCATGAAAAAATGGATACACCCCATACCAATGTTCTCCCGTTGATAGAGTTTCGTTTGGAATTCTGCCCCTTAAAATTTCATATTGATTAATACTTTCAGAAATAAGAGCGTCTTCAATCCATTTTAATTTAAATGGTTTTAGTAATTGAGATAATTTTACAGTTGTTTCTATGTCCATGCTAAGCCAACAATCTAGCATTAAGTCAGATTCATATCCGATTAGATCTCGAGTTTTAGCAATTTCATCTTCGGTTTTTTTTAAACCATCTATTCCATCTCTTGGTCCATATGAAATAAATCTTTTGAAATTTTTGAATCCTAATTCTTTTAGCCACTCAGTGTTATTTGAACTCGCATAGAGTGGTAATTTTTCAATAATTGATCCTCCCAATAATTCATATACTGGCTTTTCAAGAACTTTACCTTTTAAATCCCAAACTGCTAAATCAACTGCACTAATGGCTCGTGATGAAAAAGAATTTGATCCAATTGGTGAAAGTATTCTTGTCATCATGTCATAAATTTTTTCAGTTTCAAAAATACTTCTGCCAATTAAATTTGGAGCCAAATAATCATCAATAATTGATGCAGTTATTCTTCCTCTATCTGAAAACCCAAATCCCCAGCTGCCATCTTCGGCTTCAATAATACAACCAACGTCTCGTTCAATTCCTACCCCAATATCTTTTCTCAATGCTTTGTCCCACCAATCATTTTTGTGGAAATATCGTCCGCCTAGGGAAGTAGACATAGGAGCACCAGTAGCAATTTTTCCAGCAAACTTATCATTTTCTCTTGGTTTAGTTTTTTGAGGTATTCTAGGGTAATTATTACTTACTGCTTTTACACTTTTTATTTTCATACTTTATGCTTCCTTTTGCATAAACCTACCTTGTGCTTTGTTCCATTTTCATGATAACAGTAACCATCATTCCCATTTTTACCAGTACACTTTCCATTGCATTCATGATGCTGAATTTCTTGAATTACTTTTATATTTAAAGGTTTGAAACTCATCTTGTTCTTATGCTTCCTCTTAGATAATCTGCTTCATCACTAATTATAAATGAAACTATTTTAGCAACACCTTCCGGATCACCAAGATCATTATTCTGGTCATCAAAAGCTTCTTTATCTCCAGTATTTTTAAATGCCTCATTAAGTTGACCTTCCTTTAATGGAGATCTAATACTTCCAGGTAAAATATCATGTATTCTGATGCCTTTATTAGCTAAATATTGTTGAAGATGCAATGTAAGTCCATGTGTGCCGCCTTTACTAGAACTGTATGGCGCTGAAGAGCCAGGCCCTTCTACTCCAGCTCCAGATGAAGTTAATAATATAACTCCAGAATTTCTTTTTTTCATATGTTTAGCAACTGCTCTTGTAACATTATATGTTCCATTAAGATTAATATTTATTATCCTATTCCATGTTTCTGGGGTTAATTCATCTATATCTACTACTGACCCTTCTAATACTCCAGCAAAATGAATTAAACAATTAATTCCTCCTTCAAACCATTGTTCAATTTTTTCAATTTTATCTTCTACTTCATTTATAGAAGTCACGTCCATAAGGTCTGAAGTAAAGTTCGCGTTCATAGATTTTAATTTTTCAGATACTTCGTTAAGGCCATCTTGATTTATATCCACAATAGATATGTTTGCTCCATGCTGTGCTAATTCTAACGCTGAAGACCTGCCCATACCGGTAGCAGCACCTGTAATCAATACATTTTTCTGTGAAAGATCTAATTTCATTATTTGTAACTTTCCCATTCTATTCCAGCAGCATTAGAATACTCTATAGTTTCATGATATGAAGGTTTAAATTTATCTCTTGGAATGTGTTCTACTAAGATATGAGCATCAGGGCAAATCTCATTCATTCTTTTTAAGAAATATGCTTGATCCATCATCCCGCTACCAATATATTCTTCTTCAAATCTTAATAACAAGGTATCAATTATAGTAAAGTCTTTTAGGTGAGCACCTAAAGTATGCTTACCAAGCAAAGTAAAAAATTCTTCAAGGAATTCTCTAGTATTGTATGCTTGTTCAATACTAGAAATAAAATTTACCGGATCTTGATTAAATCCTAAGTTCTTTGACCCAACTGCATCAATAAATTCTTTTGCTCTTTTTGCTGAGAAAATTGGAGAAACATACCCGCCTTCAAGGCTAAGCATAACACCCTCATTTTCAGCAACAGTTATTATTTCTTTTGTAGAATTAATAAGCCTGTCAAAAACTTTATCAGTATGGTTTTCAGGGTGAGGAAGCCAAGGGCCATTTGTATTAATACTTCCTGGTCTAAGATATGTGTTAGGTGCTTCAAGTTTTGAGGTCAATTCACACATATCTTGAACAAATTTAATGCAGTTGCCCCTAATTGTTTGATCTGGGTTTACTAAATCTCCTCCATACCTGCCGTTGGTTTGGCCAATTATTAAAGAATTTTTATTGAAGTTATCTTTTATTTTTTTTATGTCTTGATCAGATATCATATTAGGATCGTTAACAACAATATTATGAACTGTGTAACCTAAAGATGAAACTTCTTTCAAGTCTTCATGTGTGAACTTTAATATATCAAAGTCTTCAGAAACACCATTATCTGAACCGTTTGAAGCAGTTGCACCAATCATAGATGCCGCGCCTAAATGCATGATAACCTCTCCTTATTTTTTAGATAAGGCCTTTAGTATAACAGATGGTTTCATTGGAAGGTCATTTAGCCGTATTCCAAGCGCATCTTTTATTGCATTTGATATTGCACCTAACGGAGGGCAAATTGGGACTTCTCCAACACCCCTTACTCCAAAGGGTTGTTCTGGATTTTCATTTTCAACAAGTATTGTATCTATCATTGGAAGGTCTAATGCAGTAGGCATCCTGTAATCAAGATAACTTGAATTCAACATTTTCCCTTTTTCATTTATGAAGTACTCTTCATTTAAAGCCCATCCTATTCCTTGTGCAGCTCCACCTTGAATTTGACCTTCTACATAAGAAGGGTGAATTGCTCGCCCCACATCTTGTACTGCAGTGTATTTAATTATGTCAGTTTTGCCTGTTTCAGGATCTATTTCCAAATCAACTATGTGAGTGCCAAATCCGTGTGTACTTGAATCCAAGTCAACTGAACCGACAGAACTCACAGGGCCACCAGTCCCATCAAGCTTTTTTGCTAGATCTCTTATATTAATTGAAAGTTCAGAGTCTGATTTTGATGAGAAATTACCATTGTCAAAAGCTATTTCTTCAGCCTCAATCTCCCATATCATGCTTAGACGATTTTTGAGTTCTTTGATCATATTTCTGGCTGCATTAACTGCTGCCCAACCAGTTGCAAAAGTTGTTCTACTTCCACCTGTCATTCCGTTGTATCCAACTCCATCAGTATCTGGAATTCTAGGAAACATTTCAGTAGCATTGAGACCTAATATCTCGGCTGCTTGCATTGCTATACTTGGTCTTGTTCCACCAATATCTGAGCTACCTTCAAGTAGCGTTACAGTTCCGTCATCATTTAATGATAAAGTCACTGAAGATTTTCCTCCTCCATTCATCCAATATCCACTAGCTATACCCCTTCCTACAAGCCTCCCATTTTTTGATTCAGGTTTATCACTATTCCAATGTTCAGATTTTTTGACAGCATCAAGAACATCGAGATTTCCAATTTTTGGGAATTTAGGTCCATCACCCCTTCTAGTTCCTTCTTTGGAAGCATTTTTAATTCTGAATTCTAATGGATCCCAACCGTTTTCATTACATATTTCATCTATAGTAACTTCCATAGCGAAAGATACTTGAGGTGATCCAGGGGCTCTGTAAGCGGCAGATTTTGGTTTGTTTACAACCAGATCATATCCATCAATCTTTGTATTTTCGATTTCATAACATGAAAACACACATTTAGCTGATGCACCAACTGCTGAACCTCCAAATGCACCTCCCTCAAGCCGAAGATCTGAATAAGCAGATTTAATTTTCATATCTTTGGTTACACCAATTTTAATTTTAATTTTTCCACCAGGAGCTGGTCCTGTTGCATCAAAAACAGATGGTCGGTCCATAACTATTTTCACTGGTCGATTAGATTTTTTAGATAGCATAGCTGCCAATGGTGTTAAATAAACTCTGGTTTTTCCTCCAAATCCTCCACCAATTTCAGCAGGCATAACCCTTACTCTTGATTCGGGCATACCTAAAATGCCTGCAGTTTGAGTCCTTACAGGAAAAGCACCTTGAGTTGAGGTCCATAATGTCAACCGACCGTCTTCTCCCCATTGAGCAACTGCAACATGAGGTTCAATGTAACCTTGGTGTACCATAGGCATTGTATACTCTTTTTCAATTACATAATCAGAATCTTTAAAACCTTTATCTACATCACCAAAGTTAAACTGAAAGTAATCAGCAACATTTTTCGAAGATAATTCACCATTAATTTCAACACCTTTAAAGTCATCTTGAATAACAACCGAACCTTTTTTTACAGCTTCATCGACATCTAGTACTGGTGGTAATTCTTCGTATTCAACCTTTATTTTCTTCAAAGCTTGCAATCCGGTATTCCTGTCTTTAGCTGCCACTGCTGCAACAGCATGACCAAAATAAACAACTTTATCTCTGGCCATAATATTCATACTGTCCCATTTAAAGTTTGCAATCCCTTCACCAATTTCAATATCTTTATCAATTCCAGTTTGAAAATCTTTACCAGTTATTACTGCAAAAACACCATTAAGTTTTTCTGCTTCTGATGTATCAATTGAAACTATTTTTGCGTGAGCATATGGACTTCTAAGAATTGCGCCAAAAGACATATTTGGAAGCTGAACGTCAGCACTATAAACAGCTTTGCCAGTTACCTTTTCAAGGCCATCATGCCTAATGGGTCTTGTTCCGATTACGTTATATTTATTATTTTTTAATATCATGAGTTTTCTCCAAAATTAAATATCTATTATTATTTTACCTTAAAAATTAAATTTTTTAATTATTTTTCAATACAGGAATTGTTATTGGTCCTTCAGGAAGAACGCATCCTCTAATATTTGTATTTTCTTTTACCTTTTGGTCAATGAATTTTTGTGGATCAGGAACATTAAACATAAATGCATTTTTAATTTCTATTTCTGATAGTCCTTCAGTGTATAAATTGATGTTAGATTTTTTTGCAATTTGAGAGAGAATCTGAACTTGCCATTGGTCTTGGCAATGAAAATTTGGATCAGACAACATTCCCTCTACATGTTCTGGGTCACTAAATTCAGAAAGTAAAGAATAAAATTTTCCATGACTTGGTATGCCATCTGAGCATTCAGAAAGGCATAATATTTCACCTTTATCTTTAACTATTTGAGATGCTGCTGAAAGACCTTTTACGGTTTGGTATAGATTTTGATCTAACGGATAACCAGAATTAGAAGTGATTACTAAATCGTATGGTTGACTAACCTGGACCATGGCTGTTTCTCTAGCAAAATTACAAGCTTCATTATGAGAATCAATTAAGTCCCCACAAAAAACATTTGTAATCTTTTGGTCTCGATTTAAAGCTACATCTAATGTGAAATCAACTCCGGTCTCTTTTGCAATTTTTCTTACATCTTGCTGAATTGGATTTTTTTCAACTTCTCCCCAAATTGAATTTGGATTATTTAACCTTTTGTAATTATGTAATTTCATTATTGTTTTCAAACCTGCTAATCCGGGTGCTACAAGCTTTGAACCCCCTGAAAATCCTGCAAAAAAATGAGGCTCTACAAATCCTGTAGTAATCCTAAAATCAGCATTAACCCAGTGTTTATTGAGTAATACGTTCACATCATCAAGTGAAGTGGGCATTTTAATTAACGACTCGTTATCATCACAAACATGATTAATGACATTTAATGTTCTAACAATGTCTTTGCCTAGCATTTCAATTAACTCTTCTTTTGTATTTGGTCTATGGGTACCTGTTGCAATTAAAATCTTGATATTTGAAATTGGGATTAGATCTTTAATGTGCTCAACAATTGTTTCTATTACAACTTTTCTGGGTTGAGCTCTAGTAATATCGCAAACTGAGATTGCAATATCATTTTTACCTTCCAGTAATGACCTTAATGGCTTTGAGTTTGTTGGAGATAATAATGCCTTATCAATTTCTTCTTTAGCACTCCCAACTTCTTTAATAAATTTTGGTTCTATAACATCAAAATTTTCAGGAACTTTTAATTTATAACCCTTTTTGCCGTATGCTAATTGGACTTCGTTATATTTATTTTCTGAATTTATTAATATCATTACTTTTCATTATTAAATTTAATTGATACTATCTTGTAGTCATATTATTAATATTAAATCAAATATTATCAACATACTATTATGAATATTAGAGAAAAATTAGGTTTAAAACCAAAAGCAACGCCTCAATTTGGGCAGAGTAGAAGCCATGCAATGAATGCTTCCAAAAAGATGTTTAAACCTAACATACAAAATAAGACAGTCATCATTGATGGTAAAAAATATAAGGTTAAGCTTACTACTAGGGAGATTAGGACCCTTGATAAAAAAGGTATTAATCTTCTTTAGTTTTTACTGAGCACAAATATCGCAGTATCGCAATTTAAATTAGGGTCTTCTTTAACTATCTTTTTTTCTTGTGTGTTCAAAAAATAATCCTCAATTATTTTTATAGCTTTGTCGTTACAGAATTCTTGAAAATCAAGTATTGTAGGAAATCTTCTGTTAGGAGTATTGTACCAATTATATCCATACAAACCTTCAGCTTTAGGAGCTTTTCCTTGATTAAATAGCATTTCTCTCAATGGTTTATATGCAAAATTTGGAAAAGAAATTATAGACCTTTTAGATATCCTTAAAATTTCTTCAATTGTCTCATCAACATTTTTTATGGATTGTAAGGTTTGAGACAATATCACCACGTCAAACTGATTATCATTAAATCTTTTTAATCCAGTATTTATATCTAAATTGATTACTTCAATTCCTTTTGAAACACTTTCAACAACTTTCTTGTTATCAATTTCAACTCCAACTAATTTCTTACAATTTTTTTTCTTTAATTCTTCAAGCAACGTTCCGTCTTCACAACCCAGATCAAGTACTCTTTCATTGTCATTAATTAAATTAGTTATGAACTTCAAATCTATCCTCTCATCAAAAAATATATTTGTAGTTGACCTGCTTAGATTTTTTGATTTTTTTGATGAAGAAATTCCAGTAATATTTTCTAAGAAAGATGAAGAAAGTTTTCCATAACCTCTCTCAAGAAGAAATGCGTCATGACCAGCATTACTATTAATGCAACTATATGAAACAGGCTTATCCAAATTTATTAATGCATTCACAATTTCTTCAGATTGAAACGGAGGGTAAAGCCAATCACTTGAAAAACTTATAACTAACCACTTGCAGTTACTTTTTTCTAGTGTTTTAGAGATCTCTGTAATATTTTGCCCAATATCAAAATAATCTACTGCAGTAGATAAAGTTATATAACTATTTGCATCAAAGCGGTTTACAAATTTTGAACCTTGGTATGCCAGATATGACCCAACAGAAAATCTATTTTCAAATTCAGTCGATATGTCCTTAGGGTCATACCTTGAATTATCAAACTTTCTTTTAAGTGAATCATTTGACACATAAGTTATGTGAGCCAACATTCTTGCAATTGCAAGGCCATCTTCTGGCTTTTCATTAGATTGGTAATAATCTCCTTTTTTAAAATTAAGGTCAGTCTTGATTGCATTTCTACCAACAATATCAAAGGCCAATGCCTGATTAGTAAGCCTTGGAGAAGTTGCAATTGGTATTATGCTTTCTACTTTCTTTGGAAACTGGATAGCCCATTGCATTGACTGAAATCCACCCATTGAACCTCCAGTAACGCACAAAAGTTTTTCAATTCCAAAATAATCAAGTAACAATTTTTGGGCACTTACCATGTCTTCAACAGTTATTACTGGAAAAGAAGAACCAAACTCTTTACCTGTTTTTGGATTTATAGAATTTGGGCCAGTTGATCCACTGCAACCACCTATAACGTTGCTGCATATTACAAAGTATTTGTCAGTATCAATAGACTTTCCAGGGCCAACCATTATATCCCACCACCCAGGCAAATCTTGTTTATCATGCCTAGCAACATGTGAATCTCCACTGATAGCATGGCAAACTAAAATAGCATTACTCTTTTCGTTGTTTAATTTGCCATAGGTTTCATAAGCTAACTTTATTTCACTAAGTTTTTCTCCGGACGACAATTCAAAAGTATCCTTGTATTCAAAAAACTTTACATGATTTGATAGCTCACCTGTCCTATTAAGATCTGAATTAAATTTTTCTTCTGACATTTTTTTCCGAGGCAATTATGATTGCCTCGGAATCCTTTCTTTTTCTAACTTTTACTTAATGCTTGTTCAAGGTCATCAATAATGTCATCTGCGTCCTCGATTCCTACTGAAACCCTTATGTATTCTGGATTTACACCAGCAGATCTTTGTTCCTCTTCAGACAACTGACTATGAGTTGTTGAAGCTGGATGAATCACTAATGTTTTAGCATCACCTATATTAGCTAAATGACTTGCTAATTCAACATTATTAATAAACTTTATTGCTGAATCTTTTCCACCTTTTATTCCAAATCCCAAAATTGCACCAGCACCATCAGGAAGATACTTCTTTGCATTTTCATGATGAGAATGACTTTCAAGGCCAGGGTAATTTACCCATTCAACTTTATCGTGAGACTCTAAAAATTTAGCAACTTTTAGAGCATTTTCACAATGACGAGGCATTCTAAGGTGTAATGTTTCAAGACCGAGTAGTGTAGACCATGCTCCAAAAGGACTCATCGTTGCTCCTGTATCTCTTAACCAGTGAACCCTGATATGAAGATTGTAAGCTATGTTTCCTAATGGTCTTAAAGCTTCCTCTAAGACAGCTCCATGGTAAGATTCAGAAGGTCCACAAAATTCTGGCCATTTTTCAGGATTGTCTGTCCATTTGAAATTTCCACTATCTACAATTGCTCCACCTATGTGAACACCGTGACCACCAATAAACTTTGTTGTTGAATGTATAACTATATCAACTCCATGCTCAATTGGCCTAAATAATGCAGGTGTTAATACTGTATTGTCACAAATAGTTGGTAAGCCTAAATTATGACTAATATCAGTTATCTTTTTAAAGTCTGGTACATCATTTTTTGGGTTCCCAACACTTTCAAAATAAACACACCTTGTATTTTCATCGGTAAGTTCTTCAATTTTTTCTGGTTCATCTGGGTCAAAAAATCTTACTTCAATTCCTAACTTTTTGAATGTTTGAGTGAACAATGTCCATGTACCACCATACAAGCTAGTAGAAGAAATAAAATTTTGACCACTATGAACTATAGTTAGCAGAGCTGCATTTATTGCAGCCTGACCAGATGAAAATGCTAAACCAGTAGCTCCTCCATCCAAAGCTGCTATTCTTTGTTCAAGAATATCAGTCGTTGGGTTTTGCAATCTAGTGTATATGTTTCCAAATTCACTAAGCGCAAATAAATTAGCAGCATGGTCAGTATCATTAAACACATACGATGTAGTCGCATGAATTGGTACTGCCCTTGAATTTGTTGATGGATCAGCACTTTGTCCAGCGTGTATAGATTTAGTGCCCAATCCGTGTTCTTTTTTTGGCGTATTAACAATGCCATTAATTCCAGCCATTATGACCTCCTTATTTAATATTATTTTTAATTAAGAAGTGCCAATAAAAAAATCCGCGTATCTTTCGATACACGGACACGTAATTTGCCTTTTAGCAGGTTTTTATAGTGTCCGCAAGCTGACTTTCAAATCAACACTTATATTCATTATAACATAATTATTTTTTGTAATTCAAGTCTTAAGTTTAATTTTTTAAAAATTTTAAAATTCAAACTCTTCTTTATACAAAGCTTAATTAATTGTTTAATTTTGCTGTTGAAAATAATTAATGTATAAAGAGGTAATGGTAAAAATAAAAAAGAAAATCGGAAAAGAAATTATTTCAGTTAATTCTGTAACTAAAGAATTTGGCGACTTTAAAGCCTTGGATAGCGTAAGCGCAAAAATTTATGAAAAAGAAGTTGTAGTTGTCTTAGGTCCCTCAGGTTCAGGTAAATCTACATTTATAAGAACTATTAATGGTCTCGAGCCTCATGATTCTGGCAAAATTATTATAGATGGCACCGAAATAAATGATAATTTAAAGACGCTTCAGAAAATAAGGTCAAATGTTGGAATGGTCTTTCAGCAATTTAATTTATTTCCACACCTTTCCGTTTTGGACAATATAATTTTAGCTCCAATGAAAGTAAGAGGCTTAAGTGAAAAAGAATGCAAAAAAATTGCCACCTCTTTATTAGAAAGAGTTGGCATTCCAGAACAGGCTGAAAAATTTCCTAATCAGCTTTCTGGCGGTCAACAACAGAGAGTTGCTATTGCAAGGGCTCTCGCAATGAAGCCGAAAATAATGTTGTTTGATGAGCCTACATCTGCATTGGATCCTGAAATGATAAAAGAAGTTCTTGAAGTTATGACAGAGCTAGCTGAATCAGGAATGACAATGATCGTAGTTACACATGAAATGGGTTTTGCGAAAAATGTTGCAGACAGGTTTTTATTTTTTGATGAAGGCAAAATTATTGAAGAGGGAACACCTGACCATTTTTTTAAAAAACCCAAAGAAGAAAGAACAAAGTTATTTTTAAGTCAAATACTTTAAAAATAATTTCTAGTAATGAAAATGTTCAATTTAAATGATGAAAGAACAAGGTGGGCTGTATTTTTTTCGATTTTTTTATCAGGGGCTTTAATTATCGGCTTGAATACCTATTCATTTGGCTTATTTGTTAAACCCCTTGAAAATGAGTTCGGGTGGACAAGGGAACAAATAAGTTTAGGCTATTCTGTCAGTTTTATTAGTAGCTTAATAGCTCCAATTGTAGGTAAATTTGTTGATATAAAAGGGACAAAGATTTTCTTAGTTGGCTCATTGTTTCTTATAGCTTTTGGTTTTATTTTGAGGCCACTTATGACTAACTTAAATCACTGGATAATACTGAATTCTATGGTTTTTGCTGGTTACCCTGGAACTTTGCTTCTAGCATCCGGAATTCTTATGCAGGTTTGGTTTCCTAAATCAAGAGGAAGGATGGTTGCTCTTGCTACCTCGGGGCACAATGCAGGAGGCCTTGTTATCCCCTTGATTACATTAGTAGTTATATTTTATTCTAGTTGGAAAATAGCTTATGTTTTTTTTGGTGGAATGCTACTTTTAGTAGCTATTTTAAGTTTATTATTTGTAAAAGATTCACCTCAAAAAGAATATAGAAAAAAAGAAAAAGATATTCAAAAAGAGGGTATAAATTTCAATGATGCAATAAGAACAAAAAAATTCATTTTTCTTACTCTTGGAATTACTTTTGCAATGTTTACATATAATGGAGTAATGCCACAAATGGCTCCCCATTTAGAAACTGAAGGGCTTTCATTAAAAGCTGCGACTATAGCAATGAGTTACATTGGGGCTATGGGCATTTTGAGTAAATTATTTTTTGGAAGATTGAGTGAAAAATACTCTTCAATTCTAATGACTTGCATTTCAGTTTTACTTCAATCAATAGGGTTATCAGTAATTCTGTTGTCATTTGGAAATATTATAGGGATATGGATGGGTATTGTAATTTTTGGCATTGGGTTTGGTGGGTTAGGTGCACTAATTTCATTGAATATTACAGAATGCTTTGGATTGAAATCCTTAGGGAGTATATTCGGCACATTATCTTTCTTGGGTATTTGGGCATCAGTTTCTGCGCCATGGATGATGGGCAGAATATTTGATGAAACTTCATCATATAGAAATGCTCACTTAATAGTTATAGCAATATTTATTCTTGGTATATTTTTTCTTCTTCTAACAAGATATGTAAATAAGAAAAACTATCTTTTAAGTTAGTTAATCAACAAATTTAACAACTTCATTAAGCATATTACTGCAATTTAATATCGGGTCAGAAACACCGCTAACAGCAGAAGATTTTTCGCTGGGGCAAAGTACTATTACATTTCCAAAAATTACATAATCCATATATTTTGGAGTAATTGTTCCAAAAAAAGTTGTTCCCGACCTATCTTTTATCCCTTCCTTCCAGGAAGCTTCAGATTTTTTCAAAATTGCATCGCTTCCAGTCACTTCCTCCGCATAAAAAATTCCCGATTCCTTTGCAACTTTATTTGATGGATAAAATCTTAATTCGTAAGCTAATCTGTCAAAACTCTTTAATCCCCAAAATCCATATACTGCACTAACTGCATCAGGAAGATTTTCAACATTGTAATCTTTGTTGAATTTAAATCCTATTTTTTCAAAGGATTCTTTTGATAAAAACAAATTATCATAACTCCCATCCATAATATTTTCTTTTACTTTTTCGTCATCGTTATTTGAACATGAGGATATAAATAATATGGATAAGACTATTAAAGATTTAATTATTATATATTTGTACTTCATCACCTTTTCTTATAATGCCAGTTTCAAAAACATTTGCAAGAAGGCCTCTTTTTCCAATTATTAATTTAAGCATCTTTTCATCAATTGAATTCAATGTAGCACAAGGTTGATTTTGACCTGTAATTTCCAGGATTACGTCATCACCAAATTTTAATTTATCACCTTTATTAAAATTTTCTAGGTAACCTAAACCTTCAATTAAAATGTTTTCACCTAATGACCCAGGAAATAATTTTTTTCCAATCAATCCATTAATTTCCTTTAATACCTCATTAGAGACTATTGAAATTTGTCTGCCTAGATTATTTTTATTTGCATGAAAATTTACTTTTCCAGAATGATAGTCACCCTTAACACCAAATTTATATATCTCAATAAATTCTTTTTCGTATTTTGGTATACCGCTATTTCTACTTAAATTAGTAGAGATAACTTTTCCAACTTTCATCATTATTTTCTTATTCTTGCGTCGATAAAACTTTTAATAAAAATTACTAATGCCAATGTTGAAGTAGATATCATTGATATAACCCGAATTAAGCCCACTCCGCCATCATCAATAGATTTTGGCAATCTTACTAATACTAGGGCTATCAAAATCAATATAGTAAAGGTAACTGCAATATGAGCAAATAATTTATTTAAAGAAGGTTTTGTTTTAGAAATTAAATAACAAATTAGCAATATGATTCCAAATACTGCAGGAATTAATGCTGTAGGGGAGGATAATTCTAAAAATCCCCAAAACCCCATAATGATTAGCACCAGTGAATTCAATAAATTTGTGTTAGAAACATTCATAACTTAATTATTACAGTTTATTTTGATTATGTACAAAGAAGTAAGCTTAGTTAACAAAATTTTAATATATAAAACAAATTTAGAAATATAAATTTTGAGCAGGCTAATTAATCTAAATTTAATTAAGCTTCTCCTGAGAGTTCCTTAATCCCCAAACTCTCGGTTAAACCTCTTTGGTCCTCTTAGGAAAGCTTATTTTTAATTTTTTTTATACAATTCTTCTATGAGTAAATATTTAATCCCACTTTTTTTAGTTCTTATATCCTGTACATCTTCAATTGAAGAAGAATCTATTTCTAACCCTGTAACTTCTCCTACGCAAACACCTACCCCTGAAACAGAAATTGTGTCTAGCAACAAAAACGATGGTGAAATGAAGTATAACCATCCTAAAATTGTTGACACCAAAGAAATAAAAGATCCTTCTTTGATGGATTTGCTTATTGTTAAACAAAAAGAAGAAAGTAAGTCTTTCAGTAATTTTTTAAATTTGGCTGAGTTATCTGAAATCAATTTTAATGATTACGAAGATATAACATTATTAATTCCTGAAGATAAAGGATTTGAATCGATCAGCAATGAAGTCAAAGAGCAAATTTTTTCTAATAAAGAATTTGCCTATGAAATTGTTAGTAATCATATACTACCTTTTAAATTTAAAGAAAGTAATTTAAAAAAATATTCTCATCTGGATACATTAAATGGAGGGAGCCTAGATATTGAAGTCTCTGATAGAAAATTAATTATTAATCAAAAAATTAGGGTTATTGAAAAAGACATTAAAGTGCAAGAGGGGTTAGTTCATTTAATTGATAATCCAATTCTGAATAATAAAATAGACCAAGATAATCTTAATGCACCTACAATTAGCTTGAATCAAATTCTGGAAAAATCATTAATTGCTATAAAAATGATTTCATCAAATGAATATAACTTTAATAATGAATATACTCTTGAGTTAAATTTTGATAACGAAGGTAGGTATTCTGGAAAATATTTATGCAATAATATTTTTGGAAATTATCAAATAAATGATTCGGGCAATATTAAAATGGATATTCCAGCTTCAACAAAGATGTTCTGCTTTCCTCCTAATGAGGATGTTGAGACAAATACTGATTTAATGATTGAATTTATTTCAAATAATGAAATGGAATTAAAGTCAAACGATGGTTCAGTAGATGAAATCTACTTTGAATCTGAAGGCAATAAGTTGTTCTTCAAAGTTACTAACTAATACCAAAGAACGTCAGTAAAACTAGTACCCAAAGCGATGTCTGATCCAAGTGCTAACCCTAAAGCTATGCTTAAAAAACCGAAAGCACTAATAATATAATTACTTAGTTTTTCTGAAGAATTATATTTAAATGGAAGTGCCAAAATTATGGTCATTATTGACATTGATAACATTGTTCCAACAGAAAATAATATCAAGAATAATATTCCAGTAAATATGCTTGGAGTAGTTGGTAAAATTGCAAGCATCACTGCAGCGCTTCCTGCCATGCCGTGAATAAGCCCAATTACAAATGACTTAGGTCTAAAAAAAGGAAAAAGTGTAAGCAATGGATGCCGCTGATCATGATGATCATCATCTTCATCGTCGTGATCATGAGATCCATGAAGATGTGTGTGATCATCATCATGATCATGTGAATGGATATGCATGCTGCCGTTGAAAAGTTTATAGAAAACTTGTGCACCTAATAGAACTAGCATTATTGCTACTCCAAATTCAAAATATGTTGCAACAGATTCATAAAATTCCATCAAACTTTCTTTAATAAATAAAATTAATGTTCCTAATATTAATAAAGGTGTTGAGTGACCTAAGCCCCAAGAGACACCGACCCATAAGGATTTAAAAATATTTTTAAAATTCTTTGCCATCGTTGAAACAGCAACAACATGATCACCATCAGTCGAATGTTTAAAACCTAAAATTAAGCCCAAAAAAAGTGCTGAGAAAATTCCGGATATTTGTATTAAATCGTTTTCCATTTGTTATCCTTTTTTACAACTTTTTAATTATAAAACAATAAACATGATTAGTGATAACATTTATTTATGAAGGAAGCATGGGCTATTAGAGATATTAACAATGAAGTGATTAGTACTTCAAAACAATTGGGGGTAAATAATTTTATTTATTATGGTGGCCCCGGAATATCAAAAATAAATAAAAAACCATTAAATTGTTATCAAATTTATAAAGAAATTATTGAGAAATTAAAGTCTGTAGATATTAATTTAGTTGGAGTGGAAAGTGGTTTTTTTATAGATCCTTATTATTGGGATGTAGTTTCAGGTGGCCCAAAAAGAGATGAATTGATTGAAGACCTCATAGTGCAAATAAAAGATATGGCTAGGGCTGGAGTTTCTATTTTGGGATATAGCTGGATGCCATTAGGCCCAATAAGAACTGAACCAATAACAATCAGGGGCGATGCATCTGCAACTGCATTTAATGAAAAGAGTAAGAACCTTGAATTAGCTGGAAAAAATTCAATTAAAATACAGCATTCTGATGATTTTCCAATTAATGATATCTTGCACCTTACTAGTGACATGCTATGGCAAAATCTAGAATACTGGATCAAAGCAGTAACTCCTGTAGCTGAAGAAGAGGGTATAAGACTTGGTATACATCCAGACGATCCTCCCGTTGAAAACCTTGGTGGAGTCCCTAGAATAATGACGAATTTCGATGCGTTTAAAAGACTAATTGAAATCTATCCATCTGATTCAAACGCAATAGAATTTTGTCAAGGAACATTCTCTGAAATGGACGAAGACATATATGAAATGATCGAATATTTCGCATCAAGAAATAAAATTTTATATGTACATTTTAGAAATGTATCTGCGCCAACACCAAATGAGTTTCATGAAGAATTTATAAATACTGGATACGTTGATATGGTAAAAGCTATGAAGACTTATAAAGATGCTGGATTCGATGGCTGCTTTATGGACGACCATTGCCCAGACATATACAACGATCAAGAATTTCCTGGAAACCTTGGAGGATACAGATCTAGAATATTCGCTCAAGGCTACATACAAGGACTACTGGATTCAATCAGATGAGAATAACCCCTTCATCATCTAAATTAGCACTATTAGTTATTCTGGGAATTATTGTTTCAACAGTACTAATAGCCGTAATAACAACTTATATAGGCTCTCAAATAAATTCAGGTTAATTTTAAAATTGAACTTTCGAATATTTTGAAACATTCATTCCAATTAAATCTATCAATGCTATTTAATATTTTATTTTTATCACAATTAAGACTATGTTTTATAGCAATTGATAAATCCTCATGGGTATATCCTGAAATATCATTTTTAATAATATCCGCCGGGCCATTTACTGGATATCCTGCCACTGGTGTTCCACAAGAAATGGATTCTAAAATTGTATTTCCAAAAGTGTCATTCTTACTTGGAAAAACAGAACAGTCTGCGCTTGAATAATATTTTGCCAGCTCTTTCCTAAATTTATATCCAGGAAAAATTATTTTTGGGAACTGATTAGCAAGCCTCTTTTTTAATGGACCATCACCCACCAATACAAATTGGTAATTATTATTTTTTTTGCTTAACTCACATAGATTAATTAAGTTTTTTTCTTTACTAATTCTTCCAACGTACAGAATAACCTTTTCTTTATTTTTTGGGTTCATTAAATCCCTTATTTTTTTATCAAATGTTGGTCTGAAAATTTCTTTATCTATACCTCTTGTCCATTCAATTAGATTAGTAAATTTTAAAGAGATCAATTCTTTTTTCATTGTTGGGGTATTCACAAGAGTTGATTCTGAGGCATTATGAAAATTTCTTATTACGTTATAAGTAAGTACTTTGGGCACCCAATATAAAGAAGATAAAAATTCTGGAAACTTTGTATGATAGCTCGTTGAAAATGAATAATTATTCTTTATGCAATAATTTCTTGCATACCATCCTAAAATGCCCTCCGTAGCAATGTGAATGTAATCAGGCTTCATGTGTTTAATCATATTAACTACTGTTTTATATCTAACCATTGGTAGCTTAATTTCTTTGTAAAAAGGCCAACTTATATTAGAAAAAAGAAAAGGGTGTATAATCTTTATATCCATATCATTTTTCTTAGATATCTTTATTAAATTTTTCCAAGTATTTACTACCCCATTTATCTGTGGTGACCATGTATCCGTTATCAATAAAACTTTTTTCACATTATCAATGTTAACTACTTCTGCAGAAAATTCCACTTCTAATCAAATAAACTTTCTACACTTATCACTATAATTACCCTGATAAAATCCAACAATACTTTGGACATTGTTGGGGCAAGAAATTATTAAAAATAGTAAAATAACACAATTCAAATAAATATTTTTAACAGAGAAAATAATATGAACGAAGTATATAAAGTAAGTGGAATGACTTGTGATAGTTGTGCAAACAGCATTAAAGAAGCTCTAGAGTTAAATAAATTTATTTCTTATGTAAATATTAGTCTTGAAGATGAAAATATAAATATAAGTTCTGACAAAAGTTTTACTGTCAATGAATTAAATTCATTGATTGATAATTTAGGTAACTACAAAATATATGAAGAAAAATTTACTTCAAAAATTATTGAATATTTTTCTTCAAAAAAGACTTTGTTATTGGCATTATTACTTGTTTTAATATCCTCTCTGTCATTACAGGTTTCTAAGGATAATTTTGAGTTAAATGAATGGATGATTTCTTATATGGGAATTTTCTTTCTAATATTTTCTTTCTTGAAGCTAATAGATGTAAAAGGTTTTAGTGGATCATTTAAAAAATATGACTTAATATCAAAAATAATGCCTGGTTATGCAGTTACTTATCCATTTTTAGAGTTATTTTTAGCATTAGCTTTTCTTTCAAGTTACTTTTTAATTACCTCATATATTATGACTCTTATTTTTATGACCTCTCAGTTTTTTGGAGTATTTATTTCTCTTCAAAAGAAAGAAGTCATTAAATGTGCTTGTATGGGTTCTTCAATAAATATTGATATTTCAACATTAACTTTAATTGAAAATCTTGTAATGATTTTGATGTCTAGTTACATGATTATAATTTTTATTTAAATGAGAAGATATGAAATAGATTCAATAAGATCAATTGCTTTAATTTTATTAATTTTTTACCACATAATTATTTCTTTTGTACCTGAGACAATAGCAATTGGTTTTATCATAAATAAAGAAAAAGATGATCTTGTAGATTTACTACTTTTATTATCTCCTGCTTTAAACATATGGAGGATGCCAATACTTTTTTTAATTGCAGGAATGGCTTTTTATTTTTCATCATTAAGAAGAAACAATAAGGAACTTTTTAAAGAAAGGTTGGTGCGTATAATTATGCCACTTACTTTTTGTAGTTTTTTTATCGTGCCTGCGGGATATTTTATTTCTGGAAACTATTACAATTCTGATTTTAAGTATTGGCCATTTCCAGCGTACTTATGGTTTTTAAATTCAATTTTTTACTATTCTTTGTTTTTACTTCCTTTAATTTATTTAAATAAAAAAAATACTAATTTATTCAAATTTTTTAATAACTTATTAAAGAATAAATATATTATGTTAATGATATTTTCTATACCAATGATAATAATTGCTGGAATATTTAATCCAAAAGATTATTCAAATTTTGTTAACTTTGCATCTCTTCCATTGTTACCATTAGGTGAGCTAAATATTCATGGATTTTTTGTTGGGTTGCTTTGTTTTCTTATTGGATTTATTTTTGCGTCATCTGGAGATATATTTTGGGATTCTGTAAGAAAGATAAAATTTATAACGTTAATTTTAGCGATTATTTTTTTCTCCCAAAGACTACTTTTTTTCCTTATTCCTTATTGGGAGGGTGAATCAACAGCATACTCATTACAAATATCAAATATTTTAACTGCTTTCGAGTCAGTATGCTGGATGTTATCTTTCAGCGGGTTTGCCTCTACTTACTTAAATAAAAAGAATAATTTTCTTTCTTATTTAACATTAGCAGTATTTCCAATTTACATTTTTCATATGCCAGTGCAATTTTTAATTTCAAGTTTTATATATCCAACATCGATTGCACCAACATTAAAATTTATAATTGTCTTCCTAGCAACAATTTTATCGTGCCTTGTAATTTATGAGATTGTTAAAAGACTCAAAGGGATTAAGATTCTTTTTGGGATTAAGACTTAATTATTCTAGTAATTTGCTAGCAAGATTTTCAATAAATTTAGAAGTATCTTTTTCATCTTCAGTATTTAGAGGTTCAGCCATAATTATTATATTTCCAAACACTTTGTAGTGAGTGTAAAGAGGTTCTCTTCTTACACAAGGAGGTGCATTGTTGCTTAAGTTTTCTGATTCAGAAAATATTTGAAGTTTGTTAGTAATTATAATTCCATCTAGTCCTGGGTTAGACTCTGGAAGCTGATTTAATTTCAATCCTCCTCGACCTGCAACACCAACACCAGGCTTGTAGCCTCTGCAAACTAATTTCTCAACATTTGGGCCATGGCCGATATTTTTTTCCACTATCTCAATCATTTCTGTTTGCTGTTTTGCTGTTTCCAATCCATTAGTATTTGCTAGATCTAATGTTGGATAAACAATAAATGCAACCTCTCTACCTTTATAAAAACCATGCATTGATTCAGAAGATCCTTTAAATTCTGATTCAAAGTTACCGCGCATTTTAAATCCTGAAGATTTTACTTCTTCAGCTGTAAAAACTTTATCCGTTTCTAATACTGAACTACTTGATGAACAACTTATGAATGTAAAAATAAATACTATAAATAAAATATATTTCATATTTATAATTTATATCATTTTGATTATCTTGTTTCAATCGGCAACGAGCTATCATTACCCCATTCTGTCCAAGATCCGTCATATACTTTTACATTTTTTTCACCTAGTAAATCAGTAAGTATGAACCATGTATGCGTAGCTCTAACTGCAGTTTGGCAAAGAGTATAAATTGTTTCACCATCGGTAATTCCTGCATCTCCATATAATTTTTTAAGTTCATCTGCAGATTTAAATTCTCCGGTGTCATTTACTCCCATAACCCAATTAACATTTTTAGAATTAGGTATATGACCACCTCTTTCAGCCCTAACATCTTTACCTGAATATTCTTCTGGAGACCTTGTGTCGCAAACAATTTTTGAAGGATCGTCTATCGATTCAATTATTTCATCAAGCCCGGCAATTAAGCTACTATTTATAGATGAGCTGAATTTATAATTTGAAGATTTTGGATCTGGTGGTGAAGTAGAAATTTCTCTTCCTTCACTTTCCCATTTACCCCAAACCCCATCAAGAAGTTTTGTATTTTTGTGCCCGTATACTTCAAGGGCCCATAGCCCTCTTGAAGACCATAAATTTGAATTGCCATCATAAAAAACAATTGTTGAATTTGGTGTAGCCCCAGTAATACTTAAATTCTTTTCAATATGGCTAGCTGAAGGAAGCATGCCTTTGACGCCATCTATTTCTTGCTGGAAAACTTCTCCTGGAGTCATATGAAAAGCTCCTGGAATGTGACCAGAGTCATACTGCTCTTTTTTTCTTACATCAATAACAATAACATCTTCATTATTTAGTTCATTTTGAAGCCATTCTGTACTGACTAATCTTGACGAATCATTATAACCTCTATCATCAATTTCATTGTTAAGTGAATTATCATCAGAAGAGCAACCAAAAACAAATAAAGAGATGATTATTATGGTTGGTAAATATTTTTTTAAGTTTTTCATTTTTATCCTTTACTTTAGTTAATTTAATTTTTAGTTTTTTGTTAAGTAAATTTTCCACTCACCATCATTTTCTTCTTCAATTTCACAATCAAAGCCTCTTTTCATTGCTTCAGGGGGAATTGTTGATAAAGCTGGAGGGTGATCTAATATTATTTCCAATGAATTTAATTTTGGATTTGAATCTAATTCTTTATTAGTTATCATCATAGGATATGGACAAATCTCACCTCTAACATCTAATGATTTTTCAAATTTCATTTAGCCTCCTTTGCTATTAAATTTACTCTCCAAGAGTTGTCAGTAAATTTCATTTTGCATTTAATTTTTTTGTCTAAAATTTGCATTGGTATCATTTTTATAATTGTTTCTTCATTTGTAATTATTGAAGTTTCTGTAAAACTGCTTTCAATGATTTCATTAACTTTTTTTATTTGATCACTCAATTTTGTGTTTCTTAAATCAATTACCATTTTTAAAACCTGCTTATAATCTTTGTTCCTAAAAAGGCACCTATGGCCAGAGATAATCCGAATAACCACCCACTAAGACTCATTGAAGGTATTGCTGAAAAAAAGGATCCCAATGTACATCCAATTGCTAACCCTGCTCCATAACCCATAAGAAGCCCGCCGCCAAAAGATTGAACTAGTCTAACCGGATTTTTTGGCATTCTAATTTTGAATTCACCAGATAGTTTTGAAGCTAAAAAAGAACCAGGAATTATTCCATATGTTGCTGCAAAAGAATTAGAAAAATAATTTGAGTTTGATGCTGCATTTGCAACACAACCTCCAAGTTCACTCAAACCTTTTACAGCTGGTTCCAGCCCAATAATTCTTAAAATATCATTGGCAGATGAAAAAAGTTCTCCAGTAACACCAAAAGGTTTCGATACCACAAGAAGAAAAGTACTAATTATTCCTAAAATTATTACTCCTGTAGGCATGTTCCAAGGTGTCTTAAATATTAAGTATAGTGGTGAGTAAAGCTTTTCTTTAAGAGAATTGAATTCGTTTGGTTTATTGGATATTTTAAATTCCTTGTAGCCTTTTTTATGTTCGTATATTGTTAACCCAATATAAACAGCAATACCCAGAAATAAAGTAACCAAAAAAGCTCCAAAATAACCCATATTAAATAATTTAGGAAGCCATATTTTAGGTTCATTGGATATTAAATTGTCCCACCACCAATCCCATGATAAAGAAAGTACTGATAAGCCAGTTATTACTCCTAAAATACTAAAAAGTGAAGCTATGTAACCTTCACCAATCCTATACAGCGATCCTGATACACAACCTCCAGCAATTACCATTCCAATACCAAAAAGGACACCCCCAATAATTGTAGAAATGCCAAAAGGTAAAATATATGGATCAGAAGGAATAGATCCAATAGTTGGATTTTGTATTATGGATCTCATAACAAATATGAATAAAAAAGACGTTGTAATCAATCCTAGAATAATTGACTTTAACGTTTTCGTGCTACCAAAAAGAAATAGATCTCTAAAAGATGATGCGAAACACAGCCTGCTTCTCTGAAGAGTTATTCCAGCTATTACAGAAAAAATCCAAATAATACCAGTTACACTACTTATCGAATTCAAATAAATACCAAAAATAATAATAAATAATATAGCCAATAATGATGTTGGCTTAAAAGATATTAAATTTTGTGCGATTTTTTCCATAAAAAAAGCCCCGAATTTTCGGGGCCGTCCATAACTTTACTAATTTAAACGCAGTTATATGACCCCATTTAAGGGAGTACAACAACAGCAGTTTGAATTAGTAATATTTTTCATATCAATGAGGATAGTAATTTTTATATATCCATATGTCAATATGTATTATTATATTTATTTTTAAATTAGAATTAAGAAAATAGTATTTAGTAAGGAGATTTATATGGTTCACGGTGGTTTTTTTAATAGGGTTTCCAATACTTTTAAAATGATGAAGTCATGTTTGGATGTATTAAAGAAAGACAGAGAATTAATTCTTTTCCCGGTTTTTGCAGCTATATCTGTTGCCATATTTGTATTAATTATGTCTGCAGGTGGGTACCTAGATAATCTTGACACAGAACAAGGTGGGTCTCTTGCACCATTAATATTGTTGATATTTGGTGCAAATTTTTTAATAGTTTTTTTTAATTCTGCATTAGTATCCGCGGCATTGGAAAGATTGAGAGGCGGTGATCCAAATGTTAAATCTGGACTGTCTCATGCAATCAAACATATTCACCATATTTTTTTCTGGTCAATTATTGTTACTATAGTTGCAATTTTAATTGCAATTATTAGAGGAGATAGGAGAGAAAATAGTATTTTTAGAGAAATTTTTGCAAGTATAATTCAAGCTGGTTGGGCTATGATGACATTCTTTGTAGTACCAATTATTGTTTCTGAAAATATTGGCCCAATAAATGCCATTAAAAGATCAACAAGTTTATTTAAGCAGACTTGGGGAGACCAAGTAGTTGCAAATTTTGGATTTGGAATTTTTCAGTTGTTTGGAGTATTGCTTGGAGTTGTTGTTGGCTGGTTTTTTGGATTATTTAGTCCAGTTTTAGGTGCATTTCTTGGAGGTTCGATAGCTGTTATGTCCGTTGCGATTATATATACCTTAGAAGGTATTTATAAGGCAGCCCTCTATGAATTTGCTCTTGGTGAAAAACCTCTTGAATTCCAGCAAGAAGATTTAAGAACTGCTTATCAAAGAAAAGTTGCATCAGCATTCTAAGTATGAGCAATTTTAGCTGTGATAGTTTTGGGCAAATTGAAAAAAATTTAGACAAATTATTTGTTCCAAAATATTATCCTGGTTTCATTTTATCTATTTATGAAAATGGAAATGAAAGCTTTTTTTTAAATAAAGGATATGATGACATTTTTAAAAAAATAGAATACAAAAAAGATTCGATTTTTAGAATTTATTCAATGACTAAGCCAATTGTATCTACTGCTGCAATGCAACTTATAGAAAATAAAAAATTGGGTTTAGATGATGATGTTACTAAATATATTCCTGAATGGGATGACGCAGTTTTTTATAAATCTAACAATAAAAATGTTATTACTATAAAGGATTTGTTTATACATACATCCGGACTAACTTATGCGTTTCAAGGTCAAAGTGAAGTAGATAAAAAGTATAAAGTAAGCGGAATAAATTCCATTGTTGATTCTGAATTATCTTCTCAAGAAATAATAAATGAATTATCAAATATTCCTTTAGAATTTTCTCCAGGCAGTTTTTATAATTATTCTATTTCAATAGATATTTTAGGATTTATTATTGAAAGAATTTCAAATAAAACTTTGAATGAATACCTTTATGAAAATATATTTAATATTCTGGGAATGAATGATACTTCTTTCACTTTAGATACTTCAAAGACTGAAAGATTAGCCATGTGCTATCGATGGGATGAAGAGAAAAAGAAATATGAGGCTCATGACTTAAAAACTAAGCCCAACATTGAAGTAAAAAGTTATTTAAAAAAACCTAGTTCTTATTCTGGCGGTGCTGGGCTACTCTCAACAATGAATGATTACCAGCTATTTGGCTCAGCTATTTTAGATGCCAAGAAAGGAAGAAAAAATCCTTTGATAAATAAAGATACCGCAAATTTGATGATGAAAAATCATTTACCAAACAATAATCATATAGACCAATTATCTAAATATCCATTAAAAGGTGAGCAATACTATCGAGGGCTTGGATTTGGACTTGGAGGTTCAATTTGCATTGATGAAAATGTAGGCCTTAGTAATAGTAATGCGGGAGATTTTGGTTGGGGAGGAGCTGCTTCGACTTCATTTTATATTAGTGATAAATACGATTATTCACTTGTTTTTTTAACTCAAGTGCTTGAATCTGAAGAAACAAGAAAGTTAAACAGTGAGATTAAAAAGCTTGTTAATGGTTGTCTTGATGTTCACAAAGAATAATTTAAAAATTTTTATTGTTGCTATTATTACTTTTCTTGTTTTAATTTTAATTACTGAACTTACTAATTAGAAGTTAATTTCCAGATTGATGAATTTGATTCATCTGTAATAATAAATATTTCTCCTTCTGAATTTATATCAACATCTCTAAGTCGACCTATCTCGTCTTTAAAAATAATTTGATTATTTAAAATATTTCCATTTTGATAATCAATTTTTATTAATAATTTATATTTCAGTGAAGTAACTAAAATATCTCCATTCCAGTCTGGGAACTCATTTCCATAGTAAAAAATTAAATCGCTAGGTGCTATAGATGGAACCCATGATAAAAGAGGGTATTTAAATTCCTCTTTAAATGGGGCTCCGTCACCAATCTTTGTGCCAATATAGTTTGTTCCTCCCCAACCTATTTCATTCCATCCATAGTTAGAGCCAGCTTCAACCTCCCCAATAAAATCACCACCTTTTGCTCCATGATTTGATATCAATAATTTTCCTTCTTTTGATAATGCCATTCCTTGAGGATTTCTGACACCAATCATATATATTTCATTTAATTCTCCATCAAATGGATTCTTTGGGATACTTCCATCCAAATTAATTCTAATAATGCTTCCAGCATGTGAATTAAGATTTTGAGCTACATCACCTTGGCCTCTTTCTCCAATAGTTGCAAAAAGATAATTATCTTTAATGATAATTCTTGATCCAAAATGTTTTCCGCTTGAATAAAATGGTTCTGCTTTAAAAAGTATTATGAAATTATCAAGTTTTTTAAAATCATCACTTAGCTTACCTTTTCCAATTGCAGTAGTGTATTTGTCATCATCATTTTTGATAGAAAATGAAACATAAAGATAATCATCATAAAATTTTATGTCTAATAAACCGCCTTGCCCAATACTTGCTATAGGTATTTTGTGAATAATTTTATGATTCTTGTTAGTTTTTAGGTTGGCATAAATTAAATTACCATTTTTTTCGGTAATTAATATTTCATTATCATTAATAAATTCTAAAGCCCATGGATTATTTAATGTAGTACCAATATCAAGTTTTGATAAGTTAATTAATTTGTCATCAATAATTTCGTAATTTTCGTAATTTTCAATAATACTTTCAGATTGTTGCTCAATTGGTTCATTGCAACTCACAAATAGTAAAGCAAATAATATAAATATTAGTTTAAATGTCATAAAATTTTTTGTTAATTATTGGTAATTGTATATCATTATTATTAACAATCTATAAAGGAGAAATATGACGAGTATAGATATGAAAAAACTTGCAGGTTATGCATTAATTTTCGGACCAATTATAGCTTTGACAAGTTATTTTATTCAGCCGGGAGGTGTTTTGGGAATTGGGGGGACAGCAGACCCAACAATTTCTGAAGAAGTTATAAAAATATTATCTGAAAACTCTGCATTAGGAATTATAAGTGCGATGACTGTAATGATTGGATTGCTTACAATTTTTTCAGGATACGTATATCTAGCAAATTCAATGGAAGGTGGGAGTGGATATGCTGTAGCTAAACTAGGCATAGTCATAAATGCTTTTGGAATATTTGGTTTTTGTATTGGTAGTTCTATGGGGCTTGGAATTGCTTCAGGAGTAATTACTGACAACGTAGTACCAGACATTTTATGGGCAGTAAGTACTGGCGCAACAACAGCTTTTGGTTTAGGCGGGATGTTAATTTGGATAGGGTTATCATCCAGAGATGAATATAATAAAAATATATCTTTATCGGTTGTAGTTGCAAGTGCAGTAGTTTTTATTGCACCATTTATTGCTGCTTTTGGGCCAGAAAATACAAGATTAGTGAATAGTATTACTGGAATATGTTTCTTTGTAATAACTCTTGCATCAATATATGTTGGAAGAATACTTTCAAAATAATTAGATTAATTTAAATAATTGTTTCAATTTATAGATTAGGTATTTAGATACTTTTAAAGTTCCCCTAGCCATTTAATCTACATCTTGTTTGTTAGTATAATTTTCATCGGATGTTTTTGATTTAAATCTTAAAAGGTAAACACCCAGAACCATAAGAGAAATGGATATAAATAAATCGCCTATTGTTAAGCCTGTTCTTAGCCTGTAAAGAGTGTAAATAAAACTAAGCAGGACGTAGAAAGCTCCAAGTATTCTTCTGTAATAAAATCTGATCATCTTTTTACTCTCAATTATTTATCAGAATTTAATGACCTTGTTTTGAGTAAAATGTCTTTACATTGATCACAAATCACTTTTCCATCAGGTTGAGGGTTATAGCTTTTCCAAATAAATAACCATTCTTCTATTTCTTCTTCGCAGTAATTACATATCTTTGATTTATAAAAAAAATCACTCATTATTTTCTTTTTCCAGGCCTATTTGTCCTTAAATCGACTCTACCCTTTCTTTTAGAGATATGTATTTTTTTCCTTTTTTCTCTTCTGTATGATGCTATTAAAGCTTTTTCATCTTTTTCAAATGTATTAGTCATTATTAATTTATTGTTTATTTAATGGGGGCATAGAAATCCACTCCCTATTATATTTTACCCATATTTCTTCTCCGTGGGACGTTAGGAAATATTTTTTCTCTTTATTTATCTTGATTATTCCGTTTTTAATCAATTTGCCTAAGTTATTATCAATTAAAGATTCTCGTTGATTTTTTAAATTTTCAGAGTCTATGAATCCTAAGTTTTTGATCAAATCATTATATTCTTTGCAATTTTTAACATGCTCATGAATCATTACTCTTCTTATTCCTGATTTAATATTTTTTTTAATTGAATCAATAATTAAACCAAATATTATTGATCTATCAAATCTACTTAATCTTTTATAATTTTTTTTTATCTTTCGTTTCATTAATATGTTAAAAATTTAATTAGATAAATTAGTCTATATCAATGATTCTTAAATCTGGAATAGGAATAATTAATTTTCCATTAAAGTTAAAATTATTTTTTAAATCATCAATAATTTCTTTTGAAAAATTCCAAGCAAAAAGGAAAATGTAATCTGGTTTATCATATTGTATTTCAGAAGGATCTTTAATTTTTATTGATGTTCCTGGTAAATATTTTCCTTGTTTTAAGTGTGATTTATCATAAATATATTTTAAATTATTTTCTCCTATAAAGTTAATCAATGTTGATGCTTTTGCAGGAGCTCCATACCCATAAACTATCTTTTCATCATTGGATATTTTTTCAAATAAGTCCAATAAATTTGATTTAATTTTTAAAACTTTTTTGCAGAATAGTTTTAATTTTTTTCCAATTAAATCTTCCTTTTCTTCTTTATCTAATAAATCATTTAATGACTTAGTTTTTTTATATTTTTTACTCTTTGATAAATATATTCTTAATTGTCCATGATGAACTGGTAATACGTATGCATCAAAAATATTTAAACCAAATTTTGAAAATAAATTGTTTAAATTATTTAGGGACCAGTAAGAAAAATGTTCATGATAAATAGTATCAAATGAATTGTCGTCGATCATTGAGCCTAAATAATGTATTTCAATTATAATTACTCCTTCATCAGATATTAATTCTTTCATGCCTTCAACAAAATCATTTATCTTGGGGGTATGAGCAAATGTATTGGTTGATATAATGAAATCTGCACTTCCATATTTATTTTTTATTTTTTTTGCAAGTTTATGAGAAAAAAAATCGTTTATAGTTCTAATGCCTTTTTTATTGGCAATGTCTGATAAATTTTTTGCAGGATCTACCCCAAGGATATTTTTAGAAAAATTAGAAGCAGATTCTAAAAAAGTTCCATCATTTGAACCAATATCTAAGATAAAAGTATCACTTTTAATTTTAAATTTTTTATTAATTTCCTTAGAGATTTCTTTTAAATGATTTGTTAATGTTTTAGATACAGATGGCATATAAAAATAGTCATTAAAAATTTTTTTTTGATCAATAATTTCGCTAATTTGTACATGATTACACCCTGACCTGCAAACGCTTAAATTAAGCGGATATTTTTCTGCGGTCTGAGACTGATCAATATCTATTTCTAAATTATTAGCTATTGGGCTCATTCCGAGATCAAGAATTGTTTCAGATGAATTTTTATTACATATAAAGCATTTATTCATAATAATTTTTATAGTTTGATTTTATCCATTCTACAGTATTAGATAATCCTTTTATTAAGCTTGTTTTTGGATGCCAATTAAATTTTTCTTGGGCAATAGAAAGGTCAGCTTTCATAAATGAAATTTCTTCTTCACTAATGTTTTCTTGAATATTAATTTCTTCTTTTATATTCATAATTTTATAGATCTCTTTAATAACATCTAATATAAAAACTGGATTAGAACTACCTATATCAATAGTTTCAATTTTTTGATTTGAAAATATAACCTTTTCCATAACTTCAATTACATCATCAATGTAAATAAAATCTCTTCTAGAATTTGGATTTTTGATTAGAGGATGTTTTCCATTAAGTAAATCAATTGTAGATGATTGAATTAATCTGTATTTATAGTCATGAGGTCCATATGGAGTGAATAGATTAATTTCAGTGCCTAAAATGTCTTTATTTTTAATTGATTTATGAAATAATTCAGATGAATTTTTTTTTGAAAATGTATAGCTGTCATTATCTTCATTTGAATTAAGTTTTGATGCGCCACTGTTTACAAATATTATTTTTGGATTTAATTTATTTTGACTACAAGCTGTTATAAGATTTTTTATTCCATTTGTATTAATGTCAAAATGATCTTCATTGTTGACAGGAGCAGGAAAATATCTTGATGATGCCATGTATATAATAATATCGGCATTTATTTCTTTAATTATTGATGAAATTTCACTCAAATATCTTACATCACACTTCCTAAAAGATAATTTATTACTCGAGAAATTATTAGATAAATTATTGTTTAAATATGTACATATAATTTTTTCTACATTATTGTCATACACTAATTTATTTAATAAATGTGAACCTATAAACTTAGAAGACCCTATTAATAAAATGTTCATACTTAATTCCAGTCGAACATTAGCTCATTGATATCTATCTGTTCTGCTTCATCATCATTGTGTTCTTCATTTGAAATATTAACAAGGAGGCCTATTTCTTCAGTTATGCATTGGAAACCAAACCAAAAATTTGGAGGAATAGTAATCATCTTGTAATTGTCCTTTGATAATATTTCAGTTAAATAGTTTTTATCCTTTTTTTGAATTACAATTTTTATCTTTCCTCGTACAGCAATCAGATTGCAAGTCATTGTTTTGTGCCTTTTCCAAGCCTTTATTTCATATGGGTTAATTTCAGTGAAATATACTTCATTAACATCAATAGCTTTATTTTCTGATTTCAAAAAACCTTTTAATAAGTCACCCTTTTCATTGTTTATAACAGAAAGATTTTTAATTTTTATTTCATCCATTATTTTGTCCAAGAATAATTTTTTCCCTTTGCAATTTTTATATAGTTTTTAATTTGATTTTCAGAAGCAAGAACCATTCCTTCTAAGTCATTAGTATCATAAAATTCTTTATACCAATCTGCAGATAAATTTATCATTTGATCAAAGGATAAGTTGGGTTTCCAATTAAGTATGTTATTAGCCTTAGAACAATCAAGCTGGAGTAAGCCAGCTTCATGAAAATCGTCGGTATGCCTGATTGAGTATGAATCACTTTCTTCTTTAAAGCCCCACCTTTTAGAAAGTTTATCAATCAAATCTTTTACAGTTTTATTACTTGTTCCATTTGGGCCAAAATTAAAATTCTCGCCATTTAAATTTTTATCTAAATAGAGTTTACTAGCCAATGTTAAATAGCCACTGATAGGTTCTAATACATGTTGCCAAGGTCTTGTTGAAAGTGGATTCCTAATTGATAATTTTTTATTTTTATTCCATGATGTTACTGCATCTGGAATAATTCTATCCTTGCCCCAATCACCACCACCAATTACATTTCCTGCTCTGGCTGAAACTACAGTAGATTTGTATTCATGATTTTTAAAAAAAGAATTATAAAAAGATTTAATTATTAACTCTGCAGCACCTTTTGATCCGCTATAAATATCTTTACCGCCAAGCAAATCCTTCTCGTTATAACCTCTTTCTAATTCTAGATTATCGTAACATTTGTCACTTGTAATTATTACAGAAGTAACTTCTTTTTTAAGATCTTTAATTGAACTTAATATGTTTGCTGTTCCGAGCACATTAGTTTTGATTGTGAACAGAGGATCTTGATAGGAAACTGAAACTAAAGGCTGAGCTGCTAAATGAAAAACAAAGTCAGGATTAATTATGTTGACAATTTTATTAACTTCATATTGATTTTCAGCAATATTTAATTTATGAAAAGATTCGATTTTATTTTCAATCCCTAAAGATTCAAACATGTTAGTTTTAGAAGGAGGCATATAAGATATACCATGCACTTCAGACCCAAGATTTCTGAGCCACAATGTTAACCAACTTCCTTTAAACCCAGAGTTTCCAGTAACTAAAACTTTTTTTTGGTTAAATATATTTTCAAACATTTTTCTTTAGCCAAGGTGTATTTTTTGTTTTTATCATTTCATCTAAATATTCTTTTTCACGAATATTATCCATACATTGCCAAAAACCATCATGTTTGTAAGCATATAATTTCTTTTCATGAGCAATTACATCAAGTGTTCCATATTCTAAATCACAATCATCCCTGTCATTAAGATAATTAAATATAACTTTATTAAATAAAAAAAATCCACCATTTATAAATCCGGACTGCATCTGCGGTTTTTCTTCAAATTCATCAACAATATTTCCGTCTAAAGAAACAAATCCAAATCTTGATGGAGGCCTTACAACAGTCATAGTATGCACACCATCATGATTCTTATGAAAGTCGACAAGTTTGTTTATATTTATATCACTTACACCGTCACCATAAGTTACATGAAAATCTTCAGAAATAATATGTTTTTCAACTTTTTTTAATCTTGCACCTTTTTCAGAATCAATTCCAGTTTCAACAAATTCAATACTCCAGGATTCATTAGTTAAATTGGTATTAAACCATTCTTTAATTACTGAGCCCTTATATCCTAAAGTTAAAATAAATCGGTTAAATCCAAAATTAGAATACATTTTCATTATGTGCCACAGAATGGGTTTGTCTCCAATATTGATCATAGGCTTTGGCTTATCATAAGTTTCATCACTCATCCTCGAGCCTCTGCCTCCACAAAAAATTATTACATCCATATAAAAACCTCCAAAGATTTACTTTATATTATCCTGTTTTTAATTGATCTTGCTAATTATTTAAGAAAGCACTACAAGTGGTTAATTTCAAAATTAATAATAATTTAGCCTATTCAATTAATATAAATTCTTCTTGATTGCTTGCATTCCAGAATTGAAGGTTTTCTTTATTTTTAAAATTAATATCAAAGCAAGTTCTTAATAAAGTAGGAATAATATTTATATTTGTATTAATTGAATCTATTTCTTTTGTGCAAAAATTTGGGACATAGATATAGCTAATAGTTGAAAATAACTCTTCATATATATCTTTAGGGAGTTTTCCATTTATTAGATTGTCGGTGCCTGACATATTATTAATTCCATGATCAGAGTGAATAATGATTATTACATTATTTGAATTAGATAAAATTTGCCTAATTACTTCAATAATTTTTTTGTTTACATATTTTAATTGATTAATAAAATTAACTTTTTCTTCAATTGTCCAAGAGTCACTTAAGTCTTCGGAGAATGTATTATATGGATTAGCATTCAAATTTTTTGAACCATTTTCATTAAAAATAAATGGAGGGTGAGGTGGCCTGCTGTAGAAATATGTCCAAGTCTTGTTGGGATCATTTGAAATATCATTTAATTTTTCTATATTTTCTAAAAAATATTTTTGATTTTTATTAATCCACAAGTTATGAAGAGGGATTGGGGAATCATCTATTACCCTTAATAAGTTTGTTCTTACAAAGACTCTCGAAAAGTCTCCTAAAAATGAAGAATGAAAACCACTCACGTCATTTGTAGATATTTCATTTACACGATAACCCAATTTCTTTGCTATTTGTCCCTCAACTGATTTATGGAATTTTTTTAAAGTTTCCTTCATATAAATGATTTCATCTGGACTCGAGTTGTAGAAATGACTCATGTTAAATGTAGAAGGCAAAGAGTACATAGTTCTTATATAATTAGCTTTTAAATCTTCATTCCTGAATCCCAATAAATTTAATTCTTCAGAAAATTTATCATTATTAAAATTGAATCTTGACTCAAGGATTTCATTTGTAGGGTACATGTCAAGCACTAGATGAAAGACGTCTGGTGAATTTTCACTTTTTTTATATTCAATATTTAGGTTTTCAGTTAAAGTACTTGATGTTTTTTGGTTGAAAGAAATTATTTGAAATATGTTAATTAAAATTAAACAAGTTATGGATAAAAAAATAATTCTGGAAAGACCATTTAAATCTCTATCTTTTCTTCTTAAATAAAATAATAAAAAAACATAAAACAATAATATCAATGGCACTAGGTATCTGTGCCTAAATATATCCCCCAGAAAGTCTATTTGGTTAAATAAATCATAAAAATAACCATATGATAAAAATATAAACATAATAATCGTTAATAAGATTGAAGATTTTGGTAGGTCACTAAATATGATAAATAAAATTATGAATATAATGGCTTCAAACAAGGTCACAATTAATATTAATGAAAATAACTCAAGAGGAATAATTATTTCACCTAGATTTGATGAAAAAAGAAGCAAAACAAAGAAAATTCCAAGAATGATTGGATTTAAAATATAAATTAAATTACTTATCTTCATCATATTATCTTATTTTCAAGAATCTTGATATGAATATTGTCGTTAATTAAGGTGGTATTTTTACTTAAAATACAATTAATTAAATGATAATTTTTTATTTTAGATTGATCTAATATTACGCAATTTTCTATTTTAGAATTTTCAATAACTACATCTTTGCCAATTGACGAATACTTTATTATTTCTGAATCTATTAATTTAGTATTTCTGTAGCAAAAAAAATCTTTATTGGTACTTAAATTTTTATTATTTGATTCAATTATCATAAATTTATTAGCCAATAAATAATCATTATGACTACCTGTATCAATCCACCAGCCATTATTAATTATTGATTCAACATTATTAAACTTTATTAATAATTTAATTGCATCTGTTATCTCATATTCTCCTCTTTCCGATATAGAAATTTTATCTATAAATTCAAAAACGATATTTTTAAATGCGTATATTCCTGTGACTGCAAAATTACTTTTTGGGACTTTTGGTTTTTCAGTTATTCTTACAAGAATTCCTTTGTCATCAATTTCTGCAACTCCGAATCTTCTAGGGTCTTCTACCGACTTTAAAGAGATAATATTATTTTTGCTCTTTGAAAATTTTTTTACTAAGTTAATTATTCCATTTTCGAAAAGATTGTCTCCTAGGTATAAAATGAAATCGTCATTTTTAATGTATTCTTTTGAGATTTTTACTGCATGTGCAACTCCTAATTGCTTATTTTGCACTATCAAATTGATTTCTATGTCACTATAATTATCTTTAATAAATTTAAAAATTTGATCGTAATTATCTTTTGAAACTACTATGCCAATATTTGAAATTCCACTTTTTAGAATTTCATCAATAATATAATTTAGTGTTGCCTTGCCAGCCAAAGGCATCAATGGTTTTGGGGTTGACTTAGTTGCAGGAAATAACCTTGTCCCTTTTCCAGCAGCTAAAATTAAGGCTTTCATATGATTAATTAATAGTTTATTGCAATACCTAACAGTGATATGATTATTATTAATCTTATAAATAAAAATATTATAGGGAAAGTGTTAATTTAAATTTAATTGTTCAATAAGGAGTTATAAATTATGAGTAAGTTTACATTATATGACTACGATAGCTCTAAATTTCCATTTAAAGAAACAGTTCAAAAAATGATGGATGTTGACCAGCTTGATATGATTCATGAAATTTTCGAATTTCCAGAAAAATTAGAAATAATTAAAGATCAAAATACAATTTTGCATGATAAGTTTTATGAGGAGATGAAAAAGGATGAATTTACTAATCTATATAGAAACTTTGTAAGTAGTTATATAAGCAATCTTGAAATCTTTAGAGGCGAACAAATTCTATATCAAACTTACCCTTCATTTAGAATACATCAACCAAATAATATTGCTGTGGGGCAGTACCATAAAGACTCAGATTTTGGACACAACACTCATGAAATGAATTTCTGGTTACCTTTCACTAATGCTTGGGACACTAATGCAGTTTGGATAGGAGATCCTGATTCTGATGACCATGTATGTATGGAAGTTGATTACGGCCAGGTTGCCAATTTTGACGGTGCTAATTCACTTCATGGCAATAAAGATAATTTGACAGGAAAATCTAGGTTAAGTATTGATTTTAGAATTTTTCCATTAAAATTTTATAATCAACAAGAACAAGAACAGACTCAAACTTTAACCCAAAAAAAGAAGTTCGTTATTGGGGAATATTGGTCAGAATTATAGATAATTAGGTTTTGCAGATGAATGAAAAAGGCTCAAGAAGAATTCCATCTGCAGGACCATCTATAACGCAGGCTGAGATCGATTTAGTTTCTCAAGCTATTAAAGATGGATGGGGACCTAAAATGTCATATTATATTGACGAGTTTACTGAAGAATTTTCAAATTATATAGGATATAAATACTGCCTTCCGACATCACATTGTACAGATGCTATTCACTTAGCCATGCTAACTTTAAATTTAAATCCAGAAGATGAAGTTATAGTACCTGATATGACTTGGGTTGCTTCGGCAGCACCAGTAATTTACGTTGGTGCAAAGCCTGTTCTTGTAGATGTAGATCCAGATTCTTGGTGCATTACTGCTAGTCAAATTGAAAAATCAATAACTAAGAATACCAAGGCTGTAGTCGTTGTTGATTTGTTAGGAAATATGCCAGAATGGGATGAAATACTAGATGTTTGTAGAAAAAATAACTTATTTATTATTGAAGATGCATCAGAGGGCATTGGGGCTAAATACAAAGGTAATTTAGCTGGCACATTTGGAGACATTTCATTATTTAGTTTTAATGCTACGAAGCTAATTATGTCAGGCCAAGGCGGTATGCTTTGCACAAACAACCAGGATTTGTACAATTCTGCCAAACTTATGTCCCATCATGGAATGGATAAGCCAAAAGACGGAAAAGGAAAATATTACTGGTCAGATGTATTAGGATTTAATTACGGATGGACCAATATACAGGCAGCACTAGCACTTGCTCAACTTAGAAGAATTAATGAATTGATTGAATATAAAAAATGGTTATTTGGTGAATACCAAAAAAGACTTTCTACTGTACCGAATCTAAAATTGAGTCCATCAACAGATAATGTTGATCATACATATTGGATAACAACAGCATTATTAAAAGATTATCGAATAAAAAAAGAAGACTTTAAGGTTATGCTTGATGAACATACAATAGATATGAGGCCTTTATTTTATCCTTTAAGTGCAATGCCACCATTTAAAAATTATGTAAATAAAAACATGCGCGATGAAAACCCAATAACATATGAATTATCAGACTACGGAATATGCTTACCTAATGGAAACAACCTTAGTGAAGATGACATTGATTACATTTGTTATCACTTTAAAAATGCTTTGGGAGTCAGTTAGTTTTTCTGAAAAAAACTTTTAATATCAATTACTAGAGCATGCCTTTTTTTATAAATAAAGATTGTCAATAAGTATATACTCATAATTAAATTTATAGGATTCAGAATTGTTTTTATTCCAATTTCAAATAATATTTTCCAGCACATAAATAAAACAGGAAAATATAAAAAAATACTCGGTTTGGAATCACCTATTTCTCTGGGCCCACGAAATCTTTTAGTTAAATGTTTATATTTTGATTCCCAAGAGTCAAAACTACTTTCATCTTCCCTGAAATATCTCCTACTTCTTAAAACTTCATCTACCCTTTTAATTTTTCCGATGCTGGCTAATTGGTAAACCAAAAAAACATCCGCCCATAAAACTGATTTGGAAAATAAATCTGTTTTTTTTAATTTTTCCATTTCAAACATCCCCATGACAATATCTCCACTTCCCTTAATTGCCCAAGGGAGCTTTAGTAACCTTATAAATTTACTATTGTGTATTAATTCGAAACCCGTATCTTTTTTTTCAATTATTACTTCATTATTACTCCCAATGTTTGACACATTTGAAAAAACTACTGAAGTCTTATCGTCTTTAATTATTTTTGATAAAAGTTTTTCGACATAAAATTTATTATAAATATCATGCGCTCCAATCCAAGAAAAATATTTTCCTTCAGATTTTTTTGTAAGTAAATTAAAATTATTTGACAACCCTATATTCGCATCGTTCCTATATACTTTTAATCTTCTATCTTTTTCTGAATATTTTTTTAAAATGTCGTAACTGCTATCAGATGAACAATTGTCAATTGCAATAATTTCTAAATTTGAATAACTCTGATTCAATAAAGACTCAATTGTGTCTTTTAAAAATAAGGATTCATTATAAACGGGAATACCTAAACTTACTTTTATAACTTTGTTCAACATTTTTATTTAATTTTTCCAATAATGTGTTGGTAAGAAAAGTTAATATTTTCTGAAGACTTATTTAGTATTTTTCTTAAATTGCTTTTAATCATTTTTCTTAAACTCATATTGTTATTTAATGGATTAATATCGGTGTAAGTAATATTTAGTAACTTTATAAAATTAATTTCATAATGATCAGAAATAATTTGACTAACTGATCTTTTTAGGTCAGCGTTATTCTTATTAAGATCTCTGTTTAAAGAGTAGATAAATTTAGATTTTTGATTACTTACTTTTTTAATGTATTCCTCTACTTGCGGTGATGTCATTTCTTGAAAAGAACATAAATTTACTGTCAGATCAATTTCACCTTCGAAATCTATAAATTTACTGCTTGGCATTAGTAAAAAATCACACTCATTAAGTGAAGATGCTTCATAATTAAATAACTTAACCTCTTTATTTGGGTATAGTTCTGAAAGATAAAGGTAAGAAAATATTAATGTTTCTGCTAAATCTACTATTACAAACTTTGAATTATTGATAGACTCTGTGAGGCAGTGAGTAAAACCTCCCCAACCAGCACCAATTTCACAAATAACAGGATTGCTTATTTCATTTATTTCATTTAAGAGTCCATATTTTTTTAGTGCAATTAGTGATTCATGATATTTTAAAGTATCTTTATTGATTAATTTTCCATTAATATTATGACCAAATCCACCTAAGATATTTGGCTCAGGAACTAAAATATCTTCTTCTAATAAAGTGTTTAATAATTCAAGTTTAGATTTAAATTTCGGCGCATTATAATTATGATGATCCCTGTATTCATAAGGTAATTCGCCTGTAATATGATGACAATGATGCCTTAAATTATTAATTATTGATGGACTAGCCTCAAAAATATATTCAAACCCATTAATTTCTTCTGACCAATAATTGCTAATTGAATTACTACTATCAAAAACTAATTCTTTAAAAAATGGCAATACTCTCAGATAGTTTTTATAGACCTCAGTATTTTGGTTTGATAAATTTTTTTTATTCATATTTCTTATACTAACAAAAATAATTCAAGCCCCCCAATTTTGAAATATCTACTACCATTGTCAGAGTATTAGGTTTAAAATATGCCCTTAGCCCCTGTAGCTCAGAGGATAGAGCACCGGTTTCCTAAACCGGGTGTCCCGTGTTCGAATCACGGCAGGGGCGCCATATTTTTAAGTTTGAAAATTATTGATATAAATTTTTTCTTAGTAATTAAAAATAATAAATTAGATTAAATTATTTATGCAACCCTAATCCTTTTACAAAGGTCACCTAATAGAATCATCTTTGATTGTGGTTTTAAAATTAAAATCAAAGAAGGTAATATAGAATTATGGCCTATTCAAAATAATATTTAGATCCATAAATGATTGTTATATAAGTTGAGGGAAAATGAAAATTACGGATGTTCAAATTATTAGATTCTCAGTTGAATCTGAACAATATAGCACTAAATGGGGTTATGGAAAAATAGGATCAAAGAGGCGTGTACCTAATGGTCTTATTAAGGTAATTACAGATGAAGGGGTCAATGGCTTTGATACTGTATACGGCTGGGGATCGTATTATGAACCTCCGTCAATAGATATTACAGAAAACATCATTAAGCCCTTACTCGTCGGGCAAGATCCTAGAAATATTGAAAGATTATGGCAATGGATGATGGCACATAGAGGTTTTTCAGAAACTGCTGTCGGATCTGTTGATTGTGCATTATGGGACATCATGGGTAAAATAGCTAATTCTCCAACTTATAAGGTACTTGGAGGGGCAAGAGATAAAGTTTTAGCTTATGCTAGCACTTATCCTAATTTAGGGGATCCCGATGTTTATGCCCAACATGCTAAAGATGCGGTAAAAAGAGGATACAAAGCTTTTAAAGTGCATGCTTATATTTTTTGGGATCCTGTAAATAAATGTCCAGCACCAGGAAAACCCAGTTTTCCAAAAAAAGATATAGAAGTATGTGAAGCAGTAAGGCAAGCTGTTGGGGATAATATTGTTTTAATGCTTGATCCTTGGAGTGTCTATACATACCAAGAATCTATTATGGTGGGGAGGCAGCTAGAAAAATTAGATTATTATTGGCTCGAACATCCAATGGATGAAAGAAGGATAGAACCTTATAAACAATTAACCAAGGAACTTAAAATAAATATTTTAGGACCTGAAATGGAGCCTGGTAGTTTTTATAGCAGAGGAAATTGGGCTTTCCAAAGGGCATCTGATATGGGAAGAATAGATGTGAGTTTTGGTGGAATTACAGGTAATAAAAAAGCTATAGCAATGTATGAATCTTTAGGTATGCAATGTGAAATGCATGTTGGAGGATATGGCAACCTAGCTATTCTTGGGTCTACAGTTGAAGAACAATGTGAATATTATGAAAGAGGTCTTACAAGGCCAGGGGAAGATCGAGATCAATGCCCTCCATTTCTTAATAACCCTTGTGACCCAATGGATGATGATGGATATGTAAAAATACCTCAGGGGCCAGGATTAGGGATAGAATTTAATTGGGACTACATTAAAGATAATTTTTTACCAGATTTAAGTAGTAAAAATGTTAAATTTGAAGATTAGTTATTAAGATTTCTTTGCCTGATACCCAGTGTTCGAATCACTTCAATGGATCTCTAATTTAGTTCTTTAAAAGATTTAGTTAATGAATCTATAGAGTTTTTTGCGTCACCAAAAAACATAATAGTTTTTTCATTATAAAAAATATCATTATCAAGACCAGCAAAACCTGGGTTCATTGATCTTTTAATAACAACAATTGATTTTGATTTTTCAACATCTAGTATTGGCATACCATAAATTGGGCTACTTTCATCTAACTTTGCTGCTGGATTAACAACGTCATTTGCTCCTATTATTATAGAAACATCAGTCTGAGAAAACTTTTCATTAACTTGGTCAAGATCTAATAAAAGTTCATAGTCAATATTTGACTCAGCTAACAATACATTCATATGCCCAGGCATCCTTCCCGCTACAGGATGAATAGCAAAAATTACATTTTTACCTTGCTTAACTAAAATATCCAATAATTCTTTAATTGAATGTTGAGCCTGAGCAACTGCTAGACCATACCCAGGAACAATTATTATTTTTTCTGAATATTCTAAAATAGATGCTACATCATCACTTGATCCAGATTTATAGGTTTTATCAGATACTTCTTGATTACTTGTTTCAGTTGTTGCACCAAACCCGCCAAGAACCACATTTGCCAGAGATCTATTCATAGCTTTAGTCATAATTCTTGTCAGAATTAGACCTGAAGCGCCAATTAGAGATCCGCTAATTATTAGAGCAATATTGCCAAAAATAAATCCTGTAAAAGCTGCAACAATTCCTGAATATGAGTTTAATAATGCTATTACAACAGGCATATCAGCCCCACCTATTGGCAATACAATTAAAATTCCCAGTAAAAGGCAAGAGCTAATTAAAATGTAAAAAAGAAATGTGTATTCGACAAAAAAGAAACTAGTAATCATCAAAGCAATTATTGAAATTAAAAGAATAAAATTTAAATAATTTCTTAATGGAATTAGTATTGGCTTACCGGTAATTATTGATTGCAATTTTAAGAAACCGGTAATACTTCCTGAAAATGTCACTGACCCAATAAGAATACTTATAAGTATACTGACAGAAATTATATTTAAAGAAATGGTTGTATCAGATTTAATTATTTCTGAAAATGCAATTAATGATGAAGCTAATCCTCCAAGCCCATTAAATATCGCCACCATTTGAGGCATAGAGGTCATTTGAACTTTTTTAGCAAAAATTAAGCCAATAATCCCTCCAGAAAAAATCCCTGAAGCAATAAATATAATTGATCTCAAATTATAATTAACAATAAGTAGGGTAGTAGTTACGGCAATTATCATTCCTAAAAAAGAAATAAAATTTCCTCTTCTTGCTGTAGCAGGACTACTTAACATCTTTATGCCTAAAATAAAAAGTATAGAAGAAATAAAATAAAAAATTATATATATTGAATCCATTATTTTTTACCCTGATTTTTAGGTTTTTTAAACATTTCTAACATTCTGTCAGTAACAATAAATCCACCGAAAACATTTATACTGCTTAATAATAGAGATGCAAAACCTAAAATATTAATTAGTAAACTGGAACTACTTGTTATAACTAAAATCGAACCTATTATTACAATTCCTGAAATCGCATTTGTTCCAGACATTAGGGGAGTGTGTAAAGTTGGTGGAATTTTTTTTATGAGTTCATATCCAAGCATCATTGCCATCACAAATACTATAATTAAGTAAATTTCATTATTCATCTGATTCTCCCAAATTAAGATTGGTGGATTTTATAATTTCATCGTTTAAATCTAACTTAATTTTATTCTCTTTAATTATTAAATTTAAATATGATTCAACATTTCTTGAAAAAACTAAACTCGAGTGCTCTGCAACCATATTTGTTATATTTTTTGGTTTATTAATTATTACACCATAATGGGTCTCAACATCGCCATATTTTCCTAATTCGCAATTTCCTCCACTTTCTCCAGCTAAATCAATAATTACACTTCCAGGATTCATATTTTGAACATTATCACTTGTTATAATCTTTGGGGCTTTTTTCCCGGGAATAGCGGCAGTTGTAATTACACAATCAGAATTTTCTATATATTTAGAAAGCATTTCATTTTGTTTTTTTTGTATTTCATTTGACTGCTCTTTTGCATAACCTTGTTTATCTGAATCATTATATTCATAATCCAGTTGTAAAAATTTACCTCCTACACTCTCTACTTGCTCCTTAGTGGACTCTCTAACATCAAATCCAGTAACCTTTGCTCCCAGTCTGTTGCAAGTTGCTATTGCTTGTAAACCAGCTACGCCAGCACCCACTACTAAAATTTTTGCCGGAGAAATAGTACCAGCAGCAGTTATAAGCATTGGAAAGTATTTATTTAAATGATTAGCTGCAAGAAGGGATGCTTGATAGCCTGCAATTGAAGCTTGAGAGGAAAGTATATCCATTGACTGCGCTCTTGCAATTCTTGGGATTTTTTCCAAAGCCAAAAAAGTAAATCTACTATCCGGAACAGAATTGTTAAAGTTAAAATTTCCAATAAATATTTTTGAATTAATATTTTTTGAAATGTCATTAAAATTTATATCTAGAGGATTTATAGATAATATAATATCTGATTTTTCAATTAGAGATTCTCTGGTTTTAAATGTTTTTGCTCCTGCATCAATATAATTGTCATTGCTAAATCCAGATTTTAATCCACAATCTTCTTCAATGTGGACATTAATGTTTTTGTTAATTAATTTTCTTGAAGTTTCTGGAGTAATAGATACTCTAAAGTCATTATCATTATTTTCTTTTATACATCCAACAGATAGCATTATTTGATTTTATATTATTTCTTTAATCTTATTAATAAAAAAATTATTTTAATTCTCTTTCTAATCTGATTGACACTGTTTCGTCATTTTCATATACAGAGGGTTTAAATAATTCAAGATTTATTTTTTTTACTCCAAATTTTTCAATTATTTTTTTTGCCAGATTATCTCCAAGAGTTTCAATTAAATAATAATTTGTTCCAGAAATGAATTTCTTTGTGAACTTATAAATCTCAGAGTAATTAATTGTTTTTTTAATATCATCATTTAAGTTTGAAAAATCATGAAATATTGTCATATTAATAATTATTCTTTGCTTTATTTTTCTTTCATGATCATTAATGCCTATAATGCATTCAGATTTAAGACCTTTTAATATTATTTGATCCTTCATAAAATATTTTTTTCTATATGACTTAAGAATTCTTGCCTAGTCTTAGAATTGCTTCTAAACGAACCATGCATTGAGCTTGTAATTAAATTTGAACTTGAAAAATTATCACCCCTCATAATTGAACAGGTATGTCTCGCCTCCACAACAACACCCAGACCATGTGGAGATATTATTGAGTCTAAAGCAGATGAAATTTGATTAGTTAAATTTTCTTGAACTTGAAGTCTTTTAGAAAAAATTTCAATAATTTTTGGAATTTTTGAGAGGCCAATTATCTTTTTATTTGGTATGTAGCCTAAATTTACCATGCCAAAAAAAGGTGTCATTTCATGCTCACAAATACTTGAAAATTCGATATTTTTAACCACAATCATGTCATCTAATGTTGTTTTAAATAAAGAATTATTTACTACTTCATTAATATCCTTTTTATAACCTGATAACAGTTCTTCATAAAGATTTGCAACTCTCTCTGGAGTGCCCTTTAAGCCATCTCGAGTATGTTTGTCTCCAGATTCTTGTATGATTAATGATATTAACTTTTTTATATTTTCTTTGTTCACCTTTTGATTTTAGAGAATTAAATGATAAGTAAAAAGATATTTATAAATTATGAATATATTAAATCAGATAATTTTATTTCCACAAAATATTAATCTGTAGATTTAATTTTCTTTATCGTACTTGTCTAAATTACTTAAAATGATCTCAAACTGATCTTTTGTATAAGATCCAGATAACCTTGTAACAATTTCTCCATCGCTATCTATCAAAACCCAAAAAGGAAAACCTCTTATTCCGAAGTGCTGAGCTACGCCATTTAATTCATTATCTGTAAAAGACTGAAAACTCCATCCTTCTGAATTTAGCCATTTATCAGGAGGGTAATTAGGTTGAGAAGAATTAATTGAAGTTAATATTGAAAACATTTTTACACGACCCATATCACCACCATCTTCAATCCAGTCTTGTATTTCTTTAACTTCAACTTGGCAGTAACCACACCAATGAGCTAAAAATAATAATATTGTGGGTGAATTATTTTCAGATGTTATTGTATTTCCATTTAAGTCAGTTCCATTGATTACTGGGGCCTTCATATTTGCTGCTGGTTCAAGTTGTTGGCAAAAATTTAAGTTTTCAAAAAAAACACAATCCCTATTAAAATCTATGGAAAGGTCAGGCAGTTGATCACCAGTAACATTAATATTTCCGCCTAAATAGTTTTCTTCAGATGAAGGTTGGATAAAAAATAGAGCAAGAAAAAAAATCAGTACTAGACCAGCTATTGCACCAACAAATATCGGAGTTAAATTTCTTTTAGTTTTTATATTTTTACGTGTCGCCATAATTTTTTATTTTAGGTATTAATAATAATACAGAAATAAGTAAAAAAGTTGATAATGCCATAAATGGCATAGTAACGAATCCAAATTCTTTTATCCATGTTCCTGTGCAGCTAACTTCTGTTGAGCATGTTGGTGAATTTTGATTTGGAAACATTTGCAATTGATAATGATAAATAGTTATTAGTAAACCTATAATTGATAATGGCAAACCATATAACCATGATTTATTGTCTTTGATTAGTATTCCTATTCCAAGCACAATAACTAGAGGGTACATTGCAATTCTTTCATACCAACAGTAGGTACAAGGAACAAAACCAGATATTTCTGAGTAAAATAAGCTTCCAATTGAAGCTAAAGAAGCAATTGTCCATGCAAATAGAATATGGTAATCATTGATACTATTTTTTAAAAAAATTATAAATTTATTTTTAGGCTTTTTAAGAAAAAAAACCGCAAGTATTGATAAAGCAAGCAGTATAGAAACAATTGATAAAATTGAGAAAATTAAATTTAAAAACTCTGTAAGTGTTTCATTCATAATAATTGAATGATATCATATTAAAAATGGAAGAATCAGACACAAAGACACTTACTGTAAATCCCTGGATATTGCTTCTTGGAGCAAGCTTCATTGCATCTTTATTTGGGATAATATTCCTTGTAACCTTATTCTTCATTGTCAGAGCATGGGTTATTTATGAATTCGGCCTAAATTCATTTACCTACTATCTTAGCTAACTTAAGTTTGTAATTTTAAAATCAATCTTTTAAATTAATTTATAGAGGTTTTTTATGAATTTATATTCATTGATTTTAATAAGTTTTATTTCATCATCAATTCCATGGTCTTTAATACTTGGTTATGTTTTTTCAAAAAAAGACATCAGGGAAGTTGGAGATAATAATCCTGGTGGAACAAATGCATTAAAACTATCTGGCATTAAAGTAGGATTAATAGCAATATTTTTAGATATATCTAAAGCATTTTTTCCAATATATATAGCTTTAAAAAATGATTTTGAGGGAATAGGATTATTTTTAATTTGTGTTTCAGCAATTACTGGAAGTATATTTTCGCCTTTTTTAAAATTTAAAGGTGGCAAATCATTGTCTGTTACATGCGGATTATGGCTTGCAATTTCCTCAGGTATAATTGGTCCATTAATATGCATTATGATGGCTTTCTCTCATTTGATACAAAAAACACATTTTTGGACAATTATGTTTGGATGGCTGGGAATATTAATATGGGTTTTACTCTTTTCTTTTGAAATTGAATATTTATTTATTTATTTATTTAATTTTTTACTAGTAATGTATAAGCACAAGAAGGAATTTGATCAAAAAATTATATTTAGAAACTGGGTACGATTAAAGAAGGCATGATTATGGTAAATTTTATCGAGATTATTTTATTATTTATTTTCTACTCTCTTTTTGCTTTTTCAATCCTTGTTAGTTTTTTAGGGATAATAAACCTAATTTTTATAAAAAAGCCTATTATTTATGACAAGAATGATTTAAATAATCTTGTATCAATCTTAATTCCAGCAAGAAATGAAGAAAATAACATTAAAAGATGTATTTATTCATTGATTGATCAATCTTATAAAAATTTAGAAATAATTATTCTTGATGATGACTCTGAAGACAACACTTACAAGGTGGCAAAGGAAGTATCAAAAAATTATGAATTTATTAGAGTCCATAAAGGTAAAGAAAAAATAAGCGGATGGACAGGAAAAAATTGGGCATGTCATCAATTAAGTAAGTACGCAAATGGAGATTTTTTTCTTTTTATTGATGCTGATACTAAATTGCAAAAAAATACAATTGCTGAAGCTATCAGTGAGATGAATAGAAATGATATTGATTTGTTATCATTGTTTCCTAACAGAATAACTAAAACTGTAGTTGATAAAATATTATCTGTAACAATTGGATGGTTTATTTTTTCTTGCCTTCCAATTATTTTTTCTAATAAAAATCCGATATTTTCTTCTGCTTTCGGTCAATTTTTACTTTTTAGAAAAAGCGCTTATTTTTCAATTGGAGGCCATAAGTCAATTAAAAGCAAAATATTAGATGATTTTGAACTTGGGAGAAGTATTACAAGGAATGGCCATATTTTAAAAGTATTTGATGGAACAGAAAGAGTATCAACATTTTCATACTCAAATGAAAAAGAAGCCCTGGATGGTATGTCTAAATCTATTTTTCCATTTTTTAATAATAAATTGATACCATTTCTCATTCTATTGTTTTTATTTTTATCAATGGGATTAATGCCTATTTTTATATTAATGGGTGAATTTTTTGGTCAAAAATTAACCAGATCTAAAGAAATGATTGCTTATACTATTTGGGGGCTGCTTACTATTTCATGGGTTATATCTTCATACAGATCTAAGCAAGGGGTTAGCTATGGTATCTTATACCCAATTGTAACCATTATTACTGCAATAATAGGGATTTTATCTATTTTATCTTTTTTAACTAAATCGGTTAATTGGAAAGATAGAAATGTAGGAAGTGAAAAATCAGTAGAAGATAATTTTCAAAGAAATGATTAAGTTCTTAATATGTAGTCAATTAATAAAGCAAAAATTCCAAAAATTAAGATAATTATAAAAATTATACCTATAATTATAAGTCCTCTTCTAGGAGAAATTTTAAGTTTTAAAGGCCCTAGGTCTTCTTCGTTAATTTTGTTATCGTAATCTTTATTTTGGTTCATTATTTAAACTGAAAATGCATTAGACCCGTCATTTCTATAAGGAATTTGATCTCCAAGATCAAGTGGCTCATAGGGTACATTTTTTATTTTTTCTTGATCAATTTCAATACCTAGTCCAGGATTTTCAGGTGTCAAAATATACCCGCCATCTCTTTTTAAGGATGAAATTAAATAATTATTTTTTTCAGATTCGTCTCCTAAAGAGAACTCTTGTGTTATAAAATTTGGTATTGAGGCATCAATATGGACAGAAGCAGCTGTTAAAACTGGACCAAGAAAATTATGCATAACCAGAGCAGAATGATAAGACTCTGCAATTGAAGCAATTTTCTTTGTTTGCGTGATACCCCCTGCTAACCCAACATCAGGCCTAACATATTGTGGCCCACCATGGTTTAATAATTCTCTAAATTCCCATATTGAATGCATTCTTTCACCATTAGCTACGGGAATTGAGATTCTTTTTGCAATTTCGGATTGAGAAATTATGCTATCAATTTGAATAGGATCTTCGTAAAACATTGGGTTGAATTCTTTAATTGAGTCAGCAAGATGAATTGATGTCATCGGTGTTAGTTTTCTATGTATTTCTAAAATGATATCAACTTCAGCCCCAGCTCCTTCCCTAAGAGCCGCAACAGTTTCTACTGTTTCTTTTACCAGCTGATCAAGTGATAAATCGTAATAATTATCCGGAAGAGGATCTATTTTTAAGGCTGTAAACCCATCTTTTACTGCTTTTTTTGCGCTTTCGTATAAACCTTCATTTTTTGATTTACTATTTCCATATATGATCCCTAAAAGCAAATGGAGTCTTATTTTATTTCTAACTTTTCCACCTAATAAATTCCATATAGGAGTTTCAAAATATTTTCCTTTTATGTCCCAAAGGGCAATATCAATGCATGAAATAGCTCCAGATAGAACAGATCCCCTGAAAGGCCCTGACCTCATAAGCAACTGATTAATTTCTTCAATCATGAAAGGGTTTTTTCCAATTAGCACATTATTGAATTTTTCAACAATTGCCTTAACTGCTTCAGGGTAAGCCCAGCAAGCAGATTGTCCAACCCCGCTGATACCATTATCAGTGATTACCTCAACTATAAATTGGTTTCTAGCTAAATAGCTATTAATTTTTTCAATTTTCATATTAAATCCTTATGACTCATTTTCGGTTCCCAGTCAAGTAAATATTTTGCTTTACTTAAGTTGTGCTCCTTCTGCTCTGGGTCTCCAGCAATAAATATACTATCGAATCTTCCGTTTCCTCTATATATATAATCTAGTGATTTTAAATAAGCATTAGCAAGATCATATTCGTGAGTTACCCATAAATTTGGCCCTTCTTGAGCTGGAACTCCATTATATTCGCCGTTATCTAATATTGAACTTTTAACTTGTTTCTCCCAGTCTTCTTTTTTTCTAGGGCCAGTTATTCTTAATGCAATCATATTCATTTCAAACCATCTGCAAAAATAATTACATATCCTCTCCCCGAAAGATTTAGTAAGGCCATAAACCGAAGGGGTATCCATTTGTATACTTTCTTCACTATGATAGTAACCATTATTTTCAAGACTTCTTGGATCCCTATAGTGGACACTCATTGTGCTAGTTTGTATGCCCCTCTTAATTCCCATTTTTTGAGCAGTAAATAATAACAAATGCAAACCTTTATTATTAAGTTCATAGTTTTCAATTATGTCTTCAATTGTTTGAAAAGTTGAAGATCCTCCTTGAGGATTTTTCATTGTTAAATTAATAAAACAGTCCGTGCCATCTAAAGCTTTTATTAATGCATTTTCATCAGTTACTGATCCTTTGATAAATTCACAATCTATCTCAGGTTCTTTTAAATCTAATATTTTTACTTCATGGTGCTTTGAAATGTATGGAGAAATAAAAGTCCCAACCATTCCAGAGCCACCTACCATTAAAATTTTCATAGTCTTCAAATAGTTTTAATGAAGTTTCTAATATATTTTAATAATAATCAAAATAATGACTAATCTATCATTGATAACTGTATGTTTTTATTGCTCTTTTTCTAAATACAGGTTTTTTTCTGCTACCTAACTTATTAAAAACTTTAACGGCGTCATCATTAAAATTTTTAGTTTTCTTTTTTGAATATATCAAATTTTTAGCAAATTTTGATGTTTGATTGTGATCAACTATTGGCTTTGGGTAATCTAGGTCCAAAATACATTTTGATTTTTGTTGTAAATCTAAATTCATTTTCCAAGGTTCGTGAATATATGTATTGTGAACATATTTTAACTCGGTAACCCACTTTTTTATAAATGTTCCATCTGGATCTTGATCGTAGGATTGTTTAATAGGGTTATAAATTCTTACTGCATTAATTCCAGTTACTCCTGATTGCATTTGCATCTGACTGTAATGAATACCTGGTTCAAAATCAGTAAATAATTTTGCAAGGTATGTACCAGACTTTTTCCAATCTATTAATAAATTGTAACTTGCAAAACTTACTAGCATTGCTCTCATCCTGAAAGGAAGCCACCCAGTTTTTATTAGACTTCTCATGCAAGCATCAACTATTGGAAACCCTGTCTTACCTTCCATCCATGACGCAAAGAAAAATTCATTATTAAAATCATCTCTAATACCTTCATAGGCTGAGTGCATACTTTTGAATTCTATATCTGGCTGGTCTTCTAATTTTTGAATAAAATGACACCTCCAAGAAAGCCTTGAATTAAAGGCTGAAATATTTCTTTTTAAACCTTTTACATTACTACTACTGAAGTTATTTTCTTTTCTTTTTCTATACTCATTAATAATTTCTTTAACACTTATCACGCCGTTGCTAAGGAATGGAGAAAGTCTCGAAGAACTATCCGCAGAATATTCTGGTTTTGATAAATTTTTTAAATAATTCTTACACCTTTCATTTAAAAAACTATCTAAGATTTTTAAGCCTTCAATTCTCCCCCCTTTTTGGGTAATTCCATTACTTTTATTTTTTAAAAATTTACTTTGTCTGTTTGGCAGGATGTCAGTATTAATGCTTTTTAATGGAATAAGTTTTAAAGGAGATTCAAAGTTATCTTTGTACATTCTTGAATTCCTTATTTTTGACCAATCATTCCTATCTTTTAAGCCTCTTACTACACCGTTATTTGGAAATTCATTAAATAAAATTCTATTATTTTTTAATAAAATTCTTATATCTTTATCTCTTTCATAGGTCCAGCTATTTCCTGTTTCTTGGTGAGCAAATACAGATTGAATATCGTAATTTTTAATAATATTTTCAAAAATATTTTTTGTTTCTCCAATTTTAATGATTAAACTTTGCCCAATTTTCTTCAGATCTTCATTAAGATCAATCAAACAATCATGAATGAATTCCCAGTGCCTTTGAGATGCAAAATCTTGGCACCAATAGTCCGGTTCAAATATATATAAAGGAAGCACAGGTAAATTTGTCTCACTTGATGATAACAGAGCTAAGTTGTCATTTATTCTCAAATCCTTTTTAAACCAAACTATTGAAATTTTTTCTTTACTCATTTTTACTTTTTATCTATTTCTTCTGCATTTTTCAGAACAATATTTAACTTCATTCCAAACAGACTTCCATTTCTTTCTCCATTTGTAAGGCCTTTTGCAAACGAGACAGGTTTTTTCAGGAAGATTTGATTTCTTTATTTGAGGCATTTATTTTAATTTTTCAAAAGCTTTAAGAGCTTTTTCACGAGATAATCTTAAATCCACAACTGGATAAGGATAATTTTTCCCTAATTCTATGCCGGCATTTTGTAGTATATTTTCTGGGGCCTCCCAGGGAGCATACAAAAATTTTCCATTAAGATTTCTTAATTCTGGTATATATTGTTTTATATAATCACCATTCGGATCAAATTTTTCTCCTTGTGTTATTGGGTTAAATATTCTGAAGTATGGTGCAGCATCTGCGCCACTACCCGAAACCCACTGCCAACTAGCACTATTGTTTGCTAAATCAGCATCCAACAAGGTGTCCCAAAACCATTGTTGTCCATGATGCCAATGCAATAGTAAATTTTTAACAAGAAATGACCCCACAATCATCCTTACTCTATTGTGTAAATATCCAGTTTTCCATAACTCTCTCATTCCTGCATCAACAATAGGGTATCCAGTTAAACCTTTTTGCCATTTCGTTAATAATTCTTGATTATCATCCCATGGAAATTTATCAAATTTTTTTTGTAAATTTTCTTCGGGCAGAAAAGAAAAAAAATATAAAAGATTATATGAAAATTCTCTCCACCCTAGTTCGCTTAAATAATGATCACTATTTCTGTAGCTATCCATTGTTTCTGATTTTTCTTTGACCTCATACCAAACTGTATTAGGAGATATTTCACCATGATGAAGGTGAGGAGAAAGCCTAGAAACATTTTTTTTAAAAGGAAAATTTCTTCCATCTTTATAATCACTTATTCCTGTTCCTAAAAATTGATTTAACTTTTCCCTAGCACCACTTTCACCTGGTGACCAATCATTTTCAAAATTCTTATACCAGTCACCTTTTGGAAGTAAATTTAATTCTTCTCTGCTTAGCTCTTCGTGTTTATAAAGGTTAATTTTTTTTGGTACTTCTAAGGGTATTCTTGGTTCAGGTGAATTTTGTAAACACCCTTTTCTGTAAAAGGGGGTAAATACCTTGTATGGCGTGCCGTCTTCTTTCATAGCTGTGTCTGGTTCGAAAAGTAATGAACCACTTAATGAGTAAACTTTAATCCCTTTATTAAATAATTTTTTACTAATTTCTTTGTCACTTTTAATTCTCCATGGTTCATAGCATTTATTAAAGTAGACTGATTTAATATTTAATGAATCTGCCAATTTATCTAAACAATTTATAGAGTCACCATTCATAAAGCATAAATTGTTATTTAATGAAGCATTAAGTTTTTTTAAGCTCTCATTAAGCCACCATCTTGATGCAGATCCAATTTTCCAGTTACCACTATTAACATCATCAAGAATATATATGGGCAAAACCTTTAAACCTGAATTGTTTGCTTCGGTTAATGCAGGATTATCAATAAGTCTTAGGTCTTGTCTAAACCACATTATACAAATATCTTCCATAACTTGATTATAACTCCGAATTAAAAAAGTGGGATCATTGGCGGAGCGAGAGGGATTCGAACCCCCGGTACGCGGACGCACAACAGTTTTCAAGACTGCCGCCTTAAACCACTCAGCCATCGCTCCTAAAATTTCAGACCTGGAAAAAGAGTATACACAAAATATTCATCTCTATCCATGAATA
>CACNIC010000002.1 GCA_902620405.1 uncultured SAR202 cluster bacterium
CAAAAATTGGAGATTACATTTCTGAAGTGGTTGTTACTTCTGAAGGTCGCTACACTATAAATCTTAATCCAAAGACAGTTAATTATGTGGGCCAAAGTATTTACCTAATTATTCAGGGCAATCAAAGCATTACTTCTTTACCATTTAATCCAGATGAATTTATAAGTGATGCAAATTACCTTTTTGAAGACTTTGAGTTAAAAATCGAAGAAGATCCTGTACCAACTCCTGAACCTGAAAAAATAATAGTTATAGCAACACCTACTCCAGATGTTCAAAAAACTGAGATGAATGATAATGAAAGTTTAGTTGTAAATGAAGGTGGAGGCTGTGGTGGAGGCAGTTCAAGCATATCCATATTTAGTGTTCTTGTTTCAATTTTAGGTGTTTTGCTATTTAAAAGGTCAAGGAAACATCAAAATAGCGTCATATAAGTATCCTTTTAGGATTTTCTAAGGTTTAATACCTTCAAAGTATCAGATATGCCAGATTTTGTTATATTTGCGTTAATTACAGAATCTTCTGGTGAATGCCCAAGTCCTTTTATTAATTTATCGTAAATTTCAGAAGTATTGTTGTTAGAATTTTTTTCAGCAATTATTAATATTTTTGGGTCCAAGCTACTAAGTAGTGAATTTATAGATTCTACTGACTTATCATTGGAGTCATCACTTAAGCATACTAAGATATCAATTTTTCCTATTGATTCAGTAATATTTGCAGGAATTGTAATTTTTGAGATTTCATTTAAGTAGCAAATTGTCATCCCTTCAGTAATTACAGAAAAAATATTTACAGACTCATCTAGGTTTTCAGTATTTAATCGTATTGCATGAGCTTGGATAGGTATATTGTTAACTTCGTACTCTCCTGGTTCAAAAATGGACACAGTGGAGTTTAGTAATTTTTTTTCTGAATTTTTTTTCAGGTTTTCATTTAAGAAAATAGCTATAGTATTTTCATCTTTCTGAGAGGATCCATCAAGAGTATTTTCATCATGATTAAATAGAATCAAGCCTTGTGATGTTTCTGCCCGGATTCCGGCATCATTTATCCATGAAATCTTCATTGAATCTCCTTTAATTATAATTAAATTATTTTTTTTATTTTTACTTTATAATAATACTTAATCTAAACTAGTTAATCTAATATATTAAAAACTAAAAAATAATGAGTTCCAAAAGAGATTATTACGAAATATTGGGTGTTGGGAAAAATGCTACAGATGAAGAAATTAAAAAGGCATTTAGGAAGTTAGCTTTAGAATTTCATCCGGATAGAAATAAAAGTAAGGGCGCTGAAGATAAATTTAAAGAAATCAATGAAGCATACCAAGTTTTAAGTGATCCTGAAAAAAGAAAATCCTATGATCAATTTGGTCATGATGGTGTCAAAGCTAATTTTCAGGATTTTGATTTCCAAAATTTTGGAGGTTTTGGTGATATTTTTGATGCATTTTTTGGTGGATCCCAATCTTCATCAAGGTCAAGAAGAAAAGGTAGAGATTTACATAAATCAATAAATATTTCTTTTAAGGAGTCAGCTTTTGGTGTAGATAAAGATGTATACGTTGAAAGAATAGGAAGCTGTAAAGATTGTAATGGCAGTGGGGCAGAAGATGAATCAAGTTTTATAAAATGTGTTAGTTGTAATGGTAGTGGGCAAATAAAAAGAGTTCAGAAAACGATATTTGGACAATTTGCTCAATCAGCAGTATGCCAAGAATGTTCTGGGACTGGAAAGAAAATTACTAAAAAATGTAATACTTGTAGAGATGGCTCGCGACTAGAAAAAAAGACAATTTCTGTAAAAATACCTCAAGGTGTATCAAGTGGTGACACAATAAAGCTTTCAGGCGAAGGTGAATATGCTGGGAATAGTTCAGTTAACGGAGACGTTTATCTTAAAATCAATGTTTCTGACCATGAATATTTTACAAGAAGAGGTAGGGATGTGGTTTTAAATATTGAGCTAGACATTTTTCAAGCTATTTTGGGAGATAAATTAGAAGTGCCAACTCTTAGTGAAAATGCCAAAATTACAATTCCTCCTGGCACCCAAAATGGTGAAAAGTTTATTATCAAAGGAAAAGGATTTACTGATGTAGGTGGATCATCAAGAGGAAATCAAATTAATTTTATTCAAATAAAAATACCAAAAAATCTTTCTGAAGATGAAAAAAATAAATTGAATGAAATTAAAGAGATAATGTTAAGTAAAAAAGATAAACCACAAAGTATTTTTAGAAAATTTATGAATGGTATTTAGTATTTTGGCTGATAAATCTTCTATTTGGATAAAGTATAGTGTAAAAGTCCCAGCTGAATTTGTTGAGCCTGTTGTAAGAATGTTTTCTAAATTTCTAACCAATAATGTATATGTAGAGCAATTAGGTGATCCTGACGATGGTTTAGAAAAATTAAATACAATGGTTTCAGGATTTTTACCCAAAAAAAGCAACACTGATAAGTTGGAATCAAATTTAAAATCAGGACTATCATTATTTAGTGGAGTATTTGATTTATCTGAAATATTGATTGAAGAGATAAATTCAGAAGTTTGGGAGAAGCAAGAATTTGAATCAATAGAAATAAATGATATTCAAATATTGCCGAGCAAAGATCATTCTTTAAAGGAAGGTTATATAGGTATTGTTATAGAACCTTCAATGGCTTTTGGGACTGGTCATCACCCAACAACAAAAATGTGTATAGCTTTAATCAAAAAATATGTAAGCAATAGTTTTAATGTACTTGATTTAGGGTGCGGTTCTGGAATTTTAGGAATAGCATCAATTAAATATGGTGCAAAATATTGCCTAAGTCTAGATATTGAAGATGAGTCGGTAAAAGCAACTAGACAGAATTCAATTGATTCAGAAGTTAAAGGCATAGAATCAAAAAAACAGGATTTAACACAATCTTTAGATATAAACTTTGTTCCTGAAATGATTATAGGAAATTTGAATTCATATTTATTTAAGGAAGGTATTAAAAATATAGTTAATTTAATGAGTCAGAACACTATCTTTATTGCTTCAGGAATATTAATTGAAAATTATAAAGAAATAAATAAATTATTTAGTGATAATGGCTTATTAGAAATTGATAAACAAGAAAGTGGAGATTGGGCGGCTGTAGTATTGCAAAAAAATGCATAGATTTTTTATAAATAGAGACTTAATAAAAGGAAAAGAAATATCCTTAAAAAATCCTATTTCTCATCAAATAAAAAAAGTTTTAAGGATGAATGATGGAGATTATTTTGAATTGTTTAACAACACCGGCAATTCTTATAAAGCTAAAATCATTAAAAGTGAAAGCAATTTAATTAAATGCTTAATAGAAGATCAATTAAAAACTTCACAAGACGGAATAGAAATTAATGTATACCAATCAATTATTAAAACTTCAAAATTAGAGTTAATTATTGATAAATTAACCGAAATTGGTATTTCTTCATTTACACCAATTATTACTGAAAGGACTCAAAAGAAAGATATAAATTCACTTTCTGAAAATAAATTAAAAAGATTAAAAAAAATTTCAATTGAATCTTCAGAACAGTCTGGAAAAGTCTATATTCCCAAAATTAGCAGTATAAAAAGATTAAGAAATTTAGATTTTGGTAGCCCTGATAATTTAGATATAGTTTTTTATGAAAATAATGTTAATACTAAAAAATTAAATTATTTGAAAAATAAATTTTCTGATAAAAAATCAATTTCAGTATTTATAGGTCCGGTTGGGGGGTTTTCAATAGAAGAAATTGAGTATTTTAAAGGTAAAGAAAGTTTTATAATCAATTTAGGAAATACTACCTTCAAATCAGATACAGCATCAATAATTAGCGTTGCATTATTAAGAAATTTAATTTCTGGTAATTTGGATTAATTTCTTTCTTTAGATGGATTTCTTGACATGAATTCTTTTATGGCATCAACAGGATTGTAGTTTTCATGTACAACTTTATATGTCATCTTTATTATAGGCATTTCTAACCCCTTTTCTAAAGCAACTTCATTAACAATTTTAGATGCATTTGCACCTTCAATTGTGACTTTATTTTCTCTCATATAAGTTTCTAGAGTTTTGCCAGATGCCAAGGCATAACCAAATTGCCAGTTTCTACTCAAATTACTAACACACGTTGCTACTAAGTCACCAATTCCTGAAAGACCATAAAATGTATATTCTTTTGCATTAAAAGATGTGCCAAATCTAACAATTTCTCTTAAACCTCTTGATATAAATGCAGATTTGGCATTATCACCCAATTTCATTTTATCTATTATTCCACAACCAATAGCAATAATATTCTTTAAAGAGCCACCCATCTCTGAACCAATAACATCATTTCCACTGTATACTCTGAATATTTCATTTGAAATAATATCTCTAAGATTATCCGCTTTATTTATATCATTAAATGACAACAATGATGTAGCTGGTTTTCCCATAAGAATTTCACTTGAAAGATTAGGACCTGAAAGGACTCCAATATTATCTTCAGAAATATTAAGTTTATTTTTTATGAGAACAGATAAAGTATTTCCATTTTTATCAAACCCTTTAGAGGCAGATATTATTTGCGTATTATTACTAACTTTGTTTTTGATTAATGCTAAGTTATTTTCTAGAGTTGAACTGGGAACAGAAATGATTAATAAACCTTTTTCTTTAAAATTACATTCTTCTATATGCAGATGATTAATTTTGGGTGATTTTGGAATCTTAAAATCTTTAACTTTTATAAAAGTTTCAGATTTAATATTAGATAATTTTTCCTTATCTTTATAAATTAAATTAACTTGGTTATTGCCATTTGATAAAACCTTAGCAAGCGTTGTTCCCCAAGTGGTATTTCCTAAAATATTTATAATCATATTTTTTTAAATGATAGTTTATTTTCATTATTATCTATTAATCTTGAAATATTTTCTTTATGTTTATAAATAATAATAGATACTGCAGGAATAATATAAATAAGGTCATAATATGAAGCATCAAATAAATTAAATAAATTAAATACAACCATAGAAATAAAGGCAAAAACACAACCAAGTATAGACCCTAGTGATACATACCTAGTAAATAGTATTGCCAGGATAAATACTATTAATGCAACTATTGAAGAAGGAAAAAATAATATAACTAGTGGCCCTATTCCAGTTGCTACACCTTTGCCTCCTTTAAATTTGTTGTAAATTGGATAACAATGACCAACAACAAACAATAATGCAAAAAATTGAATAGTGCCTTGTGTTTCAAATAAATTTACTAAGTTTAAAATTATTACTGGCATTATAGACTTCAACATATCAAGTATTAATACTGTAAATCCTAATTTAGGCCCCGAGTTTCTTAAAACATTTGTTGCCCCTGTGTTGCCGCTTCCAACCTTTGTTATATCAACTCCCGTAATGAATTTACTTAATATTCTTCCAAAAGATATTGAACCTATTAAATAGCAAAATAATGAAATAAAAATAAATAAAATTATGTTAATCATTTTCCCTAAACTCTAATTGAAGAGGTACTCCTTTAAGATCAAATATTTTTCTTAATTCATTTTCAATGTACCTCTTATATGAAAAGTGAACAAATTCGACATTTTTAAATTTTATTAATATTTTAGGAGGCCTATTTCCAATTTGTTTTGCAGAAGTAAGATAAGGTGTCCTTTTCCCTTTAGAGGGTGGAAGATTTGAGCTAACAATATTTACTAAATTGCTCCAAATATCATCATCACTAATTTCTAATTGATATCTTGAATTTACAATTTTTATATTATCTAGAATTCTATCAATTCCTTTACGCTCAATTCCTGAAGTGTAAATTATTGGCACACCGGGAAAGAATTTTAATTTATCTATAATACTTTGTTCATTAATTTTTTTATCAATTAAATCAATTTTATTTACTGCTAAAACACATCCATTTCCACTTTGAATAATCAAGCCAGCAATATGTTGATCTTGTAGAGTTATTTGTTCAGTTGAATCAATAACTAGCAATGAAATGTTACTTTCAGAAATTGAACTTATTGTTCTTATTACACTAAAGTATTCAATTTCTTTGCCCAGTTTACCTCTTTTCCTGATGCCAGCGGTATCAACAATTGTGTATAAATCTTCATTAAAATTTAATTTTGAATCTATGGAGTCCCTTGTTGTGCCTGGAGTTGAATCAACTATGGATTTTGAGTCACCTATTATTGCATTAAATATTGTTGATTTACCAACATTAGGTCTGCCAACAATTGAGAACTTTATTGATTCATAATCATCTTTTTTTTCAGAAAACAAATGATGAATTGATTCCATTAAATCATAAATCCCCATGTCATGATAAGCACTAATTTTTACACCTTCACCTAGGCCAAGTGAATAAAAATCATTTGAGTTAAATAGATTATCATTATCAACTTTATTAATTACTAATAATATATCCTTATCAAATTTTCTAATTTCTCTTAAAATTTCTTTATCACTATTTGTAATTCCATCATGGGCATCTACTAAAAATAATATTTGATCTGATTCTTTTATAGAATCATAACTTTTTAATTGAACTTTTTGAGTTAATTTATTTTCTGACTCTAATTCAATCCCTCCAGAATCAACAAGAATAAATGACTTATTTTTCCAATTGCAATTACTTTGAAGAGCATCTCTAGTTGTGCCAGGAATTTCACTTACAATGGATTTTCTTTTACCTAAAATTCTATTAAATAAAGTTGACTTACCTACATTTGGTCTTCCGCAAATTGTAATGATAGGGGTAATCAAAATTCCTCAATTTTTTAAACTATTTTTTTAATAATACCTAGTTGACCCCAGATTCTATTTTCTGCCTGATCAAAAACAACTGAATTTTTATGATCAACTAAATTTTCTGAAATTTCTTCTCCATGATGAGCAGGCAAATCGTGCATAAATATTGCATTATTTGTTTCTATAATTTTTTCATTTACTTGGTAATTTTTAAAATCTTCAATTCTTTTTCTTTGCTCTGATTCTTGCCCCATGCTTGTCCAGACATCTGTATAAACAATGTCAGAATTTTTTACTGAAACGTTTAAGTTATTTTCTATCAAGAAGTTCCCATTATATTTTCTTTGTAGATCTTCGATTACTTTTAAATCTTCTTTTGGTATCTCGTAGCCTTTGGGGCATGAATGAATAAAAGTGCCACCAAAAGTCAAAATAGCCTTGGCAAGACTTGTAGCAACATTATTACCGTCACCCACAAATGTAATAGAAATATTGTTTAAATTATTTTCAGTTTTTTCTTTAATAGTAAGTAGGTCACACAATGCTTGGCAAGGATGCTCTCTGTCGCTTAATGCATTGATGACTGGAACAGATGAATTCCTAGAAAATTCTTCGATTGTTGAATGTTTAAAAGTTCTAAGAATTGCAACTTCACTCATTTTAGAAATTACTTTTGCAATGTCAGAGACTTTCTCTCTCCTTCCTAAACCAACTTCTTCAGGTGAAAAATAAATATCATTGATACCATTAAAATTTAAAGCTTTTATAAAGCTTAGCTTTGTTCTTAAAGATGGTTTTTCAAATAGTAAAACTCCAAATTTTTTATTAAGTTTTATTTCAAAATCTTCGGAATAAAACTTATTTTTTTCATTTATACCAATTTCAATTGCTTCTTCAACAGATTCTCTGTCAAAATCATCAAAATTAATAAAGTTGTTCATTACATCTCCTCTGGTGAACTCATACCCATTAACGAAAGTAAATTTGCTAATGTTATTTTAGATGCTTTTGTAATTATTAATCTACTTTTTGTAATTTCTTTATTGTTTGAATCATTATCGAAAACCCTATTATTTTCATAAAATTTTTGAATGAGTTGGGATAATTCTAATGCAAAAAAAGTAAGTTCATGTACTCCATAATTTTTTGAAACCCGGTGAAGTAATTCTGGATATTCAGCTATTTTCTTAGCCAAATTTATTTCTTCATTGGTCTTTAAGGATAATATTTTTTTTGATTCAAAATCAAAATGTTTTTCATTTGCTTTTTTTAGAATAGAACATAATCTTGCGTGAGCATATTGAATATAAAAAACTGGATTTTCACTAGATTTACTTTTGAAAAGATCTAAATCAATTTCCATTTGGCTTTCCGAAGATCTGCTGAGAAAACTAAATCTGCACGCATCAGCTCCAATTTCTTCTACTATTTCACTTAAGAAAATTGAATTACCTGACCTTTTACTAAACTTAACTGTTTTATTATTACTTTTTAAAGATACGATTTGATTTAAAATCACATCTAAATTATCTGGATTTATTTCTAATTTTTCTAAAATTAATTTCATCCTTTTTATGTGTCCATGATGATCAGAGCCCCATACATTAATTACATTGTCAAAAAATCTTTCTTTAAATTTATCTCTATGATAGGCAATGTCTGTTGCAAAATATGTGGGCTTTTTATTAGTGCTTTTAAATAAAACATTATCTCTGTCATCACCTAATTCTTCGGTTTTAATCCAAGTAGCGCCATCTTTGATGTAAACAAGATTTAGTTTACTAAGAATATCTATTGTTTCATCAAGATATTTGCTATCAATTAAACTTGACTCATAAAACCAATTGTCATGAGAAATGTTAAGAGATTTCAAATCAGTCATTATTTCATTTATACAAATTTCAATAGATATTTTTTTTAAATTCTCAATCTCATCTTCAGTAATCTCAGAAAAATTATAATTTTGGTAATCAGGGTATTTGGAAATAATTTTTTTCGAAATGTCTATTATGTCAATGCCACCATACATTTCTTCGGTAATAATAAATTTTTTTCCTTGTAATTCTTTTATTCTTTCAATAATTGATTCGCAAAAAAAATCAATTTGATTCCCGGCATCATTAACGTAATATTCCCTTGTAACTGAGACATTTTGACTTTCGAGTACATTTGAAATTGTACTGCCAATAACTGCACCTCTAATATGTCCCAAATGTAACTTGCCAGTAGGATTGACACTTACAAATTCAACCTGAACTTTTTTATTTTTTTCATTTTGATTTCCAAAGTCATCTTTTTGTCCAATGCATTTTAAAATCTCTTTTTCAAGCCAACTTTTAGATAATTTAAAATTTATAAAGCCTGGGTTTGCAACTGAGACTTCTTCAATATCATTTTCATCAATATTATCTTTAATTTTATTAGCAATGTTAATTGGATTTTCATTAAATGTTTTAGCTAATTGCATAGGAAGGTTAGTTGCATAATCACCATGATTTTTATTTTTTGGTTTTTCAACAACATATTCAGGAGGATTGAAATTAGTAATATTTTGCTCATCTATCAATTTTTGAAGAGCTTCATTTAAACAATTATGTAAAAATTTTGTGATTAGCATTAATATAGAGTATAGGTTTATTTAACTCTGATATACAACAAATCTAAACTTAAATTTATAAAAAATGGATAATGAAATAAAAAACAAGTTAAACAATAAATATAATTTATCTTCTGAAGATTATGAAATGATATCTGCAAGAATCGATGAATTAAGAAAAGCTATAGAAGACGTAATTGAATTTGAAGAGAAGAATAAATTATCAAATAATCCTTTAATTATGAAAAATGATAGAAATTTTAAATAAAGATATTTTTGAAATATCTAAATTAATTAAAAAAAATACTATAACCCCAGTTGATCTCTACAATCAATATTCAAAGCAAATAAATAAATTTGAACATAAAATATCAAGCTTTATAGAAATATATGAAGATTGGGAGGAAAAGGCTCATATAGCTGAAAAACAAATTTTGAAAGGTGAATCTAAAGGCCCACTTCATGGGATCCCAATAGCGGTAAAAGACTTAGTTGACATTAAAGGCAAAGTGACAACTGCTGGCTCAAAAATATTGAAAAATAATTTTTCTAATGAAGATGCTGATGTGATTAAAGCATTAGAAAGTTCTGGTGCAATAATTGTAGGTAAGACTCAAATGGTAGAATTTGCATTTGGTCCTCATGGTATAAATTCAAATTCAGAACAAACAAAGAATCCATGGAATTTAAAATTTATTCCTGGAGGCTCAAGTAGTGGTTCAGCCGCCGCAGTTGGATCAAACTTTTCACCAATAGCTATAGGAAGTGACACTGGAGGGTCTATAAGAATGCCAGCATCATTTTGTGGTGTAACTGGTTTTAAACCGTCTTACAATAAATTATCAACCAATGGGGTTTTCCCCCTTTCATGGACACTAGATACAATTGGACCAATTGCTAAATCGACAAGAGACTGTGCGATATTCATTCAAGAAGTATGTAAATATCAAAAAAATCGCGATTTAGATCCATTTAAGGGATTCAATGTTGATATGCTTGATAATTTTGACGCAATACTTCCAGTCAGATTAAAAGTTGGCATTCCCACTGGAAAATATTTTGAAAATATTGACCCTGAAATTAATGAAGTTTATCAAAATTCAATAAATCTAATGAGGGACAATGGTGCTGAAATAGTGGAGATTGATCTTGAATGGTTATCACTTTGTAGGCCAGTAAATGTGATAATTACAATGGCAGAAGCAATAAAAATCCATTCAAAATTTCTTGAAAATAATTATTCAGAATATACATATGAAGTTGTAAGTAGATTGATTGCAGGAGAGGCACTATCAGTTCAAGATTATCTTGGTTCATTAAGAGTGATGAATTATTTCCAAGAAAAAATTGATGAAATATATAATGAAATTAATATTATTGCTTGCCCTACAAATCCTGTATTGCCTGATGAAATAGAAAACTACAGCAAGGAAAATATGTCTAATTCATTAAAAGTGATTGGTGCAAGGATACCTGCATTCACAAGCATATTTAATGTAACTAGGCAGCCATCATTGAGTACTCGTGCAGGTATCTCAAAAACTGGCCTACCAATTGGAATTATGTTTACAGGAAAATTTGACCAAGATTTTGGCGTCCTTCAAGTTGGAAATTGGTTTGAAAAATTAAATAAAGATATAAATAATATTAATCCTTCAATGATTTAAAAATTTCATTTAATTATCTTGTTGCATAATTTTATTGATTCCTCTTTATTTAAACCTTCGCACATAATTACAGCATTTTCGTAGATTAAGTAATAAAGATATTTTGCTTTGGCAGAACCTGGGCCAGATCCTGCACCTCTCCTATTAACTCTCCTGTCAGAATTACCTTCTTTCCAAGTTACATCTCTTGAGGCAAGTATTGCATTTTCTCCAATTACTTCTTCTACTATTAATTTTGAATTTAATGCTGTTTGATGATCTATGTAAAATCTTAATTCATAGTCTCTTGGCTTATTATAATCATCTTTGAACCATCCATAATGAGCTGACAATGCTCCATTTAATTCTGATACATCATATTCTTTTACTTCTTTAAATCCCTTAGATATAAAATAATCTAATTTTAAAACCTTTCCTGTATTAGAAAATTGATCAATAGTTATTATTTTTTCATTATCATCATTACTACAAGAAATATTCAGTACTATTAATATTGTTAATATAAAAATTTGACTATAATTTTTTTTCATATCTTTCAATTATTTTGATTATTGTTATGCAAATTAAAATTGCTAAGAATAAATAAATTAAATTTTCTATTGAGTAGTAATTATTTATTGTAACTTGTGTAAAGAATTTAGGAATTGATCCTAGAATTAGTCCATAAAAGAAAATTGTTAAGTTGCTTTTGAAATAATTAATTATCTTTGATATCAGTGTCACAGAGGTCACTAATCCTATGATTCCTCCCAATAAAAATATAATTAAAAAGGAAAGGTCAAAATTACTAATTGCACTTATTACTTTTTCATATGAACCAATTACGACGAGCATTAAAGAGCCGCTAACCCCAGGGATTATCATAAATGACATTGCAAAAATTCCAGAAACTAATGTTACTAACAAACCAGTATTTTCTGTAACATTATCCGGAACTAAATAAATCACTGAACTTAATAGAATGCCAGAAAAAAAGAAAATTAAATAGTTACTTTGTTTTTCAATTTTTTTTAAATTCCAGGCTATAAATATTATTAAGAATGAAGAAATAAAAGTAATAGTTTGTGCCTTATAATTATCAAATAGATATTCTGCTATTCTAGAAAAAGTAAAAACCGAAAGCATTATTCCAGATATTAAAGGTAGTGTAAATATAAGATTTAAATTTTTATATTCAATTTTTTTTAATTTATAAATCGAATTTATTAAATAATTAATTGGTTTTAATAATTCAAAATATTTTCCAAAAATCATTAAAATTGTACTCCCGCTAATTGCGGGAAAAAGGTCAGAAAAACCAACTAAAATTCCTAAAAAAAAGTTTTTTAAAAATAATTTTATCTTAGTCAATTCCAGTTCCCTCATATTCATTGTAGGGCAAAACAAAGCCTGCATTAGAAAATGCTTTTTCTAAATTACTCATCACTTTTGAAAGTTCTAAAATAGCTTCCTTAGGAATTTTACAGTTTTCATTTACTCCCAAACAGTATTCGTCAAACTTTTTCTGAATATCATTTAACTTTTCACAGGAATCTTGGATTGTATTTTGGTAAATTTCATTCCACTTAGTTATTCTTCTAGAAAAGCACCCTTTTTCCCAATTAATTGCCCTCCATTGTGCTGGTCCTTGTGCATTTTTCATATTTATTATTCCTGTTCTTATCCAACTATATTGCCATGCTTCAACATCAATATCTCCACTAAATTCTCTTTCATTACGATTTTTTAAAGTTGTTTCTAAATTATCTTTTGCAGTATTAAATATTTGATTACCAAATAATATATAAATTATTAACAGAACAATTACTGTTAACAGTAAAACCTGAACATTTGACGGGTTTCTTATTAATTTATAAAAATTTTTTATTAGTAAATTTTTCATCTTGTTAATTTATCTTTTGAACATATTAGTTCATTATTTAATTTATTAATAAATATTTTTAGTAAATTGATATACTTGTTTACTGAATCATTTGATAAAGGAAAAATTTATGCTTGAAAAACTTAACTATCCAATACTTGTTGCACCAATGCCAACTCCTTTTACAAAGGGTGACAAGGTTAACTTAGAAGCCATTGAAAACAATTCTAAAAAGTGGATCAATTCAGATTTATCTGGATTTGTAATGGGCACTGAAAATGGAGAAGAGACGCTTTTAAGCTCCGAAGAAAAATTGGATATTTTTAAAGTGGTTGCAAACACTTTAAAAAATAAGAAGATTTTAATAGCTGGTGTTGATAATCCTTCAATTTCTGGAACTATAAATGAAAGTAATAAATATGCTGAATTAGGTGCTGATTTAATTAGAATTAGGATTCCAAGGAGAAGGAATACTATAGACAAGTATTTCAAAGAAGTTCTAAATAATATTTCTAAGCCTGTTTTAATTATTCATCAAATGTCTCCAGGAGGTTTTGATTCTTCAATGACAACCGAAGGTGCTAACCCAGATCAAATTGGGAGATTTTGTGATAATGAGAATGTATTTGGTTATATTGCGAGCCATTTAGTGAGATTCGAAATGATGACTAGGAAGCATGTTGATAAATCAAAACAATTTTGGATCCCAAATGCAATGCTTATGCCCACAATGTCTCTTGAAGGTGCAAATGGCGGGTGCTTTATGCTTGGAAACATAGCACCAAAAATATGTAGAAAAATAATAAAACTTTGCATAGAAAAAAATTTTGTTGAAGCAAAAAAATTGAACGACAAATTAGTCGATTTAGATTGGAACATTCTATCAAGAGGAGCTGCAGGTATTAAGTATGCTTTGGATTTACTTGGCTTCGAAGGTGGTGACCCCAGAACACCTCAAAATAGTTTAAGTGAAAATGATAAGAAATCTATTTCTGAAGCTCTAAAAAAATCTGGTATTAAAAAAGTTGAGTAACATGTCAGAATTTAAAAAAATAATTTCAAATTTGAAAAAAGATATTTCTGAATTAAATTCTTTAATTGATTTTAAAAAATTAAAAATTGAAATTGAAGAGCTTGAGGAAAAATCTCAATCTCCAGATATATGGAATGATAGAAAATTTGGCACTGAATTAATGACTTCTTTGGCTTCGAAGAAATCCTTTTTGGATAAAATTAACTATATTAATTCTTCTGTTGAAAGCTACTATCAATTAGTGCAAGATTCTACTGAAGATGAAATCAAGGTTCTAGAAAAAGATTCAATTGAAGAATTAAAAAATATTAAAGATGAAATTAAAATAATTGAGGCTGATCTTCAATTTTCAGGAGAACATGATCAATATGATGTTTTGATGACAATTAGTGGTGGGGCAGGAGGTGTTGATGCACAAGATTGGGCATCAATGTTGTTGAGAATGTATTTACGGTGGGCTGATAAGAAAAATTTTAAAGCAGAAATTTTAACTTCTTCTCCCGGTGAAGAAGCAGGAATAAAAAGTGCACTTTTAAGAATAACAGGTGAAAAAGTATTTGGCCTACTAAAAGGTGAAAAGGGAGTCCACAGGCTAGTAAGATTGTCACCATTCAATTCAGCAAACTTAAGACATACAAGTTTTGCTCTAGTTGAGGTTATTCCTGATTTCCAAAAAACAGTAAATGTCGAAGTTAATAATGATGATTTAAAAATTGAAGCTTTTAAGGCTAGTGGAGCCGGTGGCCAAAGTGTACAAAAAAACTCGTCTGCTATTAGATTGACCCATAAACCTTCGGGAATTGTTGTATCAGTGCAAAATGAACGTTCTCAATCTCAAAATAAAAATATTGCTCTTCAAATACTTAAATCTAGGTTAGTTGATTTAGAAAATGTAAAAAATAAAGAAAAAGAAAACGAATTAAAAGGAGAATTTGTTTCTGCTGAATGGGGCAATCAAGTGAGAAGTTATGTTTTACATCCTTACACATTGGTAAAAGATATAAGATCTGGTTTCGAAATGCCGGATGCACAGAGAGTTTTAGATGGAGACTTAGATCAATTACTTTATGAATTTTTGAAATTTATAAATAAATCCCAAAATATTAATTAACATATATAATTAAATTATAAAATAAACAATCCTTTATCATATGTTAAAAAATATTTATCTTAAATCAATTTTATTAATCTTGTTATTAGTATCATTAGTTACTGCTTGTTCAGATTCAAGCTCCGATGAACTTATGACTTCAAATCAGGAAGTTGCTGATGACAAGGGTATTGCTCCATCTTTACAGAATGACCAAGCTGGTTCAGGACAATCTGAAGGTGGCACTTTAAAAAGACTATGGGGTGATCCCCCAACGTTAGACCCTCACCTTGTTACCGACACAACTTCTGCTGGTTTAGTAGTAGAAATGTTTTCTGGTTTAGTAAGCCTAAATTCAGAACTTGAAATAGTCCCCGATCTTGCTGAAAGTTGGGATGTTGGTGAAGGTGGCACACAATATACTTTCAACTTAAGAGATGATATTAAATTTTCAGATGGTTCGAATGTAACTGCAAGAGACTTTATTTACTCATTCAATAGAGCTGCAAATCCAGACACAGAATCACCAGTTGCTGAGTTATATCTTGGAGATATTGTTGGTGCCCAAGATGTAATTGACGGAAATGCAACTGAAATTAGTGGGATTAAACTTATAGATGATAAGACAATACAAATTAATATTGATTCGCCAAAGGCATATTTTTTAGCTAAATTAACATATCCAACCGCTTACGTTTTGAAGGAATCAAATGTTAATTCTGGTGAAAATTGGACAGATAATCCTGTTGGCACAGGACCTTTTGCATTGGAAAGGTACGATCTTGGGCAAATACTTATTTTAAAGAGAAATGATAATTATTGGGGGGATTTAGCTAAACTTGATCGAGTCGAATTTAACTTGGCCGGTGGGGTTCCAATGGCAATGTATGAAAATGGAGAAATCGATATAACAGGAGTTGGATTAGCTGATTTAGAGAGAGTTCAAAATCCTAGTGACCCCCTTAACAATGATTTAGTAATGGTACCACCTTCATTTACTATAAATTATATAGGTTTCAATGTAACCATGCCCCCATTTGATGACCCAAAATTTAGAATGGCACTAAACTATGCTGTTGATAAGCAATTAATTGCTTCATCAGTTTACTCGGATTTAGTTAAGCCTGCATATGGTATTTTGCCACCTAATTTTCCAGGTTTTTCAAGTGATGTAAGGGGGCTTGAATATGATGCAGACAAAGCAGTTAAATTACTTGAGGAATCAAAATATGCTGATCCTAACACTAGACCTCCAATTGTAGTAACGATTCCAGGAACAGGTGGCTCTCCAAGCCTTGATATGGAGGTTGTAGCTGATATGTGGGACAGAATACTAGGAGTACAAATTGAAATACAACAGGTTGAATGGGCGACTTATTTGCAAGACCTGCACAGAGAAAGACTTCAAGTATGGGGAGGGTCTGGATGGCAAGCAGATTATCCTGATCCACAAGACTTTATTGATATACTTTTTCATTCAGAAAGCAAAGGTAATCACGGGCTGTACAAAAACAATGAAGTTGATTTATTGCTTGAGCAGGCCAGAACTGATCAAGACCCTCTTTCAAGATTTAGTAAGTACAACAAAGCTGAGCAACTCATAATTGACGATGCTCCATGGCTACCAATGTGGTTTGATCAAGAAGGCATGGCATTAATTAATTCCAGAGTAAAAGGCTTTGAGTTTACTCCGTTAATTGTGCCAAAACTCAAAAACGTTTATATTCAAAATTAAAAATATGTAATTTTGATTTTATATACTTTAAAGAGAATATTATGGGTCCCATTTGTGATGCTAATAATAACTTTAATAGTTTTTATATTAGGTCATTATGGTCCTGGAGATCCTGTAGAGGTGATGCTTGGTAATAATTTTACTGAAGAATTAGCAGAATCTATACGAGAAAAAAGGGGTCTAAATGATCCATTAACTGTCCAGTATGTAAGGTATGTTTCAGGGTCTATAACCGGTGATTTTGGAGAAAGCTATAAATATCCAGGAAAAACTGTTATTGAGCTCTTGTCTCCTAAATTAATTGTATCTGCAAAACTATTTTTGTTATCAGTTTTAATTTCAACCATATTTGGAATACCTCTAGGTTTTTATGCTGCTATTAAACAAGGCACACCTACTGACCCTATCATTGTATCTTTAACATTAATCCTTTATGCAATGCCAGTTTTTCTGACTGCTCCATTATTAATTATAATTTTTGCTTTAGAACTAAGTTGGGTTCCTGTTTCCGGATGGGGAGGGATTTTTGATAAAAGAGCAATATTGCCTGCTATAACTGTTGGTTTGCCTGGAATTGCTGTTATCGCAAGACTAATGAGAGCGAGCACTCTTGATGTCATAGGTCAAGAATTTATCACATTTGCAAAAGCTAAAGGTGTTGATAGATTTTCCATAAACTTTAAACATGTTGGAAGAAATGCCATATTGCCAGTTGTGACAGTCTTGGGCCTTTCCTTTTCTGGCATGTTGGGAGGTGCGCTTATAGTGGAGTTAATATTTGGAATTCCTGGGGTTGCTAGATTTGCATTGGATGCTATTTTTTCAAGAGATTACCCAATAATTATGGCATTAACTTTAATTGGGACAGCATCATTAGTGGTAGCGAATTTAATAGTTGATATTTTATACGTATTTTTAGATCCAAGAATTAAATATTCAAATGAAAATTAACGATGATTCAAATAACCTTTCTTCATCACCTTTTAAGGAAGGAATGAAATCATTATTGCATAAAAAGGTGGCATTATCTGTAATTATTATTTTGAGTGCTGTTTATTTAATAGGTATTTTCTCACCTCTTATAGCACCCTATTCATATTCAGAGACTAATTTACTTAACACACAAAGTAGCCCATCTTGGGATCATATTTTTGGAACAGATAGGCTTGGAAGGGATATTTTTACTAGAATAATATGGGGTATTCAGACAACAGTGATAATAACATTGGTGGGACTTATAACTGGAAGTTTGATACTGGGGGTTAGCCTGGGTCTTATTGCTGGTTATTTTAGAGGAAAGGTAGATTCTTTTATAACTAGGGTAGGTGAAATCCTTGCTGCATTTCCAGATATTCTGCTAATCATTATTCTAGCTGCGACCTTAAGACCTAGAATTGTTGATTTTGCTAGGAAAGTTGAAGATTCAACAGGAATAAATGGTATAGTTTCAAGTGGAATTGTTGATTTCGCTGTAATCGGAATTGCATTACTTCCCCTGAGTTGGTTTGGGATGATGAGATTAGTAAGGGGCCAAGTTCTATCTGTAAGTCAAAGAGAATATGTTCAAGCAGCAAAAATTGCAGGTGCTTCAAATGCAAGAATATTATTTAGGCATATTCTTCCAAATGTAATTGGGCCAATAATAGTTTCTGCAAGTTTTGGATTAGGTGCTGTTGCAGGAACTGAAGTTTTCTTGAGTTTTCTTGGCCTTGGAGTTCAACCTCCTCATCCAAGCTTAGGTATTATGATTGCAGATGTTTCCGGTAGAGGCTCATCAAGTGTTTCGGTTTTGGTTAATCATCCTGAACAAATTCTTGCCCCGGTTGCTGTAGTGTGGATTTTAATTTTTTGTTGGAATTTACTTGGGGATGCATTAACTGATATATTCAATCCAAGATCAAAGTAAGAAATGAGTACTTTTAAATTCAGTAAATATAACTCTAGGCGTTCTGATGTATTAGGATCAAACGGATCTATCGCAACAAGCCACCCTTTAGCAGCTAATGCAGGTTTAGATATTTTAAAAAAAGGTGGCAATGCTGTTGACGCAGCAATTGCAGCAGCAGCAGTTTTAAATATTGTTGAGCCTATGTCTACTGGAATTGGTGGAGATGTTTTTTCATTGTTATATTTAAATAATGAATCTAAAGTAATAGCTTTGAATGGGAGTGGAAAAACTGGATCTAAAGTTAATTACAAATATTTTATTGAAAATGATTATAAAGAAATTCCATTTGAAGGCCCAAATTCTGGATTATCTGTAAGTGTTCCTGGGGCAGTAGATGCTTGGGAAGAGTTGTCAAAAAAATATGGAAATTTCTCCTTAGACACATTGTTAGTGCCTGCTATAGATTTAGCAAATAATGGCTTCCCAGTTTCTGAAGTTATAGCAGATTATTGGAGTAAATCAGAAAAAAAATTATCAATTAATGATAATTGTGATTTTTTAATTAACAATAAATCACCTAAATTTGGAGAAACATTTTTTAACAAAAATTTGGCAAAGGTCTTAAAAGGAATTGCAGATAATGGAAAAAATTTTTTTTATCAAGGAAGTGTTCCAAAAAATATTATTTCATATTTAGACAAATTTAACGGAGTGCTTACAGAAGAGGATTTTTATAACCATGAGTCAGAATGGGTTAAACCAATTTCTATAAATTATAGAGGTTATGATGTATGGGAATGCCCGCCCAATGGTCAAGGCATTGCTGCACTTATTGCTTTAAATATTTTTGAAAATTTTAATGATTTGGATAATGAATATTTAAAATTACATTATCAAATAGAATCTATGAAAATAGCCTTTGAAGATGCACTTTGGCATGTTTCAGATCCTAAATTTTATAAAACACCAATTGATCAATTATTATCTAAAAAATATGCATCTGAAAGATTTAATGATATTGACTCTAATATTGCAAAAGATGACCATGAGGCAGGAAAAATGAAATCACATGGTGATACTGTATATATATCTGTTGTTGATAAAGAAGGAAATGCTTGCTCATTTATAAACAGTCTTTTTCAAAGTTTTGGCTGTGGATTAGTTATACCAAATCATGGATTAGCTATGAATAATAGAGGGTCATTGTTTTCTTTGGAAGAAAATCACCCTAATAAACTTGAGCCATTAAAGAGGCCCTACAATACTATAATTCCTTCTTTAATTACAATGAATAATGAGTTATTTAGTTGTTTAGGGGTAATGGGCGGATTTCAACAACCTCAAGGTCATTTACAGGTTATATCAAATATGATTGATCTTAAAATGACACCTCAAACAGCATTAGATGCGCCAAGATTTAACTATGATCCTTTTTCAGGGATTATTAATTTAGAAGAAACATTTAATGAAGATACTTACGAAAAATTAATAAAATTAAGTCATGATATTAAAGTTTTAAAAGGTTATGAAAAAGGAACATTTGGAGGAGGTCAAGCCATAAATAAATATCATAATACTTTTATTGCTGGATCGGATCCAAGAAAAGATGGATTAGCATTAAGTTATTAACATGAAAGTATGTTTAGTTTCTCCTTATGACATTTCTCAAACTGGTGGAGTAACAAATCATATAGTAAATTATGCCAATGAATTACAATTAACTGGAAATGAAGTTACTATTCTTTCAACCTCATCAAATATTAATTTTAAATTAGATCCCATTAAAATTATTAATCTAGGTAAACCCGTCCCTATAAAATTTGGAAGTACTGTTGCCAATATTTTATTATCATGGAAATCTTTATTTAAAATATATTTTTTCTTTAAAAAAAATAGATTTGATATTGTGCACATTCATGAGCCTTTAGTTCCATTTATTTCTACTTTTTCATTAATTTTTTCCAAGAACAAAACTGTTTTGACATTTCATTCAACAATTAAAAAAAGCTGGATGTTTAAGGTTTGGGGATTTATATTTAAGCCTTGGTTAAATAAAAAAGATTTCTTTATAGCAGTGTCAAAATCAGCTAAAGATTCTTTACTAAATTACAACTATAATCTAAATGTTGAAATTCACCCAAACGGTGTTACAAATACCTTATTTAAAAATCAACAGAATCAAAAAAAAGACAAAATAAAAATATTGTTTGTGGGAAGAAATGAAGAAAGAAAAGGGGCGGAAGTACTTTTAAAAGCATTTCAAATAATGAAGAAAAATAATATAAAAAAATCATTTGAATTAGTACTGATAGGTCAAGATATTGATAAATTGATAAATAAGTACCCTTCAATTGAACAATGTAAATTCATAGGCCATACAGAAGGTGAAAAACTTTACAAACATTATTTTGATTCAGATATTTTATGTGCACCAGCAATCGAAAATGAAAGTTTTGGAATAATTTTAATTGAGGCAATGGCTTCAAAAAATGTTGTAGTAGCATCTGATATAAGTGGTTATAAGGAATTAATAGATAATAAAAATGGAATATTATTTAAAAATAAAGATATAAATGATTTAGCAAATAAATTAACTTTATTGATTGAAAATGATAATTTAAGATTAAATTTAAAAAATTATGGCTATGAATTTTCAAAAAATTATAAATGGGAATACGTTGCTAAAAAAATATTTAAAACATACAAAACATTATGAATGATGTATTTGAAAAATATAGGATCTCATTAAGATCTGTACTTGATAGTTTTTTAGTTAATCCAATTTTATTTTTATTATTAAAACTTAAATTAACACCTAATGCAGTTACATTTTTAGGCTTTTTAATATGTTGTATTTCAGCATATTTCATTTCTTCTGGAAGTTTTTTGGTAGGAGGACTTTTAGTACTGTTTTCTGGATTTATGGATATATTCGATGGAGCATTGGCTAGAAAAATGGAACTAATTACAGATAGAGGTGCTTTCTTAGATTCAACATTTGATAGGCTTAGTGAAGCTATTGTTCTAATTGGCTTAATATATTTTTTTTCAACTTCAAATGAAACTAATCTTGTTTTGTTGACATCATTATCTTTAGTATTTTCGATATTAATCAGTTATTTAAGAGCCAGGATCGAAGGATTGGGTTATAATTCTAAAGGTGGTTTTTTTACAAGACCAGAAAGAGTGTTAGTTGTCAGTTTAGGTTTAATTTTTTTTAGCCCTGAATTAACTGTTACTCTGTTAGCGATTGCAACAACAGCAGGACTTTTTCATCGATTTTTAATTTTTTGGAGAATACTTAAATAATAATGAAAAATTTAATTAAGACTTTTTTTCTAATATTTATTTTCTTTTTTTCTATATCTGGAAATAAATATATTTATGCTGATCAGGAAAATGTTATTGACTTTGGAGTTCAGTCGGAAATTCCACAGGGAATAAGATTTAATATTGAGCTTACTGATTATGAAAATATTCAAGATATTCAAGTAAAATTCAAAATAGATGGCAGGAAATCCTTTCAGTATGAATATCTTAAATTACCAAAAGGAAATGAATCTATAGATCATTTCTTTTCAACTCTTCAATCAAGTAGGTATATGCCCCCTGGAAGCAAGATAGAATATTATTTTGAGATTTTCAATAAAGATGGTTCTTCTTTTAGAACTGAAAAAAAGTATGATGTACTTTTAGATAGTAGGTTCAACTGGGATATTGTCCAAGGTGAAATTGTAGATGTTTATTATCATGGACCAGTTTCAAGGCGGGCAAAAAATGTACTAGAGGCTTGTGATAAATCTGTTAAAGATATATCTGAATTATTGGGCGTTGAGTCAAACGATAGAATTTCCTTAGTAATGTACAACAATTATTCAGAAATGTTTGATGTTGTTGTGAAAAAAAGTCAAACTCAGGCAGGGTCTCTTATTACAGAAGGCCAAGCATTTGCTACTGAAAATATTGTTATTGTAGACGGCGGTTCAAGATCAGCATTAGGCGTTTCAACGCATGAAATTACTCATATAATTGTTGCTAGAGCTACAAAGGATTCTTATACTGGCGTGCCATTGTGGCTAAATGAAGGTCTCGCAGAATATGGAAATATTGAACCAGATTCCGGATATGATAGATATTTAGAATGGGCAGTTGACACAAACAGATTATTCCCTTTTTCTTCTCTAAATAGATTTCCAGGAAACCCAAATCTAACTCTTGTTGCTTACGGACAATCAAGATCGTTTATTGAATATTTAGTTAAACAATACCCAAAGCAAAATATGAAAAATCTCATGAAAGGCATATCTGATAGAAAATCTTTTGACGATAGTTTTCTTGCTGCTTATGGAAAAAATTTAAATGATATTGAAAGAGATTGGAGATCTACTTTAACATCAAATCAAAGTAGTGCACCTATAATAAAGACAGAAAATATCGAAGTTGAATCTAAAGAAAATGGAACTTGTGGAGAGGGAAGGATGGGTTTCGAAACTATGTTAATAATTATACTAATATTTACTATATTCGTAAAAAAATATAATTTAAATTATTTTAAACGTAAAAAAATTGGTATTACTTAACATTTATGTAACATTTATTTACCTTGTTGTAATAAATCAAGAATGTATTCCTTTAAATTCTAATAATTAAACAATTAGTAAAGGATTTTTTATGCCTGATTTTGATTCTGGGAGCTTAGCGTGGATGATTGTCGCTTCAGCTCTAGTATTATTTATGACTCCAGGTTTAGCCTTTTTTTACGGTGGTCTTGTTAGAGCTAAAAACGTAGTAAGTACTATGATGTACTGTTTTGCAGCAATGGCTTTAATGCCAGTAATTTGGGTTTTATGGGGTTATTCTTTAGCATTCGGTGAAGGAAATGCATTCATCGGAGATTTTAGTTTTTTCCTACTTAATGGAATTAATATGACATCTCCTGAAGCTGGATCTGAAATAATGTTTGTAATATTCCAAGGAATGTTTGCAATAATAACACCTGCATTAATTACAGGTGCTTTTGTTGAAAGATTTAAATTTTCAACATATTTAATTTTTATAACTATTTGGGTTACTTTAGTATATGCTCCAGTTTGCCATTGGGTTTGGGGTGGAGGATGGATAAGTCAGGGTGTATTTGGTGATCAAGGTGCACTTGATTTTGCTGGTGGAACTGTTGTTCACTTAAATGCAGGTGCTGCAGCCCTTGTTGCAGCTTGGATGGTTGGTAAAAGAAGAGGTGGTGCGGCTGGTACAATTGTTGCCCATAATGTTCCATATGTCATCCTAGGTGCATCAATCCTATGGTTTGGTTGGTTTGGATTTAATGCAGGAAGTGAATTAGCTGCTGATGGAATTGCAGCTAATGCGTTCCTTACTACTAATACAGCTGCGGCGATGGCTGCTTTGACATGGCTTGTTATTTCAGGTTTGCACACAGGAAAAATGAGTGCAGTTGGAGCTGCCACCGGAGCTGTTGCAGGGCTTGTTGCAATAACACCTGCATGCGGATGGGTTGATGTTGGAGGAGCCTTAATGATTGGGTTATCTGCAAGTGTTGTATGTTATCTTTGCGCTTTAGGTATGGAAAAATCTGGAGTTGATGATGCACTTGTAGTTTTTGGTGTCCATGGTATCGGAGGAGCTTGGGGCGCATTAATGACTGGAGTTTTTGCTTCAGAAGCAATTGGAGGAGTCAAAGGATTGTTGGAAGGAAATGGAATAATTGTGTTAGAGCAATTGGTTGGAATTGTTGCAACATTCTTATATTCTGGAATTGCTACTTTTATAATATTAAAAGTATTAGACGTAATTCCAGGATTAGGGATCCAAGAACCTGAAAATATTGAAATGTCTGGTCTTGATGTAAATGTTCATGGTGAGCGTGGATATGTTTCAGACGGTGCTGATTAAGGAGAGAAATGATTAAAATAGAAGCAATTATTAAACCTGAAAAAGCTAATTCCATTGGACTTGCTTTAGAAGAGGCAGGTGTTGGCGGATACTTCCTTTCAAATATTACTGGAAAAGGTAATCAAAAGGGTGTTGAAGTTACAACTGGAAGAGGGACAACTAAAATAACAAGATCTTCTGTTCCAAAAACAGTTATAACAACTGTTGTTGATGATTCTCAAAAACAGAAAGTTTTAGATATTGTTTTGGAATATGCTAAAACTGGTGACGGAGAAATTGGTGATGGTAAAATTTTCATTACAAAGGTAGATGAAGTTATTAGAGTTAGAACTAACGAAACAGGAAAAGAAGCATTATAGGTTCTTAATGCTGTATAAATTAAAGAAGAGGTGATTTTCACCTCTTCTTTTTTTTGTTGATTATTTTTTTAGCAAATTGATAGAATGACTTAATCAAAGATAAATGATCTAATAGGAGCGTAGCTCAGTTGGTAGAGCGAAGGTCTCCAAAACCTTAGGCCGGGGGTTCGAATCCTCCCGCTCCTGCCATGCCATAGCCGAGGTGTTGGAATTGGTAGACAAGCAGCGTTGAGGGCGCTGTGCCTGTATTGGCGTGCGAGTTCGAGTCTCGCCCTCGGCACCATTGACCTTAGGTGCTTGTAAATTTAAATTAATATTATATTTAAAAATTCAATAAAATTAGTTTATTTTTCAATATATATATTTTAGAATGAATTCTTCATGGCGACGTAGCCAAGTGGTCTAAGGCCGAGGTCTGCAAAACCTCTATTCGGCGGTTCGAATCCGCCCGTCGCCTCCATTGTATGGCCGAGGTGGTGGAATGGTAGACACGAAGGACTTAAAATCCTTTGCCTTAGGGCGTGCGAGTTCGACTCTCGCCCTCGGCACCATAACAAATGTTCTTCAGTTTTTGACAGGTTTTAATCCGCCTTTAATTATGATTAACTCTTTTTTTAGATAGAATCTACCTTCATCTTTCATTGTAGAAAATACATTGTGAATTTCAGCAAAGTAAACAACTATAATTGATGATACATAAGCAAATAAAAGCAAGATTATTACAGCAGATATACTCCCGTAAACCATGTCAAAATTTCCGTATGTGTGAATATAAAATACAAATAATGACTTAGTGAATTCAAATATAACTGCCCCAATTATCGCAGGAGGCAATGTTCTTATAAAGATAATTTTCCTCTGAGGAATAATATTATAAATAAATATAAATACTCCAATACTTAATAATGGTGGCAATACATTTACTGTTATAAAATTCCAAGCATTTTCAATCCAATTTACTTGATCTGAACCTGCCCCAACTAAACCAAAATATTGACCTATTTGCGAATAAATTGAGTTAATAAAAGTATTTGTGCTAAGGACAAGGCCAATTAGGATTGTAAAAATCATATCGGTTCCTTTCCTATTGTAAAAACTCCTTTTGTCTTCAAGGTTCCATATTTTATTCATCATTCTTGTTAGAGACCCAAACACAGCACTTCCAGTCCAAAGCAAACCTATAACAGCCAATGCACCTACCAAACCTTTATTAAAATCAATTGATTGCAAGTTATCGTAAATTATTGGACTATCAGCAATCCCAGGCAATTGTCTTTCAAGTACATCCTTAACTTGTTCTGTAGCTTTTTCACTTCCAAAAAAAATTCCTAAAAAAGCTAACAATCCAAGAAGGAAAGGAAATACAGAGAAAAAAATGTAATAAGACATTCCTGCAGCTAAATACCCACCATCATCTCTAGCAAATTTCTTGGTAGATCTAATTAGCAAGTCAAAAATACTTCTTAAAATTGCAGGAGATTTAAAATTATAGATTAGATTGTGTGTCGATTCTTTAAATTTCATTATTTAAGTAAATTAATTTTTTTCATTAAATATTTATAATTTTTTATATATATTTATTACATTTTAAATTACATGAATGTTAAAATACCACATATATAGATAAAGTTTTTTATGCATACGGAAGGACCTATTTAATGGCAAAAAAACAAGAAATTAATCAAATTGAGCAGATTTTAAGTGCTAAAAAGAAAAAGTTTCCTATATTGCCAACATTTTCATTAGCATTTGTTTTATTGATAGGTGCAATTTTTTATTTTGATTTTTTTAATTTGTTTGGTGAAGAAATTAAAGAAATTGAATACAAAAACAATTACGTTGTTGTAGAGAGAGGGAATATGGCAACTACATTAACATCTTCAGGTACAGCAAAAGAAGGATCACTTTCTAATTTGTATGCAAATTCATCTGCTGAAGTAACGAATGTTTATTTTGAGGTAGGTGATGATGTTGAAATGGGTGATATTATAATTTCATTTAATGATGAAGCTGCGATTAGAAATCTTGAAATAGCAAAATCAAATCTTTCTCAATCAATATTAACCTTGGAAGAGCTTGAAAATAGTCCAACAGAATCTGAAAAGTTATCTTCTAATCAATCAGTTAAAAGTGCTGAACAACAAGTAGAAATATCCAATCAGCAACTTCAAAATGCAAAAATAAATTTAGAAAATTTATTGAAGCCTTTAGATTCTTCACTCAATTCAGCTAACGCTAATTTAATTTCTTCTCAATCTGCCTTAGTTAACGCAAAAAATGCAATTGATAATAGTTTTGTTGATTTGTTAGATGCTCAAAAAACATATTGTGAAACAAGATTAACTGATCCTCAATTTGAAGATCAAAAAGCGCCAGTTTGTACGTCAGATGCATTGCCAATCAGTGAAGCTAATGTTTCAAAGTTACTTGAAGATATTAAGTCTGAAAATGATCCTACTGTAACTAGGGTTTCTGTTACTAAAGCACTACTTTTAGCTAATTCAAATTATTCAAATTCTTTAAAAACATTAGATAATGCAGAAAGTAACTTAAAAACATCTCAAGCAAATTATGATGCCATTATATCGCCCTCTAAAAATGATATAAGCCAAGCTGAAACAGCTGTTCGTGTAGCTGAATCATCTTTGGAAACTTCTAAAATTTCATTAGAATCTGCTCTCCAAAACCAAAAAGACGTTTTAGACGGAGCTTCTGAATATCAAATTTTGAGGCAAAGAGAGAGTGTGTATGCTGCAGAATTAGCGGTACAAGAAAACCAAAATATTGTTGACTTACTTCAAGTAAAAGCTCCAAGAGAAGGGGTAATTGGCCAAATTAATGTTTCTGTTGGAGATAAAGTTAGCGCTGGTACATTGTTGGGAATTGTAAGTGATATAACGTCAATTTCTGTTGATTTATCTATATCTGAATCAGATTTAGATGGAATAAAAGAAGGTTTGTTAGGTCTAGCTATTTTTGATTCAATACCTGACCAACCATATATTGTTAGAGTTACAAATTTAAGTATTATTCCTAACATTAATCAAGGTATAGTTTCTTATCCTGTAAAAGCAGATATTTTAACTACAAGAGAAATTGCAGCAGCCTTACCAGAACTTGCTAGATATGCTTCCGGAATAGATTTAGGCTCCTCTCTTTCAGGCTTCTTACCTTCTAGTCCTGTAGCTCAAGCACCAAATTCAATGCCTAACTTTGACCCATCAAATTTAGATATTGATTGTTTAAGAAATAGCTTAGGCGAGGATTTTGAAATTTCTGATATATCACCTGAGACAATAATGAAAATTAGGGAATCTGGTTGCATAGAAGCATCAGATGCGCCTTCAATAGATTTAAGTCCTGGTGGAATTTTTAATCTCATTCAGCAATTCTCACCTTCTAGTCTCCCAGTTGCTGGTATGGGCGGCAATGTAATTTTAATTAAAGACCTTAAAGAAGACTTGGTATTAGTTCCATCAAAGGCTATCAAAAGAAAAGGACGTGATTCATATGTAATAAAGTCTTCAGGTGATATTGAAGAAGAAGTTATTGTTGAATTAGGAGAAACAGACGGATCTAGAACCTCAATTCTTAGTGGATTGAATGAAGGAGATGTTGTAATTATAAAATCTGAAATTATTGATAAAGACGAAGTAATAAAAAATTCTAAAGATAATGAAAACGCAAAAAATCAAAATCCTCCACCCCCAAATCAACCAAAAAGCTCTGGATTTAGAAATAATGCTGGAGAATAATGATAGAGCTTAAATCTGTAAATAAAATATATGAAACTGAAGCAGAAAAAGTTCATGCACTTAAATCAGTTAACTTAAATATTGATAAAGGTGAATTTATATCAATAATGGGTCAGTCAGGCTCTGGAAAGACAACTTTAATGAATATACTGGGGTGCCTAGATAACCCTACTTCAGGAGAATACAATATTTATAACAGCAATATCGCTTCTCTGGATGACGACCAAAGGTCTATACTGAGAGGGAAGTTATTTGGGTTTGTTTTTCAAAGTTACAATTTATTACCAAGACTTACTGCTGTAGAACAAGTTGAGTTGCCTCTCATATATCAAAATGTAGAAAATAGGAAAGAAAAAGCTTTGAAGGCACTTGATATGGTTGGTTTGATAGATAGAGTAGATTTTAAGCCTAGTCAATTGAGCGGAGGTCAGCAGCAAAGAGTATCAATAGCAAGGTCTTTAGTGGTTGAACCTAAAGTTGTTCTTGCTGACGAACCGACTGGTGCATTAGATAATGCAACTGGTTCTGAAGTTATGGGAACACTAAAAAATCTTGTAAAAAAAGAAGGAATAACAGTAATTATTGTTACACATGAATCAGAAATAGCTGACTACACTGAAAGAACAATATCCATAAATGATGGAAAAATAATAAAGGACAAAAAAAATAAATGAGTATTTTTGACCTAATTCTAATGTCTTTTAGAGCAATCCTTTCAAACACTTTAAGGAGTTTGCTTACTACTTTAGGTATAATAATTGGAGTAAGTTCAGTAATTGTATTAATGGCAATTGGCCAGGGGGCCGTAAAGGGTGTTATTGATGAATTAAGTGCATTGGGAACGAACCTTATATTTATCGAGCCTGGCTCATCAGAAGAAGATGGGCAAAAGGGAGCTGCTGGTTCTGCATTAACTTTAACTAGAGAAGACGGTGAAGCAATTATTGATTCTAAAATATTAGGGGTAGATAGGCTAACATCTATGATTGATTTTACTGCCCAAGCAATTACACCTTCAAACAATATTGGAACTCAAGTTGTAGGAACAGAATATACTTATTCTGAAATAAGAGGATTAGAATTGGCAGACGGCAGATTTATAGATATTGATGACGTAGAAAAAAAATCTCTTAATATCGTTTTAGGCTATCAAATTTCTAATCAACTTTTTCCAGATGAATCTCCTGTTGGTAAAAATGTTAGAATTTCAATTGCAGGAGGAAGAATTTTATTTAATTTTAGGGTAGTAGGTGTTCTTTCTGAAAAAGGTGCAAGTGTTGGGGTAGATGAAGATAATGCTGTATTTATACCAGTTTCTACTCTTCAAGCAAGAATCAGTTTTATTAAAAATCCAACCGGCGAGACTAACGTAAACAATATTATAATCCAAACTTCGGATAATGCCGATGAATCATTAATAAAGGATGAAATAACAAATATTTTACTTGCTAGGCATAATGTATCTAGTCCAGATTTTATTATTGAAAGTCAGAAAGACCTAATCGGGGCTGCATCTAGTATAGCTAATATATTGTCATTGCTTCTTGGTGGTATAGCTGGAATCTCATTGGCAGTTGGAGGAATAGGTGTTATGAATATAATGCTAGTTTCAGTAACTGAAAGAACAAGAGAAATAGGCATAAGAAGAGCTGTAGGGGCAACAAAGGGAGACATAATAAAACAATTTGTCTGGGAGGCCTTAACATTGAGTTCATTAGGAGGAATAATAGGCATTGTATTAGGATCATTTATATCTTTAGCCTTAGACGGCCAAATCCAATTTGATGACTTTACTGTTAGGACAGTTATACAGCCATTGAGTATTGTAATTGCCTTTACAGTTTCATTTATAATTGGTCTTATTAGTGGAGTTTACCCAGCATACAGAGCATCAAAACTTGACCCAATATTGGCACTAAGAAACGAATAGTTATTGTAAATTTCTTTTTTTAAATTGCATTAAAGATAATGTGAAGAACATTATGATTGTTAAAATAAATGGAACCCAATGCCAGTTATGAATACCATATTTTAGTGGATCTCCACTCTTGTAGTAATAAAATAATGAAAAGTACTTTGTTGTGTCTAATGAATCTACTAATGGGGCAATGTTGGCTATTAGATATGAAACTAATGCCATTCCTCCAGCCAGTGCAATTGCATTGGTTGAATTACCATTTAAAGTGCCAACATAAATAGCTATCATCCCAAAAGAAATACCCATTAAAAATAAATTTAAGCATATAGCAAATAATCCTTCTGCAGATATATTTTCTGAAAATAATTTGCATAATAAATAATATGAGATCCAGTGAACAGATGAAATAAATAATGTTTTTATTATCATTGATGAAATTTTTTGAATTAAAAACTTCTCTCTTGTGATTGGGGTTGAGAGTATAATATCAAGGCTTTGGTTTGTTTCTTCAAGAGCAGTTGATTTGCCACCAGAATTAACTGCAACTGAAATTGCAAATATTGGTGCCATTATAGTAAAAACTTGTGCGTTCAAAAAACCTTCTATGCTACCAAAATCAATACCTGATTCTCCTGCTATAAATTGAGTAAGTGCTTTAGGAAAACTATCAATTATTGTTTGAAATGCATTTAATTCAATAGAGGAAAGGACAAAGATAATATAAAGAGCTAAGAGAAAAATTGATATAAACCAATATAATGCAGCTTTCCTAAAATCCCATAATGATTTTAGAAGTATATTGCTAAGCATTTCTTTTCCTTTTTTTATAAAAAGATAAAAATATTTCTTCTAAATCAGGCTCAATACTTTTAAAAGTGGAAACTTTATTTTCAGTTATTTTTTTTATAAATTTATTCACATCCCCTTCGACGTCAAAAATATATTTGTCACCTGACTTATTTATATTTTTGACACCAATTGATTTTCCGAAACTTTTTTCTTTAATTTCATTTTTGAAAATTACTTCGAACCTATTCATGGCCATTGATTTTAGTTTCGACATAGTATTTTCAGCAACTATTTTCCCGTCTTTAATTATTGCAACTCTGTCACATAACATTTCAACTTCAGGTAGCACATGTGAAGAAATAAAAATTGTTTTACCTTTTTCTTTATTTTCAAGAATAAGATCATCAAAAACCTGTTGTTTAAGTGGGTCAAGTCCACTTGTAGGCTCATCAAGTATCAGTATTTCTGGGTCATGACAAAATGCCTGAATTATACCAATTTTTTGTTTGTTACCTTTTGATAAGTTTTTTGCTTTTTTACTTAAATCCAAGTCAAATCTTTTAGCTAACTTTTTTACATGATTTTCTTTTTTAGGTATTTTTCTTAAATGTAGAATATGTTTCAAATATTCTTGTCCAGTCATATTTTCATAAGTAGTAAATTCACCTGGCAAATATCCAATTAATGAACGAATTTTCAAATAATCTTTTTTTGAATCTAGCCCATTTATAGTAATGCTTCCATTTGATGGGAAAATAAAGTTAAGCATACTTCTCATAGTTGTACTTTTACCTGCTCCATTAGGACCAATTAAACCAAAAACTTCACCTTGATTCACATTGAAAGAGACATTTGAAAGAGCTTTAAATTTTCCGTAGTACTTTGTAAGTTTATTTACAACAATTTTTTCAGACATTGGAACATTATACTTCTAATTTGTAAGATCCAACACCTTTAAATAATTTCCAAATTAGAAATACAACAACACAAGATATAGCTCCACCTAAAATCAAAGTATTTCTTGTGCCTATCAATTCCGATGTGATCCCAATTTCAAAATGACCAATATTATTAGCGGTCATTGCAGCCACTGAATGCAAACTCACAGCCCTCCCCCTTAAATGGTCTGGAGAAGTAAGCTGAACTATTGCCTGTCTTACTGTCATACCTACTGCGTCTGTTGCACCCAATAGCGTGATAATTATAATTCCTAAAATTAATGATGTAGATAAGCCAAAAATAATTAACAATAATCCATAAAAAAAGGTTGCTCCAAGAACTAACAGCCCTTTTGATTTAATTTTTGAAAATAATACAACCAAGAAAGAGCCAGCAATAGCTCCAATTGAGTTAAATGCTGTTAACAATGAAATAATCGCAGCTCCCCCTTTAAAAAGCCTATCTGCAATTAGAGGCATGATTTGCCTGTAAAAGCTTACAACCGTAACACCTATATCCAATAAATATAATCCAGGTAAAATTGGGTGTTCCTTAACATATATAAAGCCCTCTATAATATTTTTAATTGGTTTCATCTTATTTGTGTTTTTTATGTAATTATCATTTTTTATAAAAATACATGAGATGGCTGAAATTATAGCTGCACTACTACCAATTAGAAGAGGATATGAAGCACCAAAAGAAACTGTAAATAATCCAAAAAGAATTGGTGCAGCAACACTTCCAATTTGCATAGTTGCAGTATTTGCTGCTACAGCATTAATTAGTAATTTTTTTGGAACTAAATTAGCAGTTAATGCAGATCTGGCAGGCCCACCAATTGTCGAATTAATTGAAAGTAATGCTGTTGAAATATATATATGCCATTCATTAATTGATTCTGTAAAAGTTAAATAAAACAGAATAAATATAACTACTGTCCCGAATGATTGTGAAATTGTAATTATTGTTGTTCTTTTAAAAAAGTCAGCTAAAACACCACCATATAATATTGATGGGAGTTGAAAAAACAACTGAATTATTCCTAGCATCCCTAAGCTCAAACCCGACCCGGTAATGTCATATAGTATAAATCCTGTAGCAATAATTCTAATTTGCATTGACAACATACTTGTAAAACTTGAAAACCAAAGAAGAGAATAATCTTTAATTAAAAAAATCTTTATAAAATCGTTGTCTGAAAAATTAAAATTTCTTTTCATTGAATAAATAATTCATTAAATTTTGATATTAATAAGTCCAAAGAATGCTTATTATTTGATTCAGCATATATTCTTGCAACAGGCTCTGTTCCTGACAGCCTTACCAAAATCCATTCATTATTTTTGAAGGTAATTTTTATTCCATCTGTTCTGTCTATATTTTTAATTTCCTTATTAATTATTTTTGGTTCATCAAAATTAAATATAAAGTCTTTAATTTTTTCTAATATGTTCTTTTCTAGTTCAATATCAACTCGCTTATAATAATGATCTCCATATTTTTTAATTAAATCTTTTATTAGATTTGAAGACTCAGAATTATATTGTGTTAATTTTTCAAGAAGAATTAGTGAGCTTGCAATCCCATCTCTTTCTAATAAATGTTCTGCATAACAATATCCGCCACTTTCCTCTCCTCCTAAAATGGAATCATTTTTTTGCATGTTAGGTGCAACATATTTAAAGCCTATTTTGGTGCGATAACATTCCACATTATATTTTTTTGCTATTTTATCTGCCATTGCGGACATAGACACAGTTGTTGAAATATTCTTAATCTCTTTCCTATTTCCTAGAACATGGTCAATCATCAAGCAAAAAGCATAGGGAGCGTCAATGTAATTTGATTCATTGTCTATTACTCCCAATCTGTCAGAATCTGCATCATACGCAAATCCAATAGCTGCTCTAGATTCTAAAACATTGATTTTTAAATTTGATAAATTTTCCTCTATTGGTTCTGGCTGTTTTATTCCCGGGAAAGATGAATTTTGCGAATTGTTAATTTCTTTAATTTTAAAATTACCATTTCCAATAATCCTATTTAAAATTTTACTAGATGTGCCAAACATACAATCTATGATTATGTTTACGTTTGAATTTCTAATTTGATCAATATTAACAATTTTTCTTACTGAATTAATGTAATCAGTTAATAGATCAAATTCAATATTTTCTAGAGAATTATTAATATTGAATTTATTAAAATCAGAATCATTTAGGCTATGATTAGAAATTATATTTGTAAGTTTATTAGCTTTTTCGGCACTTATTGATTGTCCGTGTTTATTTTTAATTTTGATTCCATTCCATATCTTTGAGTTATGACTTGCAGTAATAACAATTCCATAATCAGCACTCAGGTTCTTTACGGAAAAACTTACCACAGGTGTTGGAATAGGGCATTCACTAAGAAATACTTTAATCCCTTTGGATAAATAGAAATTAGAAATTTTTATTGAAATTTCTTTTGATAGCTTTCTGGTGTCATATCCAATTACAACTTTTTTTATTTCTGGCGAAAGACTTAAGAGGGAAGCAGCAACAAGAAAGCAATTTTTTGTATCAAAGTCTTTTCCGATAATGCCTCTCCACCCATCTGTACCAAACTTGGGCCTAGAACCATTGAGAATCATTATCGAATTTTTTCAACCATATTTAATTTTTCCCAAGGAAGCCTGATATCATTCCTACCGAAATGACCATAAGCGGCAGTTTGCTTGTAAATAGGCCTTCTAAGTTCAAGGTCATCAATTATTCCGCCGGGGCTTAAGTCAAAAGTTTGGTTTATTTTTTTTACAATTTCACTTTCTGGAATTTTATTTGTCCCATGAGCATCAACCATAATTGAAATTGGTTCGGAAACACCAATTGCATATGATAATTGAACTTCCATTCTGTCAGCCAAGCCAGCTGCAACACAATTTTTTGCAACCCATCTTGCAGCGTACGCCCCTGTTCTATCAACTTTTGTACAGTCCTTTCCAGAAAAAGCTCCACCTCCGTGCCTGCAACTTCCGCCATATGTATCTACAATTATTTTTCTGCCGGTTAAACCTGCATCACCATGAGGACCACCAATAATGAATTGACCAGAAGGATTGATAATATACTTTGTGTGAGAATCTAAATATTTTTCAGGTATTGATTCTTTACATACAGTTTCCATTAATTCATCTTGAATTTCTTTTTGAGTAATATTTGGGCTGTGCTGAGTGCTAATAACAACAGTATTTATTTTTATTGGCTCACCCTTTGAATTGTACTCAAATGTAATTTGGCTTTTACCATCAGGCCTGATCCATTCCAAACTCCCATTTTTTCTTAGTTCTGCCATCTTTCTTGTAATTGAATGAGATATCGAAATAGGTAACGGCATGTAGTCATCACTTTCGTTTGAGGCATAACCTATCATCATCCCTTGGTCTCCTGCTCCAATCTTTTCACTGCCACCTTTTCTTGATTCTAATGAATTATCCACACCTGCCTTAATGTCAGGGCTTTGGGTTCCAAGAGCAATTCTTACTTCACAATTATTTCCATCAAGGCCTAATTCATCTTTATCATAACCAATAGACAAAATTGTTTCTCTAGCAATCTTTTCATAATCAACTTTTGCAGATGTTGTTATTTCGCCTAGAAGAACCACGAGATTAGTAGTTGTTGCAGTTTCACAAGCAACTCTCGCGAATGGATCTTGTTGCATTATTGAGTCAAGAACTGCATCTGAAACTTGATCACATAACTTATCTGGATGACCTTCAGTTACAGATTCTGAAGTTAATAAGTAGTCGCTCATTCTAGTCCCTCCTGTGATGATCCTGTACCAAGTTCCCAGCTATTCAAGTATTTTTCCTGCTTTGATTTTAATTTATCAAAATTCTTACCAAAAGATCTAATTTTTAAGGCCGCTATCTCTTGGTCAACAGACTTAGGTAATGTGTAAACTTCATTTTTAAATTCTTTATGGTTTTTAACTATATATTCACTAGCAAGAGCTTGATTTGCAAAGCTCATATCCATGACACTTGGAGGATGACCTTCTGCAGCCGCCAAATTAACAAGTCTGCCTTCCCCTAGCACTATCACATGATTACCTGTTTCAAGTGTATATTCTTCAACATTTTCTCTTACCCTTCTTCTGTTTTCAGTCATACTTTCCAATGCCTCTAAATTTAATTCAACATTGAAATGGCCCGAATTAGCTACAATTGCACCATCTTTCATTGATTCGAAATGTTCTTTATCAACAGCATGTAATCCACCTGTTACAGTTACAAATATATCTCCTATTTTACTTGCTTCTTCCATTGGCATAACTTCATGATTATCCATAATTGCCTCAAGAGCTTTAACAGAATCAACTTCACACACTACTGTTCTAGCCCCCATTCCTTGCGCTCTTGATGCAAGGCCTCTCCCACACCATCCATAACCAATTATTACAATTGTTTTCCCAGCAAGAAGAATATTAGTTGCCCGGATAATTCCATCGAGAGTACTTTGTCCTGTCCCATATCTATTATCGAACATATGCTTTGTGTCGGAGTCGTTTACAGCAATCACAGGAAACTTTAATTTGCCTTCCGATGAAAGAGCTTTTAGTCTAATTATTCCCGTTGTTGTTTCTTCCATGCTTCCGATTATATTTTCTAGGCCAGGATGATTATCACCATGCAATTTTGCTACTAAATCTGCTCCATCATCAATTGTTAAGTTAGGTTTCTCAGACAATACAGCTTCTAAATGAGAGTCGTAGGTGTTGTCATCTTCTCCGTTAATTGCATAAACTGATATGCCTTGGCTAACGAGATATGCAGCAATATCATCTTGGGTTGACAGTGGGTTAGATGCGCACATGTTTACCTCAGCGCCCCCTGCAGATAAAGTTTCCACTAGATTAGCTGTTTCTGCTGTTATGTGAAGGCAACCAGATATTTTTATACCTTCCAAGGGCTTCTCTTTTATAAATCTCTCTTTAATTGAATGCAAAACTGGCATTTCTTTTGCAGCCCATTCAGCTCGCAAAGAACCTTCTTTTGCTAAATTTATATCTTTTATGTCACATTTAATTTTATTGTCCATAAGTTATCCTCATATTTTTATTTGGTTTAACAATAGTTTTCTTCTACTTTCAATTTCATCTTCAGAAAGATTTACAGTTTTATTGATTCCAAAATCTTCAACGCATAGGGATGCCATTACGGTGCCGTATATGCATGCATTTTTAAACTCTATTTCTTCAGAAGTATTTACAGTAGATAAGTATCCCATAAATCCGCCAGCAAAACTATCACCAGCACCTGTTGGATCAACAACTTTATCTAAAAGTAAAGCAGGAAGAAAGAATGTCTCTTCATTATTGGAATAAATCATTCCATAATTTCCCAATTTAATTATCATTCTTTTTACGCCCATAGCATTTAAATTAGATATACATAGCTTTAAATTATTCTCTTTTGATATTAACTTCGCTTCATTTTCATTTATTATCAAAATATCAATATGAGGGAATAGTTTTTTTACATCCTGTATATTATTATTTATCCAAAAATCCATTGTGTCTAAACCAATGAATTTTGACTTCATTTTTGTTTGATTAATTAACTCAAGTTGATGTTTCGGATCCCCATTTGCAAGAAAAAGAAAATAACTTTCGTCTTTATTTTCTTTTTCACTAAATAATTTAGGTTTGTAAGTATTTAATACATTATCTTCACCTTTGATTATGCTATTTGATATTGTTATTGCATCGTTGGGAGAATCATATTCATACTTTCCCTCCCACCTAAATGTATTTTCATTTAGTTTTTCAATACCATCAATATTTATTCCTTTAGATGAAAGAGTTTTTAAGTCATCTGTTTTAAAATCATTGCCAATTCCACCAGTTATATGGACAGAATCATTTAAGTAAGAGGCAGCAATTGCAAAATGTGTTGCGGATCCTCCAAATAAATTATCCTTTTTTCCATATTCGGAAGTTATTGAGTCATAGGCTAGAACACCTACTACCTTCAATTTCATCTTTAAATGCCTTTTTCTACAGGCAAACCTTTACTTATCCAAGTTGGCATTCCTTCAAATATGTTAAAAAGTCTATCTTCTTCAATTGAAAATGATGCAGAAAATTCACATGCAAGACCACTTCTCGCACCAGCTGCACAAATAAAATATAAATTCCCTTCCTGAGGTATTTGGTCAATCGATTGGAGAAATTTATCTACTGGAATATGAATGCTTCCAGGAATATGTCCACTTTCATATTCATCATCATTCCTAACATCAATAAAATGACTATTTTTATCTCCATAAAATTTGTGCGCTTCTTCGCATGTAATCCGATTGTATGGTTCGCCTTGTAATTTTTCAGTCAATTTTCCCTCTTTCTTTTAATAATTTTTCTAGATTTTTACCGAGTATTAATTTTTTATCATCATCAGAAATAAAATCACAATATTTATTAATTACTTCTAAAGCTTGTTTATATGTAGAGGAAAATTTAACAACTGGAAAATCGGAGCCCCAGACCATATTGCTACCAAATTTTTGATATGCTTCCTTGTAAATCCATAATGCATCAGAGTAAGGGAAATCCCACCTTCTATCTGCTCCAATTACATAGTTATATCCAGAAAATTTTAGAAATATATTATCGTATTTTGATGACTCAAGAACATCATTGATGTTATTTAAATTAGTGTTTGAATTATTCATTCCTGACATATGATGACAAAGTATAGGCAAATTAGGAAATATTTCCGCAATTTTTCTTATACTTTTTTGATGTTTAGGCGCACCAGCAATACTTGCAATTAAACCATGCTTATCTGCGATTTTAAATAATTTAATACCTTCTTCAGAATATAGCCAGGAACCATCATCATCTCCCAAATAATGAGTAAACCCAATTATATCCAGTTTTTCAATAATCTTCTCTAGTCTATCTGAAGAACCTTCACTGTGATAAGTTTCAGACCAATTGCTATCAAAATCGGCAAACTGATATATTCTATCTTTATATTTTTTCACAGATTTTGATATGTATTCGTTGTTATCCTGATTGTGCCAAATTTGAGCACTAACAATTGTGGCTTTATCTACATTATTATTATTCATTTCATATATTAATTGTTCAACATTTCCCCAAGTTTCTGGATTTGGAACAGGCAATTGATTAGGCTCATGAGAATTAGTATTTTGATATGGCCAATAACTCCATGCATGGCAGTGACTGTCTATTATCATTTGGCCTCCTTTTAACTACATTACTAAATTAACATAAATTTTAAGTTTTTTTAATAATTTACAAGTTGACACTAGCCTGCAGTAGAGTTATAGTGATTTAGTCCTATTTTTATCGGTTATAAGTTCGGTATGAATGTGGCTATTTAACAATTGAATATCGTGATCCATAATTAGTGGAAGGAACACACGTCAGTTTAAGAGTTTGATCCTGGCTCAGGACGAACATTGGCGGCGCGCCTAATGCATGCAAGTCGAGCGAACTCGTTTTCTTCGGAAAGCATATAGTTAGCGGCGAACGGCTGAGTAACGCGTAAGTAACCTGCCTCGAAGAGGGGAAAAACTATGAGAAATCATAGCTAATTCCGCGTAATGTCAATTAATTAATTTAATTGAAGAAAGATTTATCGCTTTGAGATGGGCTTGCGTCCTATCAGGTAGTTGGTAAGGTAATAGCTTACCAAGCCTAAGACGGGTAGCTGGAGTGAGAGCTTGACCAGCCAGAGGGGGACTGAGACACGGCCCCCACTCCTACGGGAGGCAGCAGCAGGGAATCTTGCACAATGGGCGAAAGCCTGATGCAGCGACGCCGCGTGAGGGATGAAGGTTCTAGGATCGTAAACCTCTTTTCTTAGGGAATAGTTTGGAAGGTACCTAAGGAATAAGTCACGGCTAACTACGTGCCAGCAGCCGCGGTAATACGTAGGTGGCAAATGTTGTCCGGAATCATTGGGCGTAAAGGGTCCGTAGGTGGCATAAAAAGTCTTATGTGAAATCTCTTGGCTCAACCAAGAAACGCCATAAGAAACTTTTATGCTAGAGATCATCAGAGGGAGGTAGAATTCCAGGTGTAGTGGTGAAATGCGTAGATATCTGGAGGAATACCAATGGCGAAAGCAGCCTCCTGGGGTGAATCTGACATTGAGGGACGAAAGCGTGGGTAGCAAACCGGATTAGATACCCGGGTAGTCCATGCCGTAAACGATGAATACTGGGTCTTCGGGGAATCGACCCCCTGTGGACCGAAGCTAACGCGTTAAGTATTCCGCCTGGGGAGTACGGTCGCAAGACTAAAACTCAAAGGAATTGACGGGGGCCCGCACAAGCAGCGGAGCGTGTGGTTTAATTCGATGGTAAACGAAGAACCTTACCTAGGTTTGACATATAAGTAGTACTGACCCGAAAGGTGATGGACCCGCAAGGGAGCTTATACAGGTGCTGCATGGTTGTCGTCAGCTCGTGCCGTGAGGTGTTGGGTTAAGTCCCGCAACGAGCGCAACCCTCGTGGATAGTTGTTTTCTTTATCCAGACTGCTTTTACAAGAGGAAGGTGGGGATGACGTCAAATCATCATGGCTCTTACACCTAGGGCTACACACACGCTACAATGGACAGTACAGACGGTTGCTAAGTCGCAAGATGGAGCCAATCCGATAAAGCTGTCCCCAATTGGGATTGTAGGCTGAAACTCGCCTGCATGAACCTGGAGTTGCTAGTAACCGCAGATCAGAATGCTGCGGTGAATACGTTCCCGGGCCTTGTACACACCGCCCGTCACGTCATGGAAGTTTGAAACACTTGAAGTCGTTGGGCTTACCTTTTAGGAGGCAGGCGCCGAGAGTGGGGCAAATGACTGGGACGAAGTCGTAACAAGGTAGCTGTACCGGAAGGTGCGGCTGGATCACCTCCTTTCTAAGGAGAAGAGATAGCAATGCTATACTCAGGTCGAAGCAGAATGACTTAAAAAATTATTTGGTCGAGCAAGACTTTAATTAGGGAGCTCCCAGACATTTTTTTAAGATTAAAATTTCTGCTCAAACAAAAAAAGTAAATTAGTGTTGTTCCTTCTGCTAATTATGCATCACGATAAATTGTTAAAATCACCTCTTTCTTAATAGACTCAATAAAGAAATTTGTCTATGGTAACTTTATGAATAAATTTTTAATTCTAACTTTTTTATCTATTATTTTTATTATTTCATGCTCTGGAGATAAATCTGAGGCAAGGATCAGTTTGGAAAATTATTTAACGCATTTGAAAAATGAAGAATTTCAAAAAGCTTACAGTTATATGTCCAATAATTTAAAAGAAAAATGTGAATTTAATGAATTTGAAAATAAAGCATTAAGTAATTATGAAGCTATAAGGCATTCAAGAATAATTTATTCTGGAGAAAGAGTAAGTAATGAAAAAGTTAAAATCGAATTTATTATTAAAATTGATGAAATGGAAGTTAACTTATTTGATTTACAAATAATGGACCCGTATGCTTCTGAAGAAACAGCTACATTCATTTCTGAATCAAATAATTGGAAGCTTGATAATCTAATTTGGCCAGTTGATTGGTGTGAGGATATTAAATGAATACCCCTAAAAGGCTTTTAATTTATGTTGTATCTTTTATTACCTTAAATGTTTTTGCATTTGGGCTGTCTAGTTTAGTTGGCTGGATGTTTGATTTGATTGGGATTATTGGGGATTCTCAGCCTCAAAATATTGCACCTTTCATAGCTGCAATTATAGTTTGTTTGCCTATATGGCTTTATTTTTGGAAACTATCTAAGAGAAACGTACAGGATTTTCCAGAAGAAGAATTTTCTTCTATAAGAAACTTGTATTTAAATCTTGTTAACGGATTATCAATAATAGTTATTTCGATATCAATTTTTGGCTTTTTTAATTCAATCCTTAATTTTGAAGTCCCATTTAACTACCTACCTAATTTGATTGTATGGATTCCAATTTTATTACTTCATTTAAATCCATCTCAAAAAAATTGGGAAAAAGGAAATAAAAGAATACATGAATTCTTCCTAAATGTAGTTTTTATAACATCAATTATTGTAATTTTTATTTCTTCAAGAGGTCTTATTTTTGATATTTTAGATAATCTATTAATTTTAATTTCAAGCAATGACTTAATTGTTGGAGATGCACAAGAATTTGAAATAGGAATAAGTGTATTATCTGCATTGGCAACTGGATTCATATTATTGATTTACTCCTGGAGCCTCAGAATAAAAAAAATAGATAAAAATTTCAGGACTATTGATCTGTCTGTTATAGCAATATCACAGGCATTTATTTTTTTATTATCCATATTTGCACTATTAACACAATCTATACTTTTAATTTTTGAAAATGACTCGAATTCGAGCGAAAGTATTTATATAAAACTAGGATATATACCGGAATCATTAAGTTTTACAATAGTATCTCTTATTATTTGGCTATACTTCTCATCAGGATTTCTCCCAACCAAAATAAAAAGTTTTTATGAAATAAGTTCAAAATTAATTAAATGGATATACAGATATGCATTAAGAGCAATTTCATTAGTATTTTTATTTTCAAGTTCAGTATCCTTATTAATTTTTATACTAGGAATCCCTATAGTTATTTCAGAAGATGTATTAATTTCACCTGAGAGGAGTTGGGGTCTCCAATTTCTTTCTTCTTCAATATCTGCACTAATTATTGGTTTATTAACATTGAAATATATAAATATAAAAATTAAAAAAGACCTTGATGAAAATAAATATATTGTGCAAAAATCTTATATTTATTTGATTGCAATAATTTTTGCTTTTTTACTTATAGGTTCGCTAATAGCTATTTTGACAATAATTATAAGAGATTTGATAAGCTGGAACTTTAACCTAACTACATTAGAATTGATTAGGTTCCCTCTTTCATTTGCCATTAATTCATTAATCATTTTATTTATTAATAAAGATGATATTACTTCTAGACTTAACTCAAAATCTGAAGAAAATAATGAAAAGAAATCAATTCAAGTAATTTCTCTGAAATCATTTGAAAAGATTAAAGAAAACATTTCCGATACATATGAAGTAACTTCGTGGAGGTCATTTGAAGATATAAAGAAATTTAAGGCCTCTAAAAAGGGCTTAGATGAATTATCTAATACTGTAAACTCCCTAGAAAATAAAAATAATGATTATTTTTTGGTTGAAGATGATAATGGTGATATTTTGCTTTACTACTACAAGAAATAAGATATTTTTGATACAGTAAATCGGTCAAATTTATTTTGGGCTGGTAGCTCAGCTGGTTAGAGCGCTACTCTGATAAAGTAGAGGTCGGATGTTCGAGTCATCCTCAGCCCACCATCAAATTTAAACCTAGATATCCCTATATTCTTGCTCAACTTCTTGGAACCATTCAGTTAATTTAGTCTCCATTTTTTTAGCTATTTTAGGATTTTCTTCTGCAACATTATTATTTTCACCAGGATCATTATCTAAGTTAAATAATTCTGGCTTAGGAATTGGTTCGTTTATAACACTTTCAGCCCAAGGCTCAGCCATTAATTCAGTTACTGTTTCAGGTTTATATTTGTAATCTATATCCCTTTGAATATATTTTTTATTATTCTGTATATGTTCAGGATCTACAACTCTGTCTATTTTTGGCCTTACTAATTTCCAAGGACCTATTCTCATTCCAGTATTTGATTCAACTCTTGGAGGGTATTCACTAAAATGCCAAAATTGAGGATAGTCATTTTTATTTATTTCTCCTCTTAGTATTGGAAGAATATTTCTGCCATCTAAAGGTAAGAGGGGCTTTATTTTTGAACCTGTTGCGGCAATTAGCGTGGGAAGCCAGTCCACGAAATGTATTAGTTGGTTAGTGTTTTTTACTTCAGGTAAACCATCTGGCCACCTTAATATCATTGGGACTTTAATTCCCCCTTCATATACAGATCCTTTTGATCCATTATATCCACAATTAAACCTATGCTCTGCAATTATTTCCCCCTTTTCATTTCTTTTAACTGGATAATCAGTTTTACAATCTTGAGATTCTCCAAAAAGTCTGGTCATATGATTATTAAGCGACTCGTAGTATTGATTTGGAACTTGGTCAGGACGATGATGAAATGCAGGCCCATTATCACTTGAAAACATTACAATAGTGTTCTTTTCAAGATTTAATTTTTTTAGAGTCTCTAAAATTCTTCCCACTTGCTGATCCATTACTTCTATCATTGCATAAATTATTGCAGTTCCAAGAGTAAGTCCCATTTTTAAGTATGTATCAATAATCTTCTGCGGAGCTTGCAAAGGTGAATGAGGAGCATTGAACATTAACGAAAGGAAGAAAGGTTCTTTTTTATTTCTATTAATAAAATCAATTGCATTATCACCAAGTACGTTAGTAAGGTATGAGCCATCAGATTTAATAAAGTGACCATTTTTTTCAATTATCCATTCATAAAAATCTGCCCAACCACCTCTGAAACCTATGAATTCATCAAAGCCTCTATTATTTGGGTGAAATCTACTATCTAGTGCTCCATTATGCCATTTTCCGATTAATCCAGTTTTATAACCTATAACCTTAAAGTAATCTCCAATTGTAGTTTCTCTGGTTGAAAGTCTATCCTGGCCCCAAGTTTCTGCTGGTGAAATTACTCCAGTTCGCAATGGATACCTTCCAGTAAGTAATGCAGCTCTTGCAGGTGAGCATACAGGTGCTCCTGAATAATGTTGTGATAAGCATGTGCCTTCATCTATTAAACTATCAAGATTAGGAGTTTTGACATAACCATTGTTAAATTTTCCGAAGTCTCCATACCCCATGTCATCTGCAACCATCATAATGATATTAGGTTTTGTATTTTGAGCCATTATGTTTTTCCTTTGATTCTTATTTTATTCTTAACTTAATAATTTATAAAATATCAAAGACTCAATCATAGGTTCAAATAGCCCTATCTTTAGGGTTATTATTGTGGGGGACGTATAGTATAAGAATTTGGTGTAATTAGTTAATATTTATCAAAAAGAATTATATCTTAGAATTAATGGAAAATAGTAACCAAAAAAATAAGAGTTATTGGGATAAAAATCCAATGACCTATAAACCTTTCGATGATGAATTTAGTGAAAGGATTTTAGATAATCAAGAAGATTTTAAGTATCTTAATGATTTTTATCTTAAAGAAAATTTTTATTTGATGAAATTGCAGTATCAGACTTTTATGAAAACAAGATAGATGAGAAGGTAATTGATGATTAAGGATGGAGTCCACCAACTACCCTCTCAATAAATATGGCTAGGGTCTTACAAAGGGTCTTACGATTATAGGGCTATTAATAATCATTAAATACTATTAATCTGTTTTAAAGAATAAATAGGGATTATGGTGTTCAAACTAGGTTTACCTACTCTGATAAAGTAGAGGTCGGATGTTCGAGTCATCCTCAGCCCACCATTTTTAGATATAGATAGTTTAATCCTTCTCAATAAGTTTTACTGCTAAATCTTCAAGAAATTTTATTGTTACATCGCTTGAGTCTCTTAATGGTTCAGCCATCAAGACTGTATTACCGATAATTATATATTCAGTGTAAAGAGGTTCTCTTCGTGGGCATGACCTTGAATTTAAAATTTGTAATTCATTGTCATTAAATAGCTTTAATTTATTTAAAAGCAGGGTATTTTCAATTCCAAAATTAAGTTCTTCTTTGTGTCTTAATTTTATTCCGCCTCGCCCTGTCCACCCTCCTGTGTCACCGTGGCCTCTACATTTAGTTTTCTCGACATTAGGCCCGTGGGCAATATTTTTTTCAACTACTTCAATTATATTTGTTTGTTCTTGAGCAGACATTTTTCCTTTTAAATTAGCAATTTCGGCAGAGGGATACATTAAAACAGCTACCTCCCTGCCCTTATAGAATGCCCACTTTGATTCAATTGATTCAGGAAAAAATGTATCAAAATCTCCTCGTACTTTTATACCAACAGATTTAATATCTTCAATAGAATATACTGTATCTGTTTCTAAATTGACTGAACTAGAACAACTTAATAAAAAAATTATTGAGAATATTGCGACAATTTTTTTCATGTTTCAACAATATGTAAATTTTTAATATTGTTCAACTTCGGGAATAAAAATAGTGTCTTCCTCTAATGGGTATATTGGTCTTTGGCAATTTTTATGTCCAAGTGATAAAAGATTAGCACTTGTTGCTCCTATAGCGTCAACATTTAAATTTTTATTTGCCCAATCATCATAAAATTCTGGTTCGCAGTGTGGTGATTTTACTATCACTGAATGATAATTTTTTGGATCAAGTCCATTTTCAAAATAAATAGATCTATCAACTTGAAGCACTGGATTAGAAGTTACTACAATAGTTAAATTGTTAGATTTTAATACTGCAGATTTGCCTGGTTTTTGAAGCCAGGCCCACTTTTCAGGCATAAAAGGTTTTTCGTTAATTGAAATAACTTTAAAGTTTAAAATTAAGGGTTTAAACCTATTATCTAACTTTCCACCAACAGAAGTTTTTATTGACGAACCAATTCCTGTTTTAAATGCTAAATTTGCAGCATCCGAATCTAGGATAGTTGATAGAATTGTATGTGGGTATTTTTGACTAACCATTTCTGAAATAATTGCATTACTATCTCCTAATGCACCAGAACTAGGTGCATCAGCAGCATCTGTAAAAATAACTGTTGCTGAACTTTCAGAACCTATCTTTATTGCATCATTTACATTAATTAATTCTGCTTGCATTTTTTTTCTATTTGGCCAAAAATCTTTTGCCATCTTTAGAGCATTTTTCGATGCTAAATCTTTATTGTTATCAGTATATACATAAGATTGACTGCACAACTCAGGAACATCAGTAAAAGGGTTGCCTATAAAAAAGCCGGCAGAAAGTACTTTCTCATCTTCAATTAACGATTTTGCATATTTAGTTTGATTCCCAAATAGCCCAGTTTCTGTGATTAGTTCCTTGCCTCTAACTATGGCTGGAATTTTTACCCTAGCTGCAACTGGTTTTATATTTTCAAGCATTAATTTTTTGAGAAATTTAATTGCTCTTTTTCCAGTTTCGGAAAAATCAACATGCGGATATGTAAGTAGTGAAGATACTCCATCACAGTTATTTAGCATCTTTTCAGTTAAAACTCCATGCAGGTCCAAAGAAATAACTATAGGTATATTCTTTCCAAAAATTTTTCTTACTTCTTCTAAAATTAACCCCTCTGGGTCAAGTTCTTTTGAGCTTCCCATTGCACCATGTAATGTAAGATAAATGCCATCAATTTTATTCACGTATAATTTAATTTTTTCTAGAAATTCATTTTTTATTTTAATAAAAGCTGAATGTTCAAGAGTACCAGCAGCAAAACCTTCAGCAACATAGGTAAAAACGGGCTCAATATTTTTAGATTTATTTATTTCTTCAATTGCTCCTCCAATATAAGAATTTTTTCCTAAATGATAATCATAGATTTCATTGCCTTGAATAATATGAAAAATTTCATATTTACATTCAACAGGATTAAAAGATGAAATTTCTTGAGCGCACCCAGCAATTAATACTTTTTTCATAACTAAATGATACCTCCATAATAATACGCAAGAGACAGAATCACTGAAGTAATAAAAATAAAACCTCTTCCGTTATTTACCCACCAGTTGAAAGGGTATTTGTTCCCCTTCTTTCTGATTGAGTTAGTTACAAAAAAGCCTATAGAGCCAATAATAATTGCATTTATAAATATTGATAGCGTTAGTAAAAGTAATGTAGTTACATATTCCATAAAACTAAATTATATCTAAATCCATATTTATATCATCAATCATGTCACCAAGTGCATTGACCTGTATAATTTTTTCTGATGATTTCCTATTTCCTTTTTTTTCATATTCAATTAATTTTTCATATTCTTTAATAGTATTTTTTTTACACCATAAATAATAATTTATGTAATCTTTATAATTAGTCGAATTTACTATGTTGTTTGATGGAATATAATTTTCAATAAATTCATCATCTTTCATATTAATAATGTCTATAGATATAAGTCTGTAACAGTTGTAGGAGCTCAAGTTAAGCAACTCAACGCTAAAGAATCTAAGAGTATCTATTTCAATATATTTAGAATTTACAAATTGTTTTTTACTTAATGAATCAGGCAAAGGGATTATATTTTTGATTATTTTTTTAAAATCTAAAATGGAATACTGATTTAATTCTCTAGTTATATTGTCGAGATAAACTCTAATTTTATTTGAAAAAATCGTCCCCTTAAAAATATAACTTTCAATCCTTTTATTTCCGTATTCAAGTTCAGTATTTTTAATTTTTTCTTTATTTAGATTTATGAATTTTAATAAATTATTATAAATACTAGATTTATTATTATCTTGATTATCAACTATGTACCAAGGTTTCGTTTTTAAAATATGATTTTTTAATTCCATAAACATACCGGATAATTTTTTATCAATAAATATTCTGGCACAGGCATCAAGTCCAGCAATCAAGTAAAGCCACGAATTCTGTTTATTATCTGTTGGGATCTGTTCACTTATTTCTTTTTTTGAATTATTAATTAACAATTCCATCCATTTATTATGAAAATAAGCTAAATGCCTTAGCCTTAATTTCATATAATTTCCTGACTCCAAAGCTTTTGATAATTTGCCTAAATAAATTAATATTTCTTTAGGTAAATTGAGTTCATTTGATTTTTCTAAGTATATTAGCCTTCTTTCGTATTCAGGAAGTGACTTTTCAAAAAGTTCAATATTTTTTTCTTGGGATATCAAACGACTGGCCTTTGGGGACATTTTATTAAATTCTAAAAGTTCAGATTCTCTAAAATAGACTTTTCCCCAATCTAGAATTTTATCAATATCTGACGAAGAATTTAAATTTAGTTTTTGAGTAATTTCATTATCACTTAATCCACTATCTTTAAATTTAATTATTTTTTTATAAGTGGTAATTTTTTTTATTATGCTTATATCTTTTGAATAATTATTCATGTAATTAAAAGTTCATTTTGATAGAATTTTACTATGAATTTTAATTTCAAAAATTTAAAAGAATTTTTTAGAGATAAATCTAGAGATAATTTATATCAGAATTTAAAGGATATTGGTGTTGACTGCAATCTTGCTGAAAGAGGATTAAATGAAGAAAAGTTATTTAATCCTTGGCATAGAAGAAGCTTGGGATTAATAAATATTAACTCTGATGAACCAATAAAATATATAAACATAATTAAGCAAGATGGTGGAAAGAATAATCCTCCAAGATGGTGGTATTTTTTTGCAATACCAGATAATAAAATTATTTCAAAAGATAAATCAATTGAGGTTAAGTCAATTAGAAGGAAATCTACTCCTTTAATTGGAAAAGTAGAATCAGTAAATTGGGAACCAAACAGTAATTCAAATAATTTAGCTAAAATATTTACTGATGATGATGATATAAATTCTCTTTCTATTAACCTTGGAGATATTAAAGTCCAAAGTCTTCACGATAATTTTTCAGGATTTTCAATAGAATTAGAATTTAAGGTTAAAGAAAAAAAATTAGATTCAGATTCATGGAAGTCTCTTAATAAAATTGCCAGACACTGTTTAGATATTAATTTTTAATTATTTTTTTAAACTATCAATTAGCAGGCTACATCTTCTAAGTGATTCTTCAGATTTATGCCCTTCACAAAGAATAATTAAATTTTCGTAAATAATATAATCTCCATATTTTGGTGAACTATTACTGCCTATAGCCGCACCAATTGAACTTCCATCGGTTGGGGTGGATATTGTCCTTCTATCCTTTATCCCTTCTTTCCATGATGCATCCCTTTTTCTAATTATTGCATCTTCACCTGTTGCTTCTTCAGCAAAAGACCTGCCAAAATTTACTGCATCTTTATGAGATTCATAAAATCTAATTTCAAAATCTTTATTTTCTTCCTCTCCGACATTTTTCCACCCATAAACTGCACTCTTTGCTTTTGGTAAGTCACTTACATTGTATTTTTTATTTATTTTGAATCCTGAAGCTAAAAATATATCTTCATTCAAGACAGAGCCCGTATTTGATACTTTTTCTAAAATTTGAATTTCTTTATGGCCACTTGAACATGAATAAAAAAAGACAGCACAAATAAGTAAAATAATTTTAATTTTTAATGACATTTTTGATAGACCTAATTAATTTAATGAATTGAATTAATATATACGACCTGTCTTTTGACTGTATTCTATTTGGAATAGATCCCTTTGCACTTTTTTTAAATAATTTTGCTAATCCACTTTTTTTATAAATCTGAACTAAAGTTACATCGTTTTTATTTGATCTAGAAAAATCAATTGTAAATTTATTCATTTCATCCCAATTTATATTATTCATTAAACTATTTTTTGGTTGATTTTTGTGGTAAGGAAATGAATCAATGTCATCAATGAAAATTATTGAATTTTTATTCAAATAAGGATACCAAGCATATAAAACTTGTTTAAGATGTTTTGCTGTATGAAGGCTATCAATAAATAATATATCAATGCCTTTTTCTTCAAGTAATGTAAATTTATTTAGTATTTTTTTTACGTCTCTATCATCTGATTTGATAAAACTCCAGTGTTCTGAAATGACAACATCAGAACAATCTTCTATGTCTACTGAAAAGCAGTGTCCATTATTCTTTTCAGAATGATAAGTAAATATAGATGTTGAAAACCCCTTTCTTACTCCACACTCTAAAATTATTTGACTACCCCTGGCAGCCAAAGTTTTATGAATTTCTTCCAAAGGGGTTCCTTGGGGGTTAATAAATTCAGGATCTAAATTATCAAAATCATTTATTATTTTATTTATGTCAAAATTTTTTGATTTCATAGATTGCCCTATCTGTAAGTTTCTGAATTTGAAATAGGTTTAAAGGATAATATTTTTTCAGCATTTGATATATCCCAGATTTTCCAGTCATTGTCTGAAACTCCATAAAATATATCATATTCAACATTTTTTGATTTGATGCAAGCGTCTATTAAACCTGCGATATCTTCATGACTACACCATGTAGAATAAAATCTATTAGAATTTTTTACTTTAGGGTTGTCATTAGGTATTACTGACCCGATCCTCAAACATGCGAATTTAATATTGTAATTTTCATAAAAAAATCTTCCTAAGTTTTCTCCATATGCTTTACTAACACCATATAAACTATCTGGTCTTACATCACAATTTGGAGTAATTAAACTATATTTTTTTGGAACCTTATTATATTCACCCGCTATAATTTCTTTGTAAGGACTGTCATTTTCAAAAAGACCCACAGCATGATTTGAGCTTGCAAAAATAATTTTTTTTACCTCTGTTTCTTGGCATGCATTAAATACGTTGAGAGTTCCTGTGAAATTATTTTTAGAAAGGCTATCCCAATCTGCATTAACAGATGCGTTTCCTGCAAGATGTACAACCGTATCAATTTTATTTTTTGACATTATAGTTTTTAGTTTATTTGAATCAGAAATATTAGATATTTCAAAATTTTTATAGTCGCATTCTTTTATATCTAAACCAAATAGATTATGGTCGGTCAATTTGAAATTAAGTATTCCACCAATTAATCCAGATGCACCGGTCACAAGTACGTTATTCATTTTGATTCTCCAAATATATGTTTGATAGTTATCATAAGATTATATATCAAATTAATTTATGATAGATTTATCTTTATGATTAAGTGCGTTTTATTAATTACATCGCTATCATTAATTTTTATAAATTGTAATGAGAATAATGTAATGCTAGATTTAAGAAGCTTTGAATGGAAAAATAGAGTTTTGATTATAAGTGGAACTGAATCTAAATATCAAAATCAGTTTGATTATTTAAAAGTCAATAAAAATGAATTTATTGATAGAGATATGGTAGTGATTTTAATAAATAAAGACGGATCTAAGATAAGTCAAGATGGTTTAAAAAATTTCAAGAGCGTAGATTATGAATCTGCTTCATCAATAAAGAAAAGATTTAACTTTGAAGATTTTAGTTTGATATTAATTGGTAAAGACGGTGGAGTTAAATTCAGAGCACATGAACCTGTAAAAATTAATAAAATATTTGAATTAATTGATAAAATGCCAATGAGGATGCAAGAAATTAAAGAAAGTGATTAATAGATGAAAATAAAAGATGTAAGAAAATCAAAAATTAAACTCGTAGAATATTTAGGTGAAGTTGAACCAGCATGGACACCAGGATGGTATTCTCAGACTTCAACAATTGGAGGCCAAGATTTTACAGAAATAGAACTCGAAAATGGTGATATAGGAATTGGTCCAGGGTGTGATGAAATTATAATAAAGGATTCAAAGGAATATTTAATTGGAAAGTCACCATTAGATGTTATAGATCATTTTAAATTTCTAATGTATAGAACGAGAAATATTCCGTACAATGGATTAGCTGGAATTGATATAGCATTATGGGATTTAAGGGGAAAAGTGGAAGGAAAATCCATTTCAGAAATTCTTGGAAGAAAGAAGGATAATTTAATTCCTTATGCAAGTTTCGTAATTCTATCTGATCCTGATGAGAGAGCCCAAATGTCTAAAACTATGCTTGATGAGGGATGGAAAGCTATAAAAGTTAGACTTCATCACAACGATGAAAAATTAGATGTTCTTACTATAAAGAAAATTCAAGATGCTGTTGGAGGCAAGTTAGATATATTGGTCGATGCTAATCAAGCTCAATCTCCCTATCCTTGGCAAGCTGGAGTAATTTGGGATTTGGATAGAGCAAAAAGAATGAACCAAAAAATGCATGAATTTGGTTGTTATTGGCTTGAGGAACCAAGGCCCAGGTATAACTTCGACGAATTGAGTGAGTTAGTATCAATGAATATGACGAAAATATCAGGAGGAGAAAATAATACTGTTGTTTCTGATTTTTATGAAATGGTTAATAAAAACAGTTATGATATTTTGCAGCCTGAATCAATGGTTATGGGAGGTATTACCCCATTGATTGAAATTGGAGAAATATCAAAAAAATACAATAAAGAAATTGTCCCTCATCACGGTGGAGGCGATCTAGGAGTCGTTGCTCATATGCATTTATTAGCTACCTGGAATAATGCTCCTTATTGTGAAATGCTTAATGACCCTCCATTAAGTAGTTATAAAAATAAATTTTTCATTTTTAACGAGGACTTAAATGTTAAAGATGGTATTATTAATGTTCCCAATACACCTGGGCTTGGTGTAACTATCAAAGAGGATTTAATAATTAGAGAATAGAGGTAAATATGCAAAATCAATATGAAATTGAGTTAGTTGGAGATTTAAGAACTGAAGTTGTTCACTCTGCAACTGACTCAAAAATTGTTACTGATGCGCCGTTGGACAATAAGGGGAAAGGAAGGACATTTTCTCCAACCGATCTTTTAGCTGTGTCTGTTGGTTCATGCATGGTAACAACAATGGGAATAGCTGCAGATCAATTTGGTATTGATTTGGGAAAAGTTACATGTTCGGTAAAAAAGGAGATGAATCTTAAACCTAGAAGAGTTGCCAAATTGACTATGGTAATTAACTTTCACCATGAGATCCCTCAAGAATATAGGAGAAATTTAGAATTATCAGCTCTTAATTGCCCAGCACATAAAAGTTTGTCTTCTAAAGTTAAACAAGAAACTGAATTTAATTATCTATAATTTTTTAATATTTAATAATTAAATAAATTATAAAGAAAGCAATAACGGATATAGATAACACCTTTAAAAAATTTCTGTTTCCGGTTGTCAAATTCATTTCATATTTTTTTTGATCTTCAATATTTTTAACAGATTCTGAATTCAAGCTAATTTTGAGTTTTTCGACTTCTTTTTCAAGTTTTATTAACCTTTTATAAACTTCTTCTTTATTTTCTTGTTTGGATTCCATAACCTAATTATACAAAAAACATGCAATCAACATAAATGGCTTTAGTAATTCGAATAATAAATAAACCTGATGATTTAATTAAAATATTTAAATTGCGTATTGAGGTTTTTACTTTCGAGCAAAACTGTCCAATTGAAGAAGAATTTGATTACAAAGACAATCTTAATTCAGATTGTGTCCAATTTATTGTTGAAAAAGATGATGAGTGCATTGGCACTGCAAGAATATCTTATTACCCAAAAAATAAAATTAAAATTGAAAGGGTATGTGTAAAAAAAGATAAAAGAAAATTAAAAGTCGGATCTGCATTAATGAATGCTATTCATGATAAATTAATTAATGATGAAATAAAAATTGTAGAAATATCGGCTCAAATATCAGCAATAAATTTTTATAAAAAATTAGGCTATATCGAAGAAGGTAATCATTATATCGAGGCAGGAATAGAGCATATAAAAATGAAAAAAAAGTTGAATTAACTTAATTTTCTTTTGAGAGAAACATATATTCCTGTTAAAACACCAACAGGAAATATTAGAAATATTAGAACAGGAAATATGAAGATTTTTCTAAGTAATAATCTCATTACATTATTATATCAATTATGACCAATTAATTGGATGTTTATTATTTTTAACAAGGTAATCATTTGTTCTTGAAAAAGGCTTGCTCCCGATAAATCCCCTGTACGCAGAAAGAGGTGAGGGGTGCGCAGATTCAATAATTAAATTTTTATTTTGATTTATCAAATATTTTTTTGACCTTGCGTGAGAGCCCCATAGAATAAAAACTAAATCTTTTTTATTTAGGTTTAAAACTTCTATAATTTTATCCGTTAGAGTTTCCCAACCTATTTCTTTATGAGAAAGTGGGCTTCCTTTTTCAACAGTTAGTAAGGAGTTCAAAAGTAAAACTCCTTGTTTTGCCCATCTTGTTAAATTTCCATTTCCTTTTTCTACTTTAATTGATAAGTCAGATTCTATTTCTTTAAAAATATTCAAAAGTGATGGTGGGGGTTTTACTCCATCTTTTACTGAAAATGATAATCCATGAGCTTGCCCTGGTCCGTGATAGGGGTCTTGGCCTAAAATTATAACCTTTGTTTTTTTAAAATCAGTCAAATTTATAGCATTAAAAATTTCATTGTTTTTTGGATAAATTATTTTTCCAGATTCTTTAAAATTTAAAATACTTTTTTTAATATTTTTCATATATTCTTTATCGAATTCAGGTTCAATAAATTTAAGCCAACTTCCATGAATTTTTATATTCTTATTCATTTATACTCAATATATATTTTAAAATATTTTTACTTATTTTTTCTTCTCGTAATTGTGAATTTTTTAATGATAATAAATTGTATTCTCCGTGTGAGACCCTCTTTAATTTAAGTACATTCCAATTAAAATATTTTGATATATTTCTAATCTCCCTGTTTTTACCTTCTGACAGCGTTATTTCTAGTGTAAATCTTTGACTTTTAATTTTAATTAATTTGGATTTTAATACTCTATATTTTATACCTCTAAATTTTATTCCAGAAACCATTTCATGTGAGTATGAATTTTTATAATTTCCACTTAAATCAACCAAATAAGTCCTTTTAATATTATTTTTTGGAAGTTCGTAATATCTAGCAATCTCTCCATTATTTGTTAATAACAACAATCCTTCGCTCTTATAATCCAATCTACCGATTGTAATTAGATTTTTATAATCTTGGTCAAGCACATCATAGATTGTTTTTCTTCCTTCGGGGTCTCTTGAAGTGCATAAGCAATTTTTTGGTTTGTAAAAAGAAAATATTTTTGGGCTTGGAAGAGATATTTTTGTATTTTCTACAATGACTTCATCACCTTGCATTATTTTTCTTGAAAAATCTCTGCAAACTTCATTGTTCACAATAACGAATCCATTTTCAATTAGTGTGTCAGATTTTCTCCTGGAAGCATACCCAGAAGATGCGATGAACTTAGACAGTCTCATTGATCTTTTCTAATGACAGTTTAAGTATTAAATAAGAAATTTCATTAATATCTTTCGATGCATCAATTTTTATAATACGATCATTATTATTTTTTAAAATTTCTAAAAAACCATCCTTAACCTTTTTGTGAAAAATCGAATCCTTTTTTTCAAATTTATCTATCTGTTCATCGTTATTTCTTGAAAATGTTCTTTTCATAGAACTTTCTAAATTTAAGTCTAATAAAAAAGTTAGATCTGGTTTTAAACTTGATGTAGAAATATTATTTAAAGTCTCTATTAATTTAATATCCAGCCCTCCTCCATATCCCTGATAAGCAACAGAAGAATCTGAAAACCTATCTGTAATTACTACTTTACCCATTTCTAAATTTGGAATAATTACTTTTTTTACTAATTCAAACCTTGACGCTTGAAACAAAAGAAGCTCAGTTAAAGTTTCAATTTCAGTATTATCTTTTAAAATCTCTCTAATCTTTTCTGAAAAAGATGTGCTTCCAGGTTCTCTTACTAAAATTGAATCTATTTTTAAATCATCTAAATTTTTTTTAAGAATTGAAGCTTGAGTTGATTTACCTGTACCGTCAAAACCTTCAATTGAAATAAAAAAAGACATATTACCAAACTTTTTCTACTACTACTCTTCTGTCTTGCCCTTCACCAATACTTACTGAGTTTATCCCTTCTTTTGCAGCAGCTTTATGTTGTAGCCTTCTTATAAAAGAATTTTGTGCATTTAATTCTATTCTATTTTCACCACTATAAAGTTTTTGTATAGCGAATTTTAATTCATCTAAAGCAAATGTTACTTCAGTGTTATTAGAAAAAGCCGAGTAATTTATATTAGGGCTTACGGCATAATCATCTTTCACTTTACCTGAAAATTTTTCAAGAAACCTTTTGACCTGCTCTTTAGAATTTCTTTTTAATACATGAACTGGTATTCCTAAATTCAAAGCATTAGATAATGATTTAGGTTTTCTTGAATAATGAGATTTGGTAGTTACAAATATATTTGCTTTTGATTCATCAGATGTCAATTTAACATCAGCATTAATCTCTTTTATAAGTGTTTCTAATGGAGATTTTGATATTCCAAAAGGATACAATATTGTTGTTGGTCTTGCGCTTTGATGTACATCTTTTATTATCTCAGGAAGTGTAATTTTAACTTCCCCGTTCTCTACCCATCTTTTTTCGCCTGAAACTTTTCTACCACGTAAAATATCATCAATTCTTCTAGCTACATTTTTATGCACCGATACAGTATTTCTATCAACAATCTCAACAACAATGGAGAATGTGGGCTCATGTTTTCTTTCAAGTATTGTTTTCTGTGTTTTTCTTTTTTTGGCTTCAATGTCACCTAGAGTTACTGTTTGTGTTCCCCCTACTAAGTCAGACAATGTAGGGTTCGTTAATACATTTTCCAAATTATTTGCATGAGCCGTAGCTATAAGCTGAACCCCTCTTTCTGCAATTGTTCTTGCAGCTAATGATTCATGCTCTGTACTCATTTCGTCGATTATAATTACTTCCGGCATATGATTCTCTACTGCTTCAATCATAATTTGGTGTTGCATTGAAGTTGTAGGCACTTGCATTCTCCTAGAATTACCTATTGCATTATGCGGAATATCTCCATCACCCGCAATCTCATTTGATGTATCAACTATTACCACCCTTTTGTTTGCACTTACTGATAATACTCTAGCAACTTCTCTAAGCATTGTAGTTTTTCCAACACCAGGTTTGCCCAAAAGAAGAACACTTTCGCCGCTTAAAACTAAATCTTCAATATTTTTAATGGTACCTTCGATTGCTCTTCCGGCCCTGCATGTTATTCCAACTGGTGTGCCTTTTCTGTTCCTAATAACTGAAATTCTATGCAACGTCCTTTCAATTCCAGCTCTGTTATCGTCACCAAATTCACTAATTTTTGAAATTAAATACTGTATATCAATGTGAGTTATTTCATTTCCGTGAATTAATTCCGTTGATTCAGAAAAACGGACTTCTGGTAATCTTCCTAAATCAAGGATAACCTCAACTAAATCATATTTTTTTGATGATAAATTAAGATAGTTCTGTACTCTTTCTGGGAGCACATCAATTAAAATATCAAGTTCTTTATGGGGAAGATGATTTATTGTTTCATAAGATTCTCTATTCATTATTTTTAATTATATTAGTTTTTTTATTTTTTAAAATTATTTATTTGAAGTCATGTCAACAAACATTTTATGTATTCTTAAATCATCTGTTAATTCAGGATGAAAACTTGTACCAAAAATATTATTTGATTTAACAGCAACAGGAGTTCCGTCATTCGTTGATGAAAGTATTTCAATATCTTTTTTGGTGTCTACAATTTTAGGTGCTCTTATAAATATTGCTTCATAATCATCATCTTCAAAATTAATTTTTTCAACAAAACTGTCAATTTGCCTTCCATAAAAATTTCTAGATGTTGTTATATTAATTAGTTTTAGTGGCTTAGGATCATTTTCAATTACTTTGTTTGAAATTAATATTAGGCCTGCACATGTTCCCCAAACTGGAAATCCCTCTAAGGCTTTCTTTGTTAAAACTTTGTCTATTTTAGTGCTTACTAATAATTTTGATATAGTAGTGCTTTCTCCGCCAGGTATAACTAGAGAATCGCATTTATTTAGTTCTTCAATTGATTTAACCAATTGTGTGTCTACTTCAAGCTTATTAAAGCAGGTCTGGTGCTCATGAAAATCACCTTGTAAGGCTAGAATACCGATTTTCAAATTTAATTAAACTCCTCTATTTTCAAGCCTATCTTCTTTAGGTAATGAAGAAATATTTATTCCAACCATGGCTTCACCTAAATCTTCAGAAACTTTTGCCAAAATATCAGGATTTTCGTAATGAGTTGTTGCTTGTACAATTGCTTTTGCCCTTTTTTCTGCGTCGCCAGATTTAAAAATACCAGAACCAACAAATACTCCATCTACGCCAATTTGCATCATTAATGCAGCATCAGCAGGAGTTGCGATACCACCTGCAGCAAAATTTACAACTGGTAATCTACCTAATTTTTTTATTTCTAGTAACAATTCATATGGCGCACCAAGATTTTTGGCTTCTGTCATAAGCTCTTCTTTATCTAACATTAAAACTTTTTTAAGTTGCGTATTTACTGTTCTTGCATGATATACAGCCTGAACAACATCGCCAGTTCCAGCTTCACCCTTTGTTCTTATCATAGCTGAACCTTCTCCAATCCTTCTCAGCGCTTCACCTAAATCAGTTGCTCCGCATACAAATGGCATATTGAAATCCCATTTATTGATATGAAAATTGTTATCGGCTGGAGTCAATACTTCAGATTCATCAGCATAATCGACTCCTAAATGTTGTAAAATTTGTGCTTCAGCAAGATGCCCTATCCTGCACTTAGCCATAACAGGGATTGACACAGAAGATATAATATCTTTAATCATTTTTGGATCAGACATTCTTGCAACACCACCATCTTTTCTTATATCTGCTGGTACTCTTTCTAATGCCATAACAGCTACTGCGCCTGATTGCTCAGCAATTTTAGCTTCATCTGCGTTAATGACATCCATAATCACTCCACCTTTAAGCATTTGAGCAAGACCACCTTTGAGTCTCCAGCTACCAGTTTCAATGTTTATATCATCATTTTTGACTTTTGAGCCACCTAAATTTTTAAGTTCAATTTTTTCTTTAGAAGTTGCCATAATTTATATTAATGTAGTTAGTAATATTTGAATTTAATTACTATTCTACAACAAAATTTAAAGTTTAGATGAAATTAGCTTAACTAAATCAAATGTTCTATTTGCATAACCCCATTCATTATCATACCAACCAACTACTTTGAATAGTCCGTTTGCAGTTTGAATTGTTGATAATGAATCAATTATCACGCTGTTTGAATTTCCTTTAAAATCTTGTGAAACAAGTGGATCAGTGCAATATTGCATAACGCTTCTTAAGTATGTATCAGATGCCTTTTTTAATTCATTATTTAATCCATTTACATCAGTATCTTTTTCTAACGATAATGTAAGATCTGTAACAGAAACCGATGCTGTAGGAACCCTGTAAGCCATACCATCAATCTTACCTTTCATTTCAGGGATAACATTGACAACTGCCTTGGCCGCCCCTGTTGTTGTTGGTATGATATTTTCTGATGCAGTTCTTGCTCTCCTTAAATCAGAATGTGGTTGGTCAAGAACACTTTGATCATTAGTGAAAGAATGAATCGTTGACATTAATGCATTCTTAATACCAAATTGATCGTTGATAACTTTAACCATAGGCGCTACGCAATTTGTAGTACAAGATGCATTGGAAATTATGTTATGATTTTTTTCATCGTAGCTATTGTCGTTAACACCCAACACAATTGTTATATCTTCATCAGTTGCAGGGGCAGAAATTATTACTTTTTTCACTGTGCCATTTAAATGTTTAGATGCTTCGCTTTTCTTTGTAAAAATTCCTGTGCTTTCAACAACTATATCAATGTCATAGTCTGACCAATTGATTTTGGAAGGATCTTTTTCAGAAATTTTATTTATTTTTTCGCCATTAATTATTATTTGATTTTCTTTGGATTCAACTTTTCCGCTAAATTGACCATAACTCGTGTCATATTTAAATAGATGCGAAGAAGTATTAGTATCAGAAAGGTCATTTATTGCAGCTATTTTGATATTTTCGTTTCCTATTAATAATTTGGTAAGTTGTCTTCCTATTCGGCCAAAACCATTTATTCCAATTTTTGATATTTTCATTTATAGGTCCCTACAGTATTGTTTTTGGGTGAATATTTATACTTGTTTTTGATAATGTCATGAATTATTAATAACCTGTTATATTTATTTACTCTTTCACCTCTTGCAGGTGCTCCGGTTTTAATTTGAGTTGAACTAGTTCCAACAGCAAGATCGGCTATAAATGTATCTTCAGTTTCGCCAGATCTATGACTAATGATTGTTTCAAAATTATTATTTTGGGCTAGTTTAATATTTTCAATTGTTTCACTTACTGTGCCAACTTGATTTAATTTTATAAGTATTGAATTGCCTGCATTTTCATCAATTCCTCGTCTTAAAAATTTTTTTTGAGTAACGTAAAGGTCATCGCCAACTAATTGAATATTTTTTCCAATACTTTTAGTTAAATTTTGCCAACCACTCCAATCATCTTCTGATAAACCATCCTCAATACTATATATAGGATATTTTTGTACTAAATTTTCATACAAGAATGCTAATTCACTTGAAGATATTTTTTTGCTTTCAGACTTCAGGTCATACATATCTACAGAATTGTCATAAAATTCACTTGCAGCTACATCTAAAGCGAATTTAATGTCGCTTCCTAATTTAAATTCAGTTTGAGATACTGCTTTAGTTAGTAATTCTAAGGGCTCCTCATTTGTTAATCCTGGTGGAGCAAACCCGCCTTCATCACCAAGGGTTGTAGGGTAATTTTTTCTTTCAAGTAGTTTTTTTAATTTATTGTAAATCTGAAAGCCTGCGGAAATAGATTCCTCAAAATTTTCTATTCCAACTGGAACAATCATATATTCTTGAAAGTCAGTAGAATTAAAGGCGTGAGAACCACCATTGAGAACATTGAACATAGGATTTGGAAGTTTATAATTATTCAATTCTGAGTCATATAATTTTCTAATTAATTCGAATAGCTCAATATTATTAGATGCAGCTGAAGCTCTTGTGCAAGCCATTGAGATCGATAAAATTGAATTTGCTCCAAGCCTACTTTTGTATTCAGTGCCATCAATATCAAGCATCTTTGAATCAATTTCATCCAAGTTATTCACATTCATCCCTATTAAATTTGGTCCTATTTCATCAGTAACATTTTTTACAGCAGATAAAACGCTTTTACCATTGAAATATTTTGGGTCGTTATCCCTTAACTCTAAAGCCTCTTTTGAGCCTGTACTAGCTCCTGAGGGAACATAACTAAATCCAGTGTTTCCACTAGAAGTTTTAACAAGCGTATAAATCGTTGGGTTTCCTCTTGAATCAAGCACTTGCCTAGAGTAAATATTTAAAATTTTATCAATCATAATTATTTAAAATTTTTTGTTGTTCATCAAAAATTTTCTCTATACATTTTTTTCCTAAATCAATCATTTGATTAAGTTCACTTGTTGAAAATGTGCCTTTTTCTCCTGTGCCTTGAATTTCTATTATTTCATATGACGAATTCATTACCAAGTTAAGATCAACATCTGCATTTGAATCCATCTCATAATCAAGATCATCTACAATTTGTCCATTTACTTTTCCGACGCTAATAGCAGCAATAGGTGTAATTTTTTTATCAATTATTAAATCAGGTAATCTCTTTTTTAGAGCCATAGCTAAAGCAAGAAAGCCACCATTTATTGATGCTGTTCTTGTGCCACCATCTGCATTAATAACATCGCAGTCAACATAAATTGAATTTCCAGGAATATTTGATAAATCAATTGCCCCTCTCAAAGATCTTCCTATAAGTCTTTGAATTTCTTGAGACCTAGGACTTTTTTTACCTCTACTTATTTCTCTTTGAACTCTAGAAGATGTACTTGCGGGAAGCATAGAATATTCAGCTGTGATCCAACCGCCTTTGGTTAACCATTCAGGCACTTTACTCTCAAAAGTTGCTGTACAAATTACTTCGGTTTTTCCACTTTGATAAAGAATAGAACCTTCTGCATTAGCTATTATATTTGGGGTAATTTTTATTGGTCTCATACAAATGAATATTAATAAGTGTTACATTACATATGATAACTTTTTAATATCAAATGTCTATGAATAATAAAAATAATAAATTTCTCGTATATGGTGGTGGTGGAATAGGGAGTTACTTTGCAGGGGCTTTATCAAAAAATTCACATGATGTGACCTTGCTCACTAGGGGAGTTCATTATGAAAAAATCAAATCTATTGGCCTTAAAATGGACACAAATTGGGGTAAAAATACTGAAAATTTAAATTTAGTAAGAAAAATAGATAATGAATATGATGTAGTTATACTTGCAGTAAAAACATACTCAGTAAAAAGTATTCTAGATGATTTAAAAAATTTGAATAATGACTCAAAAATCCTTTGTATTCAAAATGGAACATTCACATATAATTTCCTTTCTGAAAAATTAGAAAATACTGGAATAGAAGTAATTGATGGATTGACATGGATAGACGCTGTTAGAAAAGAAAATGGAAGTGTAATTCAATTTGGAAATGAAGCAAAAATAATAATTGGTAAAAATGGAATATCAGAAAACTTGGAACATGATTTAATTAATTTATCAAATAAAGTAAATTCTAAAAATATTCAATTTGAGTACACAAATGACATAAGAAAGGCTGTATGGGAAAAATTAATTATGGTAGCTTCAATTGGTTCAATTATGTGTTATTCAAATATGAATGCTAAAGACACTGTTGCTGATAAGTCATATTCAAAAATACTAGAAGGAATGATTATTGAAATGACTAACGCATCAATTTCTATTGGTGTAAATATCGATGAAAACTATGCTAAAGATACTCTCAGGTATATTTTAGATAGATCTGAAAACCTTCATTCATCATTAAAGGAAGATTTTGATCATAATAGGCCTCTTGAATTAGATCAAATTTTAGGCGAAGCATATAGAACCGGCATTAATAATAATGTTGATATGCCAAATTGCAAGTTGGTTTATGAAAAGCTAATTAAATTTGCAAAAGTATAATTTTAATTGTTATTTGAAATTGACATTGTTACTTCATAATCAGCATCATCAATAAGTCTGTTTAACTCCAAAATATCAGGATCAATTTTTGAAATTTTTATATAATTCCCTCCATAAAAAAATTCATAATCTTTTAGTTGTTCCTTGTATATAAAATCGTCAAAAGTATTGAATCTAGGTGTTTCTATGATCAAATGAAGAAATGTTTTTGGTTTGTGAATACAACTTCCAGGATTTGATACATTTTCATTATTATCTGTAGGGTCTGGGCATCTTGAATCTTCACTAATATTTATAAGTCTAATTATTGTACTAGTAGATTCCTCAAAAATAGTCTCATTAATTTTTATTTTAAAATCTTCATTAATATTTACTTTTTTGAAATTTAATTCAGGATTAATTAGTGCTTTTGAAACAACCTTTTCTTCAGTATCATTATCAGTAATATTTTTTATTTTAAGAGAAGAGTTCTTGTTTTGGGAATTTAGAAATATTAGTTCAGTTATTTCTTTATCAATAATTTCATCTTCAGGGGAAAGTGAATTTAGTGTTACTAAATAATAATTATTTGAGTAATTTTTTAGAAATACACTAACTTTTCCTTCAGAAAATTTATATCCTTGATATTCAAGTTTTTTATATTCAGCTTCACCACTTTCTGAACCCTCTGAGCATGAAAAACTAAATAAAAGAAACATAAATGAAATCAAGATATAAAACTTATTTATCGCAACATTGTTCATAGAAATATTATTTTACTTTGCTTTAACAATTGAAACTAATATAATTTTTATCTAGATTAAAATTAACATAATTTTTGAAAGGAATTCAATTGGGAAAAGAATTAGCTTTTTTTGAAGGAAAAATTGTACCTGTTGGTTCAGCAAAAGTAGGTATAATGACTCATGCACTTCATTATGGAACAGCTGTTTTTGAAGGAATTAGAGGAAACTGGAATCCAAGTAAAGAAAAAATGTATGTTTTTAGGCTCAAAGAACATTACGAACGTTTAATTAAAGGTTGTAAGATTTTAAATATGGATATTAATAATTCTGTTGAGGATTTGTGCAATATTACAATTGATTTGATTAAGGCATCTGAATACAAAGAGGATATTTATATAAGACCGCTTGCATACAAGAGTGAAGAAAAAGTTGCTAATTTAAAATTGCATGAATTGGAAAGTAACTTCGCTTTAATGATAGTTCCCTTCGGAAATTATATTGATAATGATAAACCCATTAGATGCCAAACTTCTTCATGGAGGAGGCCTCATGACTCAATGATGCCAACAGGAGTTAAATTGTCTGGTCTTTACACTACAAGTATTTTGGCAAAAACTGAGGCAATTATGGCAGGTTTTGATGAAGCAATATTGTTAAATTTTGATGGTAGTGTATCTGAAGGAAGTGGTGAAAATCTATTTATGTTGAGAGATGGTAATTTAGTTACACCTTCTGAAACTGAAAATTGTCTTTTAGGAATAACAAGAGATTGTGTTTTTGAAATAGCTTCAAACGAATTTGGGATCGAAATAATATCGAGAAAAATTCACAGAAGCGAAATATATCTTGCAGATGAAGTTTTTCTAACAGGTACAGCAGCACATATTACAAGTGTCGGACAATTAGATAATAGAAATATAAGTTCAGGCAATATAGGAGAATTTACAAAAAAAATACAAGATAAGTATTTTAAAATAGTTAAAGGCGATGATCAAAAATATATTAAATGGTGTACAGAAATTTCATTAGTTTAACTATTTGTAATCAAAGCTGGATTTCCCCAACAGTAGACATGCTCTAATTTATCTTTATCTATTCCAGTTTGTTTACAAAATCTATTAAAACTTCTTTGTATTTCATTTAATTTGCTTATGCCACTGATCGAAATAATTGAATTTTGACTTTCCATATATTTAACAATTTTTACAGTTTTTTTATTTCTGAATTCAAAAAAATCAGAAATATCAATATCAAACAAGCAGCCTATTTCAAATAACTCATTTAATGCTTTCCGATTTTTACTAACGGGGCTATTTACAATATTAGTAATTATTGGCAAATAATTATTATTTATTAAATATCTTACCTTTTCATTGAAATTGAAGGGGATTCCATTTGTTGGAAATTTACAAATTATAAAATTGGAGTTATTTATTGTTATTAAATTGTTTAATTCAGTTATATTTGTATTTAGAGGATAAACTACAGCAGGAAAAATTTCTGGAATTTCAAGATCTTCAATTTTACTGGCTTCCTTTTGCAAATCAATTAAAATATCAGATAAATTATTATCTTCTAAATCAAAAAAATTTGGACTTGAACAAATTTTATCAATATTTTTTTCTTTAAAAATTTTTAAATAATTTAGTGATTCCGAAATTGAATCACAATTTGGGTCTACTCTGGGGATAATATTGGTTTTTAGATCGAATAATCTCATCATTTAAATTTATTTTGGTTATAATAATAATAATTAATACAAGATTAGGGAATTTCATGAAAGATATGGAAGTTAAAAATTTAATAAATTTAGAAGAGATTAGTCATAAAACTTCTCTAAACCTGATTGCTTCTGAAAATTATCCTTCAAAAGATGTACTGAATGCTTGTGGTTCAGTATTTAGTACGAAATATGCAGAAGGGTATCCTGGAGCAAGATATTATGAAGGTTGTGAAATATCTGATGACATAGAAAATCTTGCTATTGAAAGAGCAAAAAAACTTTTTGGATGTGATCACGTAAATGTTCAAGTTCATAGTGGTACCCAAGCTAATCAGGCAGTTTTTTTATCTGTCATGAAGCCTGAAGACAACATTTTATCTATGAAACTTGACCAGGGTGGTCATTTAAGCCATGGCTCAAAAGTAAATTTTTCTGGAAAAATTTATGAGTGTAATTTTTATGGAGTTGACAGAGAATCTGAACTTATTGATTTTGATCAAGTAAGAAAATTAGCTTTAGAGAAAAGACCTAAGATAATTATTTGTGGTGCTAGTGCTTATGCGAGAATAATAGACTTTGAAAAATTTTCAAATATAGCTAATGAGGTAGGTGCATATTTATTGTCTGATATTGCACATATTTCTGGGCTTGTTGCCGCCAATGTTCACCCTTCTCCGGTCCCTTATTCTGATTTCGTAACTACTACAACTCATAAAACTTTACGTGGCCCAAGAGGAGCTATGATAATGTGCAAAAAAGAGTTTTCAAAGATTATTGATAAGTCAGTTTTCCCTGGCATGCAGGGTGGCCCATTTATGAACATGGTTGCAGCAAAAGCTGTTGCATATAATGAAGCGCTAAATGATGAATTCAAAAGCTATGCTAAACAAGTTGTAAATAATGCTAAAAAATTATCAAGTGTTATATCGTCGAATGGATTTAGAATTGTTTCAGGTGGTACAGATAATCATCAATTTACTATTGATCTATCTAGAAATAACCTGACAGGAGATGAAATAGCAAGCCTGCTTCGAAAAAATGGCATTATTGCAAATAAAAATGGAATTCCTTATGATAACCTTCCTCCCAAAATTACATCTGGAATCAGGATAGGTACTCCTGCATTAACAAGTAGGGGAATGAACGAAGACCAAATGGATATATTAGGCAATCTAATTGTGGGCATAATCAATAATAGAAATGACAATAATATGCTTAATAAATTATCAAATGATGTTAAAGCATTGGCCTCTGGCTTTAAATTGCCTGGCGTTGATTAATAAAATAATTGTTACTTTTTATGTTTTACGCTAAAATCCCATACTTGGAAAAGGATACTAATAATGTCAAAAATAAATAATTATGAACTAATGTGGATATTGTCCTCAGAAGACTCTGATGAGTCAATTGAAAAAACAATAAATTCAGTAAGAGATAATATATCAAATTCAGGTGGTGAAATTAATTTTTTTGAAAATTACGGTAAAAGAAAACTTGCTTACGAACTGTCTGGGAATACTGAAGGTAATTACTATCTATCAAGGTTTGCTATGGAATCTTTAAAAATAAGTGAACTGGATGATAAGTTAAATAAAGAAAATAAAATTTTAAGACACTTAATCACTACTATAAAAACATCTGAAGCTTTAATTGCTGCTGATAAAATGGATGAAGTTCCTGAAATGAAAAGGAATAAGAGGTAAAATGGCTAGTTTAAACAAAGTAATGCTGATTGGAAATGTTGGACAAGACCCCGAACTAAGATATACACCCGATGGAAATCCTGTTGCAAATTTTAGTATCGCAGTTAATAGAAGAAGAAGGGTTGGGGAAGAATATAAAGATGAAACAGAATGGTTTAATATTGTTTGTTTTTCAAGAACAGCAGAAAATGTTAATCAATATTTGACCAAGGGGCAGAAAGTATATGTTGAAGGCAGATTTCAAAGTAGCGAGTACGTTGGCCAAGATGGTAATCAAAGAAAATCCTTTGAAGTTATAGCAAATGAAGTCACTTTTTTATCTTCTAGAAACGAAGCAGATTCTGCTAACCAAAACACTATTCAAAGTAACGAAAAATCAGAGTCTATCCAAGCTGACTCAGAAGATGAAGATAAGGATTTGCCATGGTAACTAAGAAACGTGACTCAAAAAGACCTAAATTTAGAGGTAAAAATAATATTCAAAAACCCGACAGACTTGGTTATTGCCCCGAAGATGGTTTTGACTATAAGGCTGTTGGTCTTCTAAAAAAATACATATCTGAGACTGGAAAAATTGATTCAGCAAAAAGAAATGGCCTGTCGGCAAAATGTCAAAGAAATTTGACATCTGCAATTAAACGGGCAAGACATATGGCTTTACTTCCTTTTTCTAGTAATCATGTTTACGACACTTCTTTGCTAAGCCTTGGTAAAGATAAACTTAATGAAGAGAGTGACCAAGTTAATTCATCTGTTGAAGATGCACAAGCAAATGTAGATGCATCTGACGAATCTGAAATATCTACAGATGAAGTTATTGAAACTGAACAAGAAAATGATAGTGAACCTTCTGAATCAGATGAACAAGATTCTGCAGAAGAGGACACTGAAAAAAAAGATTAACATAAATCATAATATGAATTTATGAACGAATCTAATTCAAGAAAAGAAATATTAAGCTCTATTGATAGAAAGAAGAACTTAAGATCCAAACTTTTTCTAATAGTAATACTTATATTTTTCTTATTTTCTTCAATACCTATAACAAGTTATATAGTAAATGTTTGGATGCCTTATCAAAAAATTGCATTAAAAGTTGAAAATACAGAATTTACTAGAAAAGACCTTGTAGAATTTATTAGATTCAATCAAAGACTGTCAGAAGAACAAGGAAACCAATTTGACTTAGGTTCTTCTCTTTTTCAATCTTTGCAACTTCTTGCTGAAAATGAAATTGCTTACTTATATGCTACCGAATTTGGATTAACTGTTGATGATTGGGAAATCGATGAAGCATTTTATTTAAAATTAGGGCTTTATAATAATTTCAATTTGGAATCAAAGGAAGATGAAGAATTATTCAAAGAGAGGAAAATACAATTCTTAAATCAGATTCAAATAGATGAGGATAAATTTAAAGAAATCATACGAAAAAGTCTTTTTAGAGAAAAATTAAGAAGAGAATTATCTCGTGAAATACCATCATTGCAACAACATAAATATGTTTTTGAAATTGCTCTAGAAGATATTTCAACATCGAATTTAAATAAAATTCAAAAAGAAATTACATCAACAAATAGTATCTCTGATGTTGTGAAAAAATATTCGATTGACCCTGAAGTTCTAAGAGGATCAGGTGATTTTGGTTGGATTCCTAAGGGGGTTAAGCCTGACCTTGATTACTTATTTTTTGAAGAAAATGATCAAGCTTTGAAACCAAAAGAACTTTCTGAACCATTTGTGGACCAAGAAAATTCAGTATTTAAATTTTATGTAATAAGTGATGTAAGTGAATCATTCGAATTATCCGAAGAGAATTTTGAAATAATTTCAGAAAGTATTTTAACTAATTTTTTTAATGAAAAAAGTCAGATGGTTGATATGCAGTATGGACTAGACAATGAAACATTTAATTGGATAAATGATAAGGTCCAGGTTGCATCTATATTTAATAATAATAATCAATCTAATGTTATTATTGAGTAAATTATAATTAAGGAAAAAATTGAAAATAGGTATTATTGGCATAGGTAATGTAGGCCTGCAGGTCCTCAAAGATATCCAACTAAATGAAAAAATAAATAATTTTCTAAGTATTGAAAAAATATTAGTAAGAAACAAAGATAAATATTTTAAAATTTTAGAATCTGAATTTGGATCAAAGAGTTTGCTTTTAGAAAAATTAACAGATAATTTTAATAATTTTATAAATTCAGATATTGATACGGTTATAGAACTTATCGGTGGAAGTGACCCTGCTAAAGATTATGTTATATCAGCTTTGAGTTCAGGAAAAAATGTTGTAACTGCAAATAAAGAAATTATTGCAAGTTCCATTGAAGAATTAACTTCACTAGCCCATTCAAAAAAAGTAAAAATTAGATTTGAGGCAGCTGTTGGTGCTGGTATTCCATTATTAGAAGTATTAATTGATATGTTGAAACAGAATAATATATCAAAGATAACAGGGATAATTAATGGAACATCAAATTATATTTTAAGCTCAATGTATTACAGCAATAAAAGTTTTGATGAAAGCTTAATAGAAGCTCAAAACTTAGGTTTTGCTGAATCTGACCCAACAAATGATATAGGTGGTTTCGATGCTATGTATAAGGTTTGCATTTTGGGTTCTATAGCATTTGGAGCCAAGGTACCAATTGAATCTGTTTCTGTTAAAGGAATAGAGAATTTGTCTCAAAAAGATATTAAATATTCTAGAGAACTTGGATTTGTAATTAAACTCCTTGCTGTAACAGAAAATAAATCATCTAAAATATATTCAAATGTTGCGCCTTATTTAGTTCCTGAAAATCACCCATTAGCAAAAGTAAGTGATAACTATAATGCTGTTGAAATTAATGGCGATCTTATTGGGAATTTATGGCTTCAGGGTCAAGGTGCAGGGAAGTTATCGACAACAAGTGCAGTAATTGGGGATTTGGTTGGGATTGAAAAAAATACCAGTGGTAACCTAATGCTTGATCAGAAAAAATTAAATTTTCTTTCAGATGACGAAACAATTGGAAAAAAATATATTAGACTAAACGTTGAGGATAAATTTGGAGTTTTAGAAAAAATTGCTGGCATATTCTCAAATAATAAGGTAAGTATTGCATCAGTCATTCAAAAGGAAGTGGATAATAAAGGTTTAGCTGATTTAGTGATAATGACTCATGAATCCCTTGGAAGTAATTTGAATAATGCTTTGGTTGAAATTGGAAGATTAGAATTTATTCAAGAAAACCCAACAACTTATGAAATTTATGAATTATGAATGGAATAATTGAAAATTATAAAGAATTTATAGATATTGGAGACGCTAATCCTATTTCAATGGGAGAAGGCTCTACTCCATTACTCAATTCTAATTTTTTATCAAAAAAAATTGGAGCTGATGTATTTATAAAGGTCGAAGGTTGCAATCCTAGCGGATCCTTCAAGGATAGAGGTATGGTAGTAGCAGTTTGCATGGCACTTCATAGAAAAAAAAGAGTTTTAGTTTGTGCTTCAACAGGAAACACTAGTGCTTCAGCTTCAGCCTATGCTGCAAAATTTGGCTTAGTTTCAGCAATTATTGTTCCAAATGGAAATATTGCCAAAGGGAAATTATCACAAGCAATGGCTTTTGGAGCAAAAATTATTGCAATTAATGGTTCTTTTGATGATGCGTTGAATATTGTCAGAAAGTTGGAAGACTATGATGAAATTGAAATAGTAAATTCAATTAATCCTTACAGAATAGAAGGGCAAAAGTCAGCTGCATTTGAAATTTTAGATGATATTGGTGAAATAGATTCATTATGCATACCTGTAGGTAACGCTGGTAATATTACAGCTTACTGGAAAGGTTTCAAAGAATATAATAGTAAATTTGGTTTTAAACTGCCAAAAATGTATGGTTTTCAAGCTGAAGGTGCATCTCCAATAGTAAAAAATGAAATTATTGAAAATCCAGAAACTATTGCAACTGCAATAAGGATTGGTAATCCTGCTTCATGGGACAAAGCTAATGAAGCAGTAACTTATTCAGATGGTGCGATAAAAGCAGTTTCAGATGAAGAAATTATCGATTCATATGTAAATCTCGCAAGGCATGATGGAGTCTTTTGTGAACCTGCATCTGCAGCTGGCATTGCGGGTTTGATCAAATACTCAAAAAATTATAAATTTGATGGTCAAAAAATTGTATGTGTAGTTACTGGAAATGGCCTAAAAGATCCTTCAACTTCTGAAAAGCATGCAAGTTCAAAAATATTTGAAGTTAATTCAAATCTTGATGATGTCCTTAAAATTATTAATTAGTAGGTCCATTTGGCTGTAGAATTTAAAATTTATGATAAATTTGACGATGAGCTTGAAAGGTTATGGAAATCAATCGATGTTCAAAATGAAAACCCTTTTCAAGATTATGAGATTAATAAAATTTGGTTTGAAATCTTCGGTAAAAGTTCAAAATTAAAAATTTTTTCAGATAACAAGAATTTTATTGCTCCAATGTATTTTAAAGAACAAGTTGCTTATTTTTGTGGCGGGCAAGATCTTTTTGATTATCATGATTTAATTTCAAACGAACAGGTAAATAAATATGATATAAAGCAATTGTTCCATGAAATTCTAAATAAAAATAGTTTAATTGAATTAAACTCAATTGCTTCAGGTTCAAAACTTCATATATTTGCACAAGAATTAGAAAAAGAATTCAAAATTGAATATATTTATGAGGATGTGTGCCCGATAATAAATCTCCCAAATTCATTTGATAATTATTTATTGCAACTTTCAAAAAAAAATAGGCATGAAATAAGGCGTAAAATTAGAAAATTTGAGAATAATTTAGAATTTGAGATTGTTGAAACTGATCCGAGTAATGTTGATGGTAATATATTAGAATTTTTTAGACTAATGAAATTAAATTCTGAAAAAAGAAATTTTTTAAATCAAAGTAGAATTGAATTTATGTCTCGAATAATTGAATATGTAATTTTATCCAACAAAGGAAATCTCTCATTTATTAAAATTAACAATGAAATGATAGCAACATCTTTTGTATTTCAGAATAAAGATAAATTATTCGTCTATAATTCTGGATATAACGATAATTACTCAGAATATTCTGTTGGATTGTTAAATCATATATATAATATTCGAAATAAAATCTCAAAATTCAAATTTATTGATTTTCTTAGAGGGTCTGAAGATTACAAATATAGAATTGGTTGCATTAATCAAGAGTTAATAACTATAAAAATAATGGATAGATCATGAGGGTTGCATTAATAAGTGTTCATGGTGACCCTAATTTGCAGGCTGGCGGTAAAGATGCTGGAGGAATGAATATTTACATTAGAGAAGTTGTAGAAAAACTATCTGTTTATGATGTTGAAGTAGATGTGTTTACAAGAGATCATGATAGAAAGAATGAAATCGAAGCTCATCAGTCAAAGTTAAATGTTAAATACATAAAAGCTGGGGACAATTCATTAGATAAAATTGGAATTTATAATCATATAGATGAATTTGTTGAAGGTGTGGATAACTATAAAATTCAAAATAATTTGAAATATGATTTAATATTTGCTCATTATTGGCTTTCAGGTTCAGCATCATTAAAGCTCAAAAAGATATGGGGTGTTCCGGTAATAACAACATTTCATACTATGCAAGAAATAAAACAAGAGGCATTTCCTTACAATATTGATGACCCGCAAAGACAAGCTCAGGAAAAATTAATTTCACAAGAATCCGATGGTGTTGTTGTTTGGTCAGAACATGAAAAAAATTTTATTCAGAGTAAATATAATGTAATTTCAAAAAATATACACATCATTCCTCCCGGTGTTGATTTAGAATTATTTCAGCCTACAGATAAAGATCTAGCAAGAAGAGAAATTAATATTGATAAAGATCTGAAAGTTATATTATTTGTTGGGAGACTTGAAAGGCTGAAAGGTTTAGATACTCTTCTGGAGGCTCTTTCAATGATAGATCAAGAGGAAATTAATTTGTTAGTTGTAGGAGGACTGTACAATATTTCAGAAGTTTCTAGATTAAAAAAAATGTGCAATGAATACAATCTTTCCGAAAAGGTACATTTTATTGGCTCTATCAGCAGGAGTGACCTTAAATATTATTATAATTCTTCTGATATATGTGTTTTACCTTCGTATTATGAAAGTTTTGGGTTGTCAGCTTTAGAAGCTGCAGCTTGTGGAGTTCCAGTTGTTGCTTCAAAAAAAGGTGGATTATCATCTATAGTTGTTGATAAAAAAACTGGTTATCTTTTGCAATGGAGGTGCCCGGGACCTTTTGTTGAAAAATTAGAAATTTTGCTAAAAAGTAAGGATTTAAGAAATTCTATGGGGATAAATGCTAGAAAGCATGCTGAAAAACTGAATTGGGATGATTCAATTAACAACTTAAAACAATTATTCAATAAGTTGACCTCAAACTAGAGCTATGCTATTCTCATTTCGTTTAAAACACATTGAAAGAGAGTAGTAAGAATTAATTAAGTTTTTAGAAAATCGAGGGTTGATGGGACTCGTAACTTAAATTTCTGAACTCGCTCTGGAGTGGCAAGAATGAACTTAGTAATTCTTGACGTTAGTAACGTAAAACTTAATTGAGAGAGGTAATTTTACTTAATCAAAGGTGGTACCGCGGGTTAATCTCGTCCTTTGGGCGAGATATTTTTATTTAAAGGGTAAAAAATGAAAAAAACGGGAGCTCAAGTTCTTTGTGAAGGTTTAATTCATCACGGAGTAGAAAAAATATTTGGAATACCTGGAGGTGCAATACTTCCACTATATGGAACTTTGTCTGAATATCCGGAGCTAGACCATATTTTGGTTAGGCATGAACAAGGTGCTTCTCACGCAGCAGACGGTTTTTCTAGGATAACAGGTAAAACAGGTGTATGTTTTGCGACTTCGGGCCCCGGTGCAACTAATCTGATAACTGGTATGGCAACTGCGATGATGGATTCATCTCCTATGATAGCAATAACTGGGCAAGTATCTAGGCCTGGAATCGGTAAAGATTCTTTTCAGGAAATAGATATTACTGGTGCATCATTACCCGTGACTAAACACAACTATTTGGTGATGAGTGCAGATGAAATTCCAAGAGTTTTGAAAGAGGCTTTCATTATTGCAAATACTGGAAGGCCTGGTCCAGTATTAATTGATATTCCTAGGGATGTATTTACTGAGCAGTTTGACTTCGATAATAAATTTTGGGAGGAAGAAATTGAAATTTTAGGATACAAACCTCCTAAATTTGCTGAAAATTCAAAAATTGATAAAGCTTTGAAATTAATTGAAGAATCAAAGAAACCAGTAATTTTGGCTGGTCACGGAATAATCATTTCAAAAGCCTATAATGAGCTAGTGGAATTAGCTGAAAGTGCTCAGATCCCGGTAATTACTACGCTTTTAGGGATAAGTTCATTCCCAGAAAATCATGTATTAAGTTTGAGTTTTCCTGGAATGCATGGAGTAGCATGGGCAAGTCTTGCATTAGATCAAGCTGACCTTGTTATTGCGATTGGAAGCAGATTTGATGACAGAATTACTGGCGATACATCAAGATTTGCAACTAAATCAAAAAAAATTCATATTGATATTGATCCTGCAGAGATAAATAAAAATATCGAAGTTGATGTTGCTTTAATTGGAAATGCTAAAGATATTATGAAGCAAATGCTTCCAAAGTTAAAAAAGAAAACACATATTGAATGGATTAATCATATTGAAAAATTAAAAGAAGAGCACCCTTCATTAAAATTAAAAAAATCTCCAGATTTAACTGGGCAATATGTAATAAAATCTCTTTCTGATGAAACTGAAGGTAAATCAGTAATTGTTACTGGTGTTGGTCAACATCAAATGTGGGCAGCTCAACATTATTCGTATTGTTCTCAAAATTCATGGATTTCATCTGGAGGACTTGGAACAATGGGTTTTGAAGTCCCCGCTGCATTAGGTGCTAAAGTTGGGGCTCCAGATAAAAATGTTTGGTCTATTGCAGGTGATGGTGGTTTTCAGATGACATTGTGTGAACTTGCAACAATTGTTGAAAATAATATTAAAGTTAAGTTTGCATTATTAAATAACAATCACCTTGGAATGATAACTCAATGGCAAGGAATGTTCTTTAATGAGGATTATCAAGCAAATGCTTACACAGCAAATCCAGACTTTGTAAAACTTGCAAATGCATATGGAATGAAAGCGCTCAGTGTTGATAATAATGAAGATGTAAGGCCTGCAATAAGAGAAGCAAATAGTCATGACGGACCTTTTTTAATTGATTTTAAAATCAAGAAAGAAGAAAATGTCTTCCCGATGATACCTTCTGGCCAAAGTGTTAATGAGTTGTTAGAGGAGCCTATTGATGGTAGCAACTAACACAGGCACTAGAACTGTAATAGCATTAGTTGAGAATAAAGCTGGTGTACTTGCAAGGATTTGCGGATTATTTAGGAGGCAAGGATTTAATATTGCAAGTTTGGCTGTTGGAAGATCAGAAATTAAGGGGCTTTCTAGGATGACATTTGTTGTTGAAGGACCTGAAGAAGTTGTAAGGCTTGTTGCTGCAAAACTTGACCGGTTGATTGAAGTTGTTGAGGTAGAGGATATTTCTGATTTAGATCATGTATACAGAGAAATGGTATTGATTAAAGTTTCAGCTGACAATGAAAAAAGAGGAGAAATTTTACAATTATCAAATATTTTTAATGTGAAAACAGTTGATGTTGGATCAGACCAAATGACTATTGAAACTACTGGTGAGTCAAATGAAATTGAATCATTGTTGGAATTGCTTGAGCCGTATGGAATTATTGAAGTAATGAGAACAGGAAGAGTTGCAGTATTAAAAAGTAATGAATGAAAGGATATAAAATGAAATTATTTTATGAAAAGGACATAAATAAAGATCTAATTGAAGGTAAAAAAATTGCTGTATTGGGTTATGGAAGCCAAGGGCATGCACATGCAAGAAATTTAAATGATTCAGGCATGGATGTTGTTGTAGGTCTATATGAAGGCAGTAAAAGCAAACAAGTTGCAGAAAAAGATGGCTTAAAAGTTCTTTCAAATTCTGAAGCAGTAAAACAATCGGATATAATTATGTTTTGCCTTCCTGACACAATCCAAGGAAAAGTTTACAAAGAGGATGTTGAAGAAAATTTAACTGAAGGTAAAATGTTAATGTTTTGCCATGGATTTAGTATATTTTACGAGCAAATAAAACCTCCCGAATTCGTTGATGTCGCAATGATTGCACCAAAAGGACCTGGACACATTGTCAGGAGAGTTTTTGAATCAGGTCAGGGTGTTCCTTGTTTAGTTGCAGTATATCAAAATTATTCAAGTAAAGCTCAGGAAATTGCTCTTGGATACGGACTTGGTATTGGTGGAGCTCGTGCTGGGATCCTTGAAACAACTTTTAAAGAGGAAACCGAAACAGATTTATTTGGAGAGCAAGCAGTTTTATGTGGAGGTGTAACTTCTTTAGTTCAAAGTGCGTTTGAAGTATTAGTTGAAGCTGGCTATCAGCCTGAATCGGCATATTTTGAAGTTCTGCACGAATTAAAGTTAATTGTTGACTTAATGTACCAAGGTGGTCTTGGAGAAATGAGATATTCGATTTCTGACACAGCTGAATATGGTGATTATACTAGAGGGCCAGTGGTTGTTGATCCATCTGTAAAGGAAAATATGAAGAAAGTGCTTGAGCAAATTCAATCTGGTCAATTTGCGAAAGAATGGATTGCTGAAAATGACGAGGGATTACATAAGTTTAATAGCCTAAGAGATGAAAACGCTGGACACCCTATTGAAGAAGTTGGAAAAAAATTGAGAAATATGATGCCTTTCTTGAAAAATCAAAGTTAAGTTTATGGATAAAGATTCGGTAATAATTTTTGATACTACACTTAGAGATGGTGAACAATCTGCTGGTGCAGGTTTAACTGTTGATGAAAAACTTATTATCGCTAAGCAACTGGAAAGTTTAGGGGTTGATGTAATTGAAGCCGGTTTTGCTGTCAGTTCAACAGGTGATTTTAATGCTGTTAGTTTGATTGCTGAAACAGTAAAAAATTGTAAAGTTGCAAGTTTGGCAAGAGTTGTTGAAAAAGATATTGATAAGGCTGCTCAAGCTTTAGAAAAAGCAGTTGATCCAAGAATCCACACTTTTGTTTCAAGTTCTGCTATACACATGGAGCATCAAATGCGAAAAGACCCTGAAGAAATTATTGAAATGGCTGTTAAAGCCGTCAGTAGGGCAAAAAAATATGTAGATGATGTTGAATTTTCACCTATGGATGCTACTAGAACAGATATGGATTTCCTTATAACTTTGCTAGAAGAAACAATAAACGCTGGTGCAACTACAATCAATATACCTGATACAGTTGGATATTCCGTTTCCAAAGAATTTGGTGAATCAATCAAGCTGATTATGAATAATGTTAAGAATATCGACGGAATTATCGTAAGTGTTCATTGTCACAATGATTTAGGATTAGCTGTTTCAAATAGTTTGTCAGCAGTCGAAAATGGAGCTAGGCAAATTGAAGGCTGCATTAACGGTCTAGGTGAAAGAGCTGGAAACGCAGCTTTAGAAGAAGTAATTATGGGGTTAGAAGTTAGAAAAGATCATTTTAATCTTAAAACAAGAGTAAATACTTCTGAAATTGGACCTACTAGCAGAATGGTAAGTAATATATTTGGGTTTCCTATGCAAGCAAATAAAGCTATTGTTGGGCAAAATGCTTTTAGGCATTCTTCTGGAATCCACCAAGATGCATTTTTAAAGGATAAAAGCACTTTTGAGATAATGGAGCCAGAAACAGTGGGCTGGAGAGGAGAGGCTTTAGTTCTTGGAAAATTATCTGGAAGAGCTGGTCTTAAATCTAGATTAAAAGATTTAGGGTATGATTTTGATGAAGATCAATTAAACTCGTTATTTATAAAATTTAAAGATTTAGCAGATAGTAAAAAAGAAGTAACTGATATGGATCTTGAATCAATAATTCTTGAACATTCAAGGTCAGATAAAAATAAACAATTTTTGACTCTTGGAAATATTGAAGTTCAATGCGGCAATAAGAAAGAGCCAAGAGCTTTGATAGAATTAATTGATGAAAATGGTAAAAATATTAAAACCGAATCAAGTGGCACAGGGCCTGTTGATGCAGTTTGTAAAGCTATAGACAAGGTAATAAGCTTTGTTTCAAAATTAACAGAATTTAGCGTAAATTCTGTCACAGAAGGGATAGATGCATTGGGAGAGGTTACAATAAGAGTTGAGAATGAAAAGGGTAGAACTTTTACTGGTATTGGTTCTGATTCAGACATAGTTGTCGCTTCTGCAAAAGCATATTTAAATGCAATAAACAGGCAAGTACAAATGATGAATGAAGGGTCAGAGTCACCCGGTTCTGGAGCAGGTAGATGAAAAAAACATTATTTGAAAAAATTTGGAATTCACACGTTGTAGAACAGTTAGACGATGATCTTGCTTTAATTTATATTGATTTACATTTAGTTCATGAGGTTACTTCGCCCCAAGCTTTTGAAAGTTTAAGAATTAATTCTAGAAAAGTCAGGAGACCTGATTTAACAGTTGCGACAATAGATCATAATGTTCCTACATTAGACAGATTTAATATTAAAGACCCTATTTCAAAACAACAAATTGAAACTTTGAGAAAGAACTGTGAAGATTTTAATGTTCCTATTTATGATATTGATAATGTCAATCAAGGAATAGTGCATGTAATTGGACCAGAGCTTGGTTTAACTCAACCTGGAATGACAATAGTATGCGGAGATAGCCATACATCTACCCATGGAGCTTTTGGTGCATTAGCATTTGGCATAGGAACTTCAGAAGTTGAGCATGTTCTAGCAACACAAACACTACTTCAAAAAAAGCCAAAAACAATGTCAATTGAGGCTGTTGGAAATTTGCCCTTTGGAGTAACACCAAAAGACTTAATACTTTCAATTATTGGCAAGATCGGAGTAGATGGGGGTACTGGGCACGCAATTGAATTTAGGGGAGATGCATTTGAAAATATGTCCATGGAAGGAAGGATGACGGTTTGCAATATGACAATTGAAGGAGGAGGTCGAGCAGGAATGGTTGCACCTGATGAAAAAACAATAGAATTTGTTCAAGGAAAAAAATTTACACCCAAAGGAAAAAATTTTGATCAGCTTCTAGAAATATGGAAAGAATTAAAAACTGATGATGGTGCTAAATTTGATACTGAAATTAAAATTGATTGCTCATCACTTGAGCCACATGTATCTTGGGGAACTAATCCTGGTCAAGTTGTGAGTGTAAATTCTTCAATACCAGACCCAAATGATTTCGACACGCCTGAGAAAAAATCTAATGCTGAAAGTGCTTTAGAGTATATGGGGCTTGAAGCAGGTCAAAAAATTTCTGATGTTAAAATAGATAGAGTATTTATTGGTTCATGCACAAATGGACGTTTAGAAGATTTAAGAGCTGCCGCAAAAATAATTGATGGAAAAAAGGTAGGTAAAAACGTTAATGCAATGGTTGTTCCAGGATCAGGTATTGTAAAAATGTTAGCTGAAAAAGAAGGTTTAGATAAAGTATTTATTAACTCTGGATTTGAGTGGAGAGAAGCAGGTTGTTCAATGTGTTTAGCAATGAACCCTGACAAATTAAGCCCTCAAGAAAGATGTGCTTCAACTTCAAATAGAAATTTTGAGGGAAGGCAAGGTAAAGATGGAAGGACTCATCTTGTAAGTCCAGAAATGGCAGCCGCAGCAGCAATTGAAGGTCACTTTGTTGATGTAAGGAATTGGAAATAATGGATCCATTTATTAATCACAAGGGGATAGTTGCACCATTAGACAGATCAAATGTAGACACAGATCAAATTATTCCAAAGCAATTTTTGAAGAGAATTGAAAGGACGGGTTTTGGAGAATTTGCTTTTTTTGACTGGAGATATCTTGAGCCAGGAGTTTTAAATCCTGAATTTATTTTGAACGAAGAAAGATATAAGAATGCTTCTATTTTAGTATCAGGTACAAATTTTGGTTCAGGCTCATCTAGGGAGCATGCTCCATGGGCACTTCTTGATTATGGCTTTAAAGTCATAATCGCTCCAAGTTTTGCAGATATTTTTAGAAATAATTGTTTTCAGAATGGAATTCTTTCTATTATTTTAGATAAGAATGAAGTAGATCATATTATGGGTATGTCATTATCAACTAAAAACTATGAATTGAATGTTGATTTAGAAAATGAAATTATTTATGACGATTCTGGTTTTAAAACAAGTTTTAAAATAGATCCGTTTAGAAGAGATTCATTGTTGAAGGGTGAAGATGAGATTGCAAGAACGTTAACATCAAGTGATCAAATAGATAACTATGAAAAAAATAGAATTAAAAGATGGTGATTAATGAAATTTAAAATAGCCTTATTGTCAGGAGATGGGATAGGACCTGAAGTTACTGAAGAATCATTAAAGATATTGGATGGAATTTCAAAAAAATATGGTCATGAATTTGAATTTGATTATCAAGATGTTGGTGGTATCTCAATCGATAAGCATGGGACTGCAATTACAGAAGAGGCATTAAGCAAATGCATGGAAAGTCAAGCAGTCTTGTTTGGATCAGTAGGTGGCCCAAAATGGGATGACCCAAATAGTGATGTCCGCCCGGAGGATGGAATATTGAAACTAAGAAAAGAATTAGACCTTTTTGCAAATATAAGACCAGCAAAAGTTTATCCTGCACTTTCTAATTCAAGTCCATTAAAGAAAGAAATTTTAGAAAATGTTGATTTCATTATTATAAGGGAATTGACCTCAGGTTTATATTTTGGAGAACCAAAAAAAAGGTGGGTCGAAAATAATAAAAGATATTCAGTAGATACTTTGACTTACAACGAAGATGAAGTAAGAAGGGTAATCAAAGTAGGTTTTGAGATGGCTATGAAACGAAATAGAAAATTACATTCTTTAGACAAGATGAATGTAATGGCCACTTCAAGGCTATGGAGAGAAATCGCAGATGAAGTTTCAAAAGAGTACCCAGAGGTAGAATTAATTCACATGTTGGCTGATAATGCTGCAATGCAAATTATAACTAATCCTTCTGAATTTGATGTGCTTGTTACAGAAAATACATTTGGTGATATTTTGTCTGACGAAGCTGCAGTAATTGGTGGGTCTATGGGAATGCTGCCTTCGGCAAGTTTATCATCTATTCCAGGTCAAATTGAGACTGACTCTAAGCCAGCACTCTATGAACCAATACATGGATCTGCTCCAGATATTGCTGGTCAAGGTGTAGCAAATCCAATAGCTTCAATATTAAGCACATCAATGATGCTAAAGTGGTCATTTGGGCTAGATGAAGAAGCTGAGGAAATTGAAAATGCTGTTAACAGTCTTATTGATAAAGGTTTAAGGACTAAGGATTTGTCTGATAATGATTCATATTTGACTACAAGTCAAATGGGTGACGAGATTTATAAACTAATTAATTAAAATGAAGCATCAAAATTTCTTTATACCAAAAAAAATTATTGGAGAGATTATCTCTCATGCATTAAATAATGACCCAAATGAGAGTTGTGGAATTCTACAAGGAAAAGGAAATACTACCACTAGATTTCATTCATTAAGGAATATTCATGAAGCTCCTCAAAACAGATATACAATTGATCCTATAGAGTTAATGAATACTGAAAAAATATGTGACGAAGATGGTGAAGAGATAATAGGTATTATGCATTCACATACGCATACACAGGCATACCCATCTGAAACAGACGTAAAAAATGCTCTTACCTCAGGCTATATTGAGCAAATATACATAATTGTTTCACTGGTTGAAAAAACAAGACCAATTGTAAAAGCATTTGAAATAAATAATCATGGTGAAATAAGTGAGATATTTATAGATTTTGATGGCCCAAAATATATTAGTCGTTAATATTTCTTGTTAGCCACCACTCCATTGAATCTGATAGTGCCATCCAGCTAGCCTCAATTATATTTGTTGATGCTCCGACAGTAGTCCATACCTCTTTATCGTCAGCAGATTCAATTGATACTCTTACTACAGATTCTGTGGCTTCAGATTCATTTACAACTCTAACTTTATAGTCAGTCAATTTCACTTTATCCAGAGATGGATAAAACTTTAGCAATGCTTCTCTTAAAGCTTTATCTAAAGCTGCTACAGGACCATTACCAATCGAGGTTTTCTCAATTTCATTTTTATTTATGCTTAGTCTTATAGAAGCTGTGCATTGATTTTCTTTATGTAAGTCAGCGCTTTTGAGTCTTATATCGTACTCAATAAGTTTAAAAGGAGATTTTATTAACCTTTTCTCCTTTTTAAGTAATAATTCTAAAGATGCAGAAGCTACTTCATAAGAGAAGCCATTATTTTCTTTATCTTTAATAATACTTGTAACATTTTTGATATCATCATTATCAAATTTATCAATTATATTTAATTCTTTTAATCTGGAAATTACATTACTTCTTCCAGCAAGTTCAGAAACAGTTATATTAGATAAATTACCAACTTTTTCTGGATCCATATGTTGATAAGAATCAACATATTTATTTACTGCAGATGCGTGCATTCCACCTTTATGTGTGAATGCCATACTTCCAACGTAAGGAGCATAAGGGAATGGAGTTCTATTAACAGTATCAGAAACAAAGTTAGATACTTCTGTTAAAGATTTCATTTTCTCTTCACTCAACAATGAAATGCCTTTTTTAAAATGTAAATTTGCAATAAGGCTTATTAAATTTGTATTACCACATCTCTCACCATAACCATTAACTGTTCCTTGAATGTGAGCAACACCTTCGTTAAATGCTGACAGAGTGCAGGCAACAGCAGTGTCTGTATCATTATGACAATGGATTCCAAGCTTTGAGGGATCAATATGTTTCTTTACTTCAACCAATACCTTCTCGATGTCTTCAGGAATCATTCCCCCGTTTGTGTCGCATAATGTTACTATGTCTGCTCCTGATTCATATGCAGTAATAAGTGTTTTGATTGCATAATTTTTATCTGTATAAAATCCATCAAAAAAATGTTCGGCATCATATATAACCCTTCTATCTCTTTTTGATAAAAAGTTGATAGTTTCTTCAATCATTTTTAAGTTTTCATCAAGAGAAGTTTCTAAAACTTTTAAAACTTGCTTGGAAGAAGATTTACCTACAACTGTTAAAACTTCTGCCTCAGAGCCTAAAAGAGCATTAACAATAATATCGCTCTCTATATTCTCATCTGGTTTTCTTGTTGATCCAAAAGCACTTATCTTTGAGTTCTTAATATATTCTTTTTGAATTACTCTAAAATATTCATCATCTTTTGGGTTTGAACCTGCATAACCACCTTCAATAGTATCGATTCCTAATTCATCAAGCTTTAAAGTTATATTTATTTTATCTTTTAAAGAAAGAGATATGCCTGATTGCTGAGCACCATCTCTTAATGTTGTGTCATATAATTCAATGTTCAATATTTTTTCCTACTAAATGAAAGATTTAATATATCACGGCAACCAAAGGTTAGACGAATTTTTCTGAATCTTCTAAATTCATAATTTTTTTATTTCCAATTAAAAATTGCCCACTCCAATCATAAATAACTTCACTCAGAGAATCATTGCTTTTATAAATTAATTTTTTAAATGAAGTAAATTCAGAAATAAAATTATAGTCTTTGTCTAAATTATGTATTGTTCCTCCTGCCTCTTTAATTATTAATAATCCTGCACCAAAATCCCATATACTTGCTGGACCAAACAAGCCAAATTTAATTACCCCTTTTGCAAGTAAAGCCATTTCATATGCAACACTGCCAATAACCCTTTTTTCTCCTTTAATTACTTTATTCCATGGTTTTATATTTCTATCTTTGTTTCCGTTAATAGAACTAAAAGAAGAATACGATGAGGCGGCCCCTTCATCTAAACTTTCATTTAGTTTTTCAATTAAATTTAATTTTATTCCATTTGAATTGGACCCATTATTTTTTGAAGCTGAGAAAATTAATGATTTTTCATTGTTTGGCCATGGAATCCAAATAGAGCCTGCAATAGGCTCTAAATCTTTGAGCAAAGCAATTGAAATTGCAAAATTTGGTATACCATTTACAAAGTTTGTTGTTCCATCAATAGGATCAATTACCCAAATATATTCAGAATCTTTTATACTTTTTAACTTATCTTCTTCGCCAACAATTGCGTGATTTGAGTATGTTTTATTTATATTTTGAACAATAATTTTTTGAGTATTTAAATCAATTTCTGTCACTAAGTTATTTCTTTTGTCCTTAGAATAAATTTCGAATTTTCCTTCAAAATTTTCTAATACATATTTTCCTGCAATTTTAGAAATATTTATGCAGAAATTTTCATACTCTTTGTAGTTTTCCATAATTTAAATTTATTAAGATTATTAGTAATGAATTAAATATTTAGATAAATGTATTAAAATAATATTATGAAAAAATTTAAAAGAGATAAAGAATTAGTTATTAGAATGTACTTCACATGGTTTTTGTTAGGAATACTATATTTCTTTTTCGCAATGCTTCTAAATTCATTTGGTGTTCAATTTGGCTTTATTGTTGTAATAGTATTAGTTTTTGGATCAATTCAATATTTCATGTCAGACAGAATGGTGTTGTATTCTTCAGGGGCGAAATTAATCAATAGGTCTGATGATGAGGATCTTTTTCAAATAGTCGACGAATTAAGTTATTTAGCAGGAATAGATCCACCAAAAGTCGCAGTGATGGATTCAAATGTCCTTAATGCTTTTGCTACTGGCAGGAATACTAAAAATTCATTAATTGCAGTTACAACTGGATTAAGAAAAAATCTAAATCGATCTGAATTAAGAGCTGTTGTGGCTCATGAAATAGCCCATATAGTTAACGGTGATGTGAAAGTTTTAGCTATTGCAAATTTCTTTGTTATGTTATCAAGTTTTCTTATGCAGATGTTTTTTTGGAATATGCTTTTTGGCGGGATGGGAAGAAATAGAGAAAACGGTGGGGGTGCAATATTTATGTTATATATCGCGACAATGGTCGTATATTTCATAGGCCAACTTTTAGTTTTGGCATTAACAAGGTATAGGGAATTTGGCGCAGATTATACTGGTTCAAATTTATGTGGAGAACCAATTGAATTGGCATCTGCCCTAAGAAAAATAGCAATTTCTTCAATTTCAATTCCTAGTCAGGATTTGAGGCAATTTAAAACAGCAAATGCATTTATGATTATACCTTCACTTTCTGGTGATGACATTTCAAGATTAATGTCTACTCATCCACCTGTTGAGGACAGGATAAGGAGACTTATTGCCTTGCAAAAACAATCAGGAAATTGATTTGAACAACGGTTTTTTTTCTAAATTCTTTAAAAATGATCCAATTGAAAAACTTTGGAATTTATTATCATCAATTAAATTTCTTAAAAGTGAAAATCTTATAAAAGCAGATAATAAAGTTGGTGTCATGTGCTGGGAAAAAAATGACCAAATTAAAGAATTTTGTAAAACAAAACTAAAAGATATATTAAATGACGGTGTTGAAAAATCAAATACAAATTTCAATTTAATCGATGAAAGTGGAGAAGTAGTTTGGATTGTTCTTGATGACAATGACTTTAATGAATTAATCGCTTCTGCATTCACTGTGGTTAATGCATTATCACAAGAAATTAGCAATGAAAGTGTTATGGGATTGATCTTCCCTCTGATTATTGAGAATAAAGACAATTTGAATTACCTGGATCTAGAACAAAGACTGTATTTAGTATTTAACGAAAATCCTCCAGGTTATTATCCGTTAGTATATCAAAATGAAACTAGGCAGCCGATTGCAGAAATAGAATTATATGATCTTATAAAAAACTCTGGAATCGGGTTTAATAAGGATCAAAGAAAATGGTTTAGCGTTGATAAGATACCTATTTAAAATGGAAACCCTTATTTTAAATAGCTCTGAAAAGATTAACGAAATTATATCAATATTTGATTACTATGGAGTTGATATCAATTTAAAAAACCTTATTCATGTTGAAGAAATTTCTAAAAAAACTACTGGGATTTTAATCACAGATGAATTTGAATTATCTTTTCTTAAACCAATTTTTGATTATGCCTGCAAAAATAATATTAAAATTTTGGCTGTAGAAAGAGGATTGTTATCGTTGATAAATTTAATAAATGGTTCAAGCAAGGAAATTGAAAGACCATTTAAAGGAAATAGTTCTACTTTTATATCATTGGGGTCAAAGCTTGCTGAAATAATTGGTGGTGCAGGACCCCTAAAAACTAATTTTGAATATAATTTTGAAATACCTATAAAAGCATTACCGCCAAATTATTTACCTTCAAGTATTAATTTAGAAAGCGGATGTATTGAGGCAATAGAATCAGAAGGCAAGACTAATATCTTAGGAGTTTTGTGGCCAATATTGTCTGGACAAAAAATACCCTCAAGATTTGAAAATATTTTAAGTTGGATTTCAGATTAAAATAATTGAAATTTATTGGGGAGATTTTTACTATAATTACATTAAATAATTAATAGAAATATGGTACTTCCTGAAAAAGATAATATTAGATTAATTGGCATTGAAGAAGAGATGTCTAATTCATACCTTGATTATGCTATGAGCGTAATTGTTTCAAGGGCACTTCCGGATGTTAGGGATGGATTAAAACCAGTTCAAAGAAGAATTCTTTACGCAATGTATGACACTGGAATGAGATCAAGTTCCTCGTTCAAAAAGAGCGCAAGATTAGTTGGTGAAGTGATGGGTAAGTATCATCCTCATGGTGATTCAGCAATTTATGAAGCTATGGTTAGGTTGGCTCAGTCATGGTCAATGAGATACATGCTTGTTGAAGGTCAAGGTAATTTTGGTTCCACTGACGGTGATTCAGCAGCAGCAATGAGATATACAGAAGCAAAGTTAAGACCTATTTCAGACACCATGCTTTCAGACATAGAAAAAGAAACTGTTCCGTGGAATGATAACTTTGATGCTTCTATACAGGAGCCAAGTACGCTACCTGCAACATTGCCAAACCTTTTAGTTAATGGTGTTCAAGGAATTGCTGTCGGCATGGCAACCAACATGGCACCTCATAATTTAACCGAAGTATGTGATGCCATAGTATTTTTAGTTGATAATCCTGAATGCTCAGTTGATGAATTAATGGTTCATATTAAAGCGCCAGATTTCCCAACAGGAGCTCATATATGGGGAACTGATGGAGTTAAATCAGCTTACTCTACCGGAAGAGGAAGAGTAATGATTCAAGCTAATCACAATGTTGAGTTTATGAATAAACAAGAAGATAGAATTAGATTAGTTTTTGATGAACTTCCATATCAGGTAAATAAAGCTAATCTAGTGATGAGGATAGCTGAATTGATGAAGCTAAAAAAGATTGACGGTATATCTGAAGTAAGGGATGAGTCTGACAGAAAAGGAACCAGGTTAGTTGTTGAATTGAAGAGAGGTGCTAGCGAATTTGTTGTTCTCAATAATTTATACAAATTAACACCACTAAGGACATCTTTTTCAATAAATATGGTTGCTTTAGTTGATGGATCCCCAAGAGTATTAAACCTTAAGCAAATTTTAAAATATTATGTTGATTTTAGGGTTGATATTGTTACAAAAAGAGCTGAATTTGACCTTAAGAAGGCTCAAGCAAGAATTCATATCCTTGAAGGTTTAAGGGTAGCATTGCAAAATATTGATGAAGTTGTTGAAACAATTAAATCTGCTGGGCCAGTTGAAGAAGCTAGGGAAGCCTTAATGACAAGATTCGATTTGACTGAAATTCAGTCTCAGGCAATCCTTGATATGCAACTTAGAAGAATTGCTGCTTTAGAAACTGAAAAAATTGAATCTGAATACAATGAATTAAAAGAATTGATAAAAGATCTAAATGATTTGTTATCTAATAAATCAAGGATTTATGATGTTATAAAAACTGAAACAATTGAACTTAAAGATAAATATGGTGACAAGAGATTAACCAAATTACATAAAGAAGAATTGGGTCAGTGGAATAGAGAGGATGTTGAACCACACGAAGAATGTGTCGTAACGCTAAGTAGAAATGGTTATTTAAAAAGGATAAAGAGCGATACATTTAGGAGGCAGCATAGAGGTGGTAAAGGTGTTAAAGGTCAAAAAATGACTAAAGAAGATGACGTTACACCATACATGCAAATTGCAGATACCCACGACACCATATTGTTTTTTACTGACAAGGGTAGAGTCTTTTCATCAAGAGTATTTGATCTTCCTGCCAATCAAAGTAGAAATAGCAGAGGAACTCCAGTACACAACATTGTTGCTTTAGAACAAAGAGAAAAAGTTAATGCAATTTTAACTGTTCCTGAAATAAATCAAGAATTAGAATCTTATATTGTTATGGCTACCAAAAATGGTGTTATAAAAACCATGGATATATCTAAATTTAAGAATTTAAGAAAATCTGGACTTCATTCTTTCAAGCTCAAACAAGATGATGAGCTTGTTTCAGTTGCACTTGCAATTCCTCCATCAAATATCAGCAAAAATAACATTATTAAATTAACAGAGAATAAGAAAAATCCAGATAGAGGTATATCTTATCAATTGGACACAATTGTTGAAATTGATGGTCCAATAGAAATAGATCCTGAAAACCCAAATCCAAATATCTTAAAAAAAGAAAATGGAAGAAAATATTTTTCAATAGTTGACAACAAAGGAAAAATAATTGGCCAAAAAATATATCCAGACATTGTATTGATTTCTGATGCAGGAAAATCAATAAGATTTCCAGTTGAATCTGTAAGACCTCAAGGAAGAATTGCTGGTGGTGTAAGAGGAATGAAGATTGAAAATAAAGAAAAGATTGTTGCTATGGTTTTGGCGTATGCTGACAAGGATAGTTATTTGCTTGTTGCTAGTCAAAAGGGTTTTGGTAAATTATCCTCAATGGATAATTACAGAACTCAATCCAGAGGAGGTAGGGGTGTCATGACTATGAAAATTACTTCTAAAAATGGAAAAGTATCTGATGCTCAGGCAGTAAGAATGGATAGAGAAGCAGGAACAGCTGATAGTGTTTACCTACTTACAGAAAAAGCAGTAGTTCAGGAGATTCCTCTTGATGAAATTAGTATTTACGGAAGAGTAACTCAAGGTTCAACATTAATGAAATTACAATCTGGCGATAAAATTTCGGCAATCAGGGCTGTTTCTGCAGAATCTGCAGAACCTGAAAAATCTAATAATTCAAAGAAATAAGATTTGATTTGGACCCAAAGCGCTTAAAATCAGCTTGGAGATTAATTCCTACAACTGTAGGAATTTTAATTCTTAAAAACAGCAAGGATAACTATAGCGGAATAACTATTAACAGCTTTTTTTCTGTTTCTATAGACCATTCAATTTTAGCTGTGTCCTTATCAAATAATTCAAACACAATGAAGTATATGGATAAGGAAACAGTATTTAGTATTTCTGTTTTAAACTCATCTCAAAAACATTATGCTGATTTTTTTAGCAAAAAGGATAAAGAAATCGTTCCTAGCAACCTGCTATTTAATACAAGTGATGAGGGGATTAGATCAATAAAAGATGCTTCAATTATTTTTTATTGCAAATGGGATTCATCAAATATAGTTAAAGATCATACAATAATTTATTCTAAGATCTTTGATGTTGAGTTCAATAATAATGACCCATTAATTTGGAAGTTTTAAAAATAGTTAAAATTATTTAAATAAATATTGACCTACATCAATTAGAAATGTAAAATTTTCAAGTTAAATTTAATATAAATATTATGGAAGATTACGCAGTAATAAAAACAGGTGGTAAACAGTATCTTGTAGAAAAAGGTACTCTTTTAAATATTGAAAAAATTGATGGAAAGCCTGGTGAAAAAGTTTCGTTTGATGATGTTCTACTTACTTCGCTATCTGGAAAAGTAAATATTGGAAAACCGATTGTAAAAAATTCTAGTGTAATCGGAGAGATAAAAAGTCAATTTAAAGGGCCTAAAGTAAAAGGCATAAGATATAAAAATAAAACAAGGCATTCAGTTAGAACCGGACATAGACAGCAGTTAACATCTGTTGAAATAATGGATCTCTCAAAATCACCTGCAAAGGCTAAAACTGGATCAAAATCAAAAAAGGAAGATAAAGATGGCTCATAAAAAAGGTGGAGGTACTTCAAAAAATGGAAGAGATAGTGCTGGGAAAAGGCTTGGGGTAAAAGTTTATGCTGGGACTGAAGTATCAGCTGGGTCAATTTTAGTTAGGCAGCGTGGAACATCTGTGAAGCCAGGAAAAAATGTAGGTGTTGGTAAAGACCACACATTGTTTGCTTTAATTGATGGTGTAGTTGAATTTGATATGAAACCAAGAGTGCAAAAAGATAAAAAAGAACAAAAAAGGGTAAATGTGGTATCAAAATGAAGAATGAAATTCATCCAGAATATTTTAATGCTGAAGTAAGTTGTGTTTGCGGACATAAATACAATACTGGTGCAACTCAAAAAGAAATTAAAGTTGAAATTTGTAGTAAATGCCATCCATTTTACACTGGTGAACAAAGGATTGTGGATACTGAGGGCAGGGTTGAAAGAATGAGAAGAAGATACAGTATTAAATAACGTTGTCTGAAAAATCTCAAAATACTTATGGCGGCCAAGCACTCATTGAAGGCGTCATGATTAGAGGTAAGAAAACTGCGGTACTGTCTGTTCGTTCACCCGAAGGTGAAATAATAAGGAAAGAAGTAAAATTTTCCAGATTTTATAACCCTAAATTACTAAAAATACCTCTAATAAGGGGCATTTTAAATTTAATAGATAGTCTTATTGTTGGCACTAAAGCTTTAAATTATTCTGCTGTAGTAGCTGAGGGTAAAGATTACGATGAGAAAAGTAATTCAGGATTTAATTTAGGAATTTTAATTTTAATTTCACTGACTATAGCAATTGGCCTTTTCTTTGTGACCCCAGCATTAATATCCCAGCTTTTTGAAAAAATAGGATTCAATAAAATAATGATATCCATTTCTGAAGGAATTTTGAGATTAATTTTAGTAATTAGTTATATCTTTGTGATTGGATTGTCTAAAGATATTAAGCGAGTTTTTCAGTATCATGGGGCTGAACATATGGCTGTTTGGGCTCACGAAGATGGCAAAGAATTAACAAAAGACTCTATTTCAAATTATACCAAAGAGCACCCAAGATGCGGAACTTCATTCATACTTATTGTTGTAATGGTCAGCATAGTTGTATTTATGTTTTTTCCTAGAGAAAACATCATATTATTTATAATTTCTCGTATTGTATTGGTTCCCGTGATAGCTGGTATTAGTTATGAACTACTTAAATTTGGTAGTAAGAGTAGATTTAAATTATTTAAAACGTTATTGAATGGACCCGGGATCTTGATTCAAAAAATAACTACCAGGGAACCTGAAGACGACCAGATGGATGTAGCGATAGATAGCATGAATTATGCAATCGAGCTCAATGAAAATTAATGTTTTTTTCTCTTTTCAAATTCTTTAGAAATATCATTAAAATTTATATTCTTACTTGATATTAAAACCATAAAATGAAATAGTAGGTCGCACGCCTCTTCAACGATCCTTGTGCTGTTTTCATTAGTAGAATTATATTCAACAATTAATTCACACAATTCTTCAATTACTTTTTGAGATATTAAATCATTACCATTTGAAAATAATTTTGAAGTATAAGACTTAATATCAGGATTAATTTTTTTATTTTCAATAACTTCAAATATTTCGTCGATTATATAAGGGTTTCCAAATTTTAATTCTTCAAGATTTGGGTCGTGGAAACACATTGTTTCTCCGGTATGACATGTTGGACCTTTTGGGTCTACAGTTATTAGTAAAACATCTTTATCGCAATCAGTGGTAATACTTACTACTTCTAAATAATTTTTACTAGTTTCGCCTTTTTCCCATAATCTTTTTTTTGATCTGCTATAAAACCAGACATTAGGTCCTTTGATTGTTCTTTTAAGAGCTTCACCATTCATATAGCCCATCATTAAAATATCTTTTGACTTTGAGTCTTGAATTATTGCTGGAATAAGCATTGTTTCTAAATTTTCCATATCACAATCTTACAGAAACTCCCTTTGAATTTAAAAATTTCTTTACTTGTTGAATAGTTAATTCTTCAAAATGAAAAATACTGGCTGCTAAAACTGCATCAGAATTACCTGCGACAAGTGCGTCATGAATATGTTGCATAGATCCTGCTCCACCACTTGCAATTACAGGGATATTAACTTCATTTGAAACCCTATTTAACAGATCCAAGTCATATCCTTCTTTGTTTCCGTCCATATCCATGCTTGTTAGAAGAATTTCACCAGCACCATACTCATTTGCTTTTTTTGCCCACTCAATTACATTTATACCTGTATCTTTTCTGCCACCATATGTGTATACATTCCAACTCTCATCAGTTTTCTTTGCATCTATAGCTACCACAATACATTGCGACCCAAATTTGCTTGATGATTTTTTTATAAATTCTGGATTTTCAATTGCAGAAGTATTAATTGATACCTTATCTGCTCCAGCTAATAATAATTCAGAAATATTATCTAAATTTCTTATCCCGCCTCCTACAGTTAGCGGAATAAATACTTCTGAAGAAACTTTTTCAACAACATCAATTATTGCCTTTCTTTGCTCATGGCTTGCTGTTATATCTAAAAATACTAATTCATCAGCACCTTCATTATTGTAATGCTTTGATAATTCACTTGGATCTCCAGCATCAACCAAGTTAATAAAACTTTTACCTTTTACAACTCTGCCTTTATCAATATCAAGACAAGGAATTATTCTCTTACTAAGTTTATTATTCATAATTCCCTAACATTTATTTTACCTTCGTATAAAGCTTTTCCTACAACTGCTCCGTGTATATCCAATTCATTTAATTTATTTAAATGTTCTTTCAGTGATATTCCACCAGCTGCAATTATTTTTTCACCAGTTAATTTTTTAAGCTCTCTATACATTTTATAGTTTGGTTCAGTTAATGTTCCATCCTTTTCCACATCTGTAATCATGAATTCCTTAACACCAATACCCTTCATGTTATTTATTAATTCTTTGTATGTAATATTTGTTTCTTTTGTCCAGCCACTTATCTTAATTTTTTCCTTATAAAGATCTATACCAACAATTACTTTATCATTACCACATTTTGAAATTGTTTTATAAATTTCATTAGGACTTTTTATTGCTGCGGTACCAAATATTACTTTAGAAATTCCAATATCAAACATATTTTTTGATGTTTCAAAGTTTCTAATACCTCCACCAAGTTGAATTTCTAAATCAGTTTCTTTCTTTATCTTTGTTATTGTTGATAAATTTTTTTGATTACCATTCAATGCTCCTTGCAAGTCAACAATATGTATTCTGCTTATTCCATGAGCTTTCCATTCATTACATAAATCAATAGGGTCTACATCATATATTTTCTTCTCAGAATAATTACCTTTAAAAAGCCTAACTACTTCTCCATCAATAAGGTCTATCGCAGGAATAATAATCATATTTTTAAATAATTGATAAAGTTTTGATAAATTTTTATTCCATCATTCCCGCTTTTTTCTGGATGAAATTGAGTCGCAAAAATATTTTTATATTCAATTGATGAGCAAATTTTATTCCCATAATAAGTGTATGAAGTAATAATATTTTCATCTGAAGGCACACATTCATAACTGTGAACATAGTAAAAGAAGGATTTATTTTTAACATTTTTAAATTTATTACTTTTTTTTGGGAAATATGTTTCATTCCATCCCATATGAGGAATTTTTAAGTCATTAATTTGTTTAATTTTTTTTACTTCACCGTCTATCAACCCGAGCCCATTTTTCTTTCCCTCTTCTGATTTATTAAATAACAATTGCATTCCTAAGCAAATTCCAAATATTGGTGCCTTTCTATTATTTGCTTCCAATAATGCATCAGACATGCCTGAATCATTCAAAACTTGCATAGCGGCATCAAATGCACCAACACCTGGGAGAATAATTGCACTAACTTTATTGAATTCTGATGGATTATTTAGTTCAGTATAGTTGCAGTTAATATACTCTAAAGCTTTTTTGACGCTATGTATGTTTGCATACCTATGATTAATAATACCTAAGGTTAATGTTTTGCTACTCACTATTTTTTTCTTATACCTCTGATTTTTTTTATTTTTTTTCCTTCATCCTCAAGCCTGCCTAAAACAAATAAAAGGTCACTAATCCTATTTAAATAAACTAATATAAATTTATTAACTTTTTTATTGCTATTAATGCTGACAACAACCCTTTCTAATCTCCTTGCAACTGTTCTTGAGACATCTATTGCTGCTGAACTTGAACTTGTGCCAGGCATAATGAATTCGTTACCTAAATTTACATTCTCAGTAATTGAGTCAATTAATTTTTCAATTTCATTTACGTTTGTTTGAGTTATAACATTAATAATATCTACAGCTTTATCAGAATCTGAGGATAATTCTGCTCCAATTTTAAATAATGAATGTTGTAGCATTTCAAGTGTTTTAATTACTTTTGGATTTTCACATAAAGTTTTTGCAAAACCTAATGATGAAACCAATTCATCAACAGTCCCAAAAGCTTCGACCCGTACGTCATTTTTTGAAAGTTTTCCGCCTAGAAACAGATTTGTTTCTCCTTTGTCACCGTTCTTTGTATATATCTTTGTCATATTTTTCTTAAGTTAATGTAGAGTTATAGAATAATGTATAATAAAATTATATAACAATGGTTAATCAAGTACCCGTAAATACAATAAAAATTACTGAAAAAGCTGCAAATAAAGTAAAAACTTTTGCTGAGCAAGATGGTAAATCTAATTTTGCACTTAGAGTTGCAGTAAAAGGTGGCGGTTGTTCTGGGTTAACCTATGATCTTGAAATTACTGATAAAGATGCATCATCGGATGAAAAGATTATTATACAGCATGATGTTGAAGTAAGAGTACCAAAAAAATCCTTTATATTTCTTGCCGGAACAACTTTGGATTTTTCGGATGGGTTAAATGGAAAAGGTTTTGTATTTTCAAATCCGAATGCAAAAAAATCTTGTGGTTGCGGAACTTCTTTCGCAGTTTAATGACATTAAAATATTTTTATAAGCCTGACCTACTTAGTTTTTTTTCTTTATCGGGCAAAGACTCAATTGACCTCATTAACAGGTTATCAACAAACAATATCAGTGATACTGATAATAAAATAACTAAAACAATTTTTACAAATGAAAATGGTCGCATAATAGATGTTGCTTCAATTTGGAGAATAAATGATGAAAAACTAATATTAATTTGTAATACTGAAAATAAAAAATCTTTAATTGAATGGATAGATAAATTTACATTTGAAGAAGATATTCATTTAAAAGAAAGCGATCAGTACCAACTCATTCATGCTTTTAACGACAATAAGACAATTCAGTTTAAAAATTTTGATTTAGTTGATAATAATATAAAGCAATTTAACGATGATTTTGAATTTTTTTATATTTCAAAATCGTCATTTTTAAATCAACACGAAACAATAGATTTAATTTTTGATAAAAAATTATCTGATGAAGTTTATGGCACCTTACTTTCACAAGATTTTAAGGAAATTAATCATGATCAGTTTTCATCCTTTAAAATAAAAAATGTTATTCCTTTTGGTCATAACGAAATTAATTTATATTTTAATCCATTAGAATTAAATTTAATTCATTTAATAGATTTTGATAAAGGTTGCTACGTTGGTCAAGAAGTAATTGCAAGACTAGATACCTATAATAAAGTCCAAAAAAAACTAATTATGATTAATAAAGTAAATTCTGAAAATTTAATTAATAGTCCTGGCAGCCAAATAACATCTGAGGATAAAGATAATTGCATGATTGTGGTGAGAAAAAAATTTCTTGATAATTAAGTTACCAATGATCTTCCGCCATCAATAATTATATTTTGACCTCTTATCATATTTGATTCTTCGCTAATTAAAAAATTTACTAAATTGCTTACATCCTTCCCTTCTAGAGGTTTTCCAGCAGGTGTTTTATATAAATCTGATTTATTAACATCCGCATCGTCTGGAAATGAATCTAAAGCTCTTGTTTTAATAATGCCTGGAGAAATTGAATTAACTCTTATCCCTTTTTCAGCAAGTTCAATAGCTAAATATCTTGTCATAGCCTCTAAAGAAGATTTTGATAATCCAACTGAAAAATAATTTGATAAAACTCTTTGAGAACCAAGACTTGTTATATTAATAATTGAAGAACCTCCTGGCATTATTTTGCTTATATTCTTTGATAATATCCAAGGTGATTTTGAATTTGTGCTCATAACCCAATCCCAATGTTTATTAGTTAGCATATTTGAATTTTTATTTATTCCTGTGGCTGCATTATTCACAAGGTAATCAATATGATCAAAATCACTTATGATGTTATTGCAAAATTTTTCAACCTGTTCTTCTTTTGATAAATCAACTTTATAAATATAACAATTAGAGCCAGCTTTTTTAATTTCGTCTAAAGTAGTTAATGCACCATCCTTGTCTCTAAGATAAGTAATAATTACATCAATATTTTTTTCAGATAATCCTATAGAAATAGACTGCCCAATACCTTTTGAGCCACCAGTAACAATTGCAATTTTTTTCTTATTGCTCATTATTAAATTGCCATTCCTCCATCAATTCTTACAACTTCTCCTGTCATATATTTTGCTTTATCTGAAGCCATGAAAGCAGCCATTCCAGAAATTTCATCTGGTGTTCCAAATCTATTCATTGGGATCCATGTCATAATGTGATCTTTTAATTTATCGGACAATACATCTACCGTTGCTGTTTGGATATATCCTGGAGCAATTGCATTAACAGTAATTCCTCTTGTTGCTAACTCTTTTGCCAAAGAGTAAGTAAAAGAATGAATCGCTCCCTTAGAGGCTGAATAATTAGATTGCCCAATGTTGCCTCTTATACCAACAACCGATGTAATATTAATTATTCTACCCCATCTATTTTTGATCATTGAAGGTACGCAAGCTTTAGTACAAAAGTAAGTACCTTTTAAATTTGTATTTATCACTTTATCAAAATCTTCATCTTTCATTCTCATTAATAAATTATCTGAAATAATTCCAGCATTATTTACTAGTATTTCAACTGGACCAAACTTATTAACTGATTCTTCTATCATTTTACTTACGGATTCTTTATCAGAAACATTCCCTTTTACAACGTGAGCATCTGAACCAAGATCCTTGATCTTTTTAACAACTTCATCGGCATCTTTTTGGTGAGAATTAAAGTTTACTGATATATTGTGACCTTCCTTAGCAAGATCAATAGCAATAGCTTCTCCAATTCCTCTTGAAGCCCCAGTAACTAATGCATGTCTCTTTTTATCAGCCATTTATACTACTCCTTATGCTGGATAATTCTTTAATTGATTGATTTACATAATCTTTTTTTGTTAACCAAGAAACTGTGGAAATGCCATTAGAAATTGCAGTTGGACTTGAAGATCCATGAGCTACTATCGCAATCCCATTAACACCAAATACTGGACCCCCGCCAAATTCTCTCATTATGTTAGTTTTTTTTGGAATTAAGTTTATTTTTTCTGATGACTTACTATCAGTAATTTCTTTTTTAAGGAATTGGTATATTACATGCCCAAACCCTTCAATTGCTTTTAATAGTATATTCCCTGTAAACCCATCACACACAACAACATTGACTTTTCCTAATGCAATATCATGACCTTCAATATTTCCATGAAAATTAATACTAGATTTTTCAAATAATTTAAAACTCTCTTTAACCAATTTATTTCCTTTATTTGGCTCAGAGCCATTGCTAAGTAAACCCACTGTTGGATTTTTTACATCATAAAGTATTTTTGCTTGCGAAACTCCTAGGGCTGCGAAATCTAACATTTGTTCTGGTGTGGACTCTACATTTAATCCAAGATCTAAAACTAAAGTTTTAGGTGCAAAACCAAATACTGCACCTCCAACACATGGCTTTGCAAGACCTTCAAACATTCCTAAAATTCCAGCTGAAGAAGCAAAAGTAGCTCCAGAATTCCCTGCACTAACATAACCATCAATCATTCCCTTTTTTACTAATCCTGAACACACGTTTATAGAGCAATTTGGCCTTCTTTTTATAGCTATTCCAGGTTGTTCATCCATTCGGATTGCTTCATCAGAAGGGATAATTTGTAATCTATTTTTATCGTATGAAAAATCTTTTAAATTACTAGTAAGTTTTTCGGGCTCTCCAACTAAAAAAATTTCTATTTCTGGATCTTCTAAAGATTTAATGGCTCCCTCAATGTTGTTTAGAGGATAATCTCCTCCCATTGCATCTACGGCTACTTTCATTTATATGCTCCTATACTAATACTGACGCTATTCCACTAATAAGAATATTGCCATCAACATCATTACACATTACTTCACAAGTATACAAAGTTCCATCATTATTTTTATCAATTTTTTTAATTTTTAAATTAGTAATTAACTTTGAATTTACGAATAATGGGCTTCTAAATTTAATTTTTAAAGAACCTTTTTTATTCCAATTATCATCAAAATTTAAATACATAATTTCATTGATATTTGAAATTAAAAGCATTCCGTGAACAATTTTATTTTTAAATTCTGTATTTTTTGCATATTCATCATCAAGATGAATGGGATTAAAATCTCCAGAAACATTTGCATAATTACTAACCATATTTTCTGTGATTAATTTTTCTAATTTTTCTGTTTTTAGTTTCATTTTGTTTTTTTTGGTACTATCAATGTTCCTTCAGAAGAAGCAACTATATCGTTATCAGATAAATAATTTGTTTTAATTTTAATAAACAAGGACTCTTTTATTTCCTTGTAATTGGTAATCGTAATTACTCCTTTGAGTAATTCATCCTTTTTTATGCTTTTAAAAATTTCAACCTCTTGAGCTGTATGGATTGATCCTTCAGGAATCGGAAATTTTTCTAGAAAATGTTTTAAGGATAAAGTTGCAAGCTCAGTTGGATTTACATATTTAGAACTATAATTTTTTATATCACACGAGTCAGAATAATTTTCAGAATAATCATCATTAATTAATAATGTGAATTCAGATATTTCCTCGTTTAAATTATAATTATCAAGGTAGTTCATTATTTTTTATAGTCTCTTCAATCAAATTTTTTAACTCAACTTCATTAATTGGGCCAATATATTTATTAACTATCTTACCCTTATTGTTAATAAAAAACTTTTCTGGCAAAGCTTTTACTCCATATTCAATTGCATATTTGCCATCATTATCCATAAACACATCATATTGAAGCCCATATTTTTCAATAAAGTTTTTTATTGAATTTTCGTTATCCCAAAGTGCTACTCCAATAAATTTAACATTTTTATCTTTCCAGTCTTTATAGCCTTCAGCAAGTGTTTCTGCTTCCTGAATACATGGCGGACACCATGATGCCCAAAAATCTAATACGATGGCATCATATTCATCATAAGAGATCTCATTACCATAAATATTATTTTCATAAATTTTATTAAATACTTCGAATTTAACTTCCGCAGTTCCTGAAACTTCATTTAAGCCTGGTCTACCTTGGCTACCTTCCCTATCTATTGTTGAAATAATGAGAATAATAAAAAAGCCTATAGTTATAAATGATAATATTATTGATAAAAATAATTTCAAAATTACCCTTTAATATTTTTTTTATAATTTTCTCTTAAAATTTCGTATTCTTCTTTATTGATTTTGTTTTTTTCAAATCTTTCATCAAGATCAATTATTTTATTAATATAAATGTCACTATTTAATTCTAGATTTCTTTTTTTAAAATTCGATCTAAAAAAAGTAAATATCAATATAAATATCAATATTAATCCAGTAATACTTCCTACAAAGAATGGAATAGAATTCTTTTCAATAAAATAAGTCATTTTCTTCCATGTTCCTGGTTTAGAAATATTAACTAAATCAATAATAACAACTTCACCTTTTTTTATGTCCTGTCCTTGCAAAAGTTCATACTTTTTATCATCTACTAAAGTTGAGTCTTTTAGGAGATCGTAATCTGTGGTAAGTTCGCTATTTTCTGGAACAAGAATCTTAAATTTTTTCGAACCGAAAGGTAGTCGGATATTATATTTAATTGATCCAGTATTTCTTGGCATAGAATAAGAATACAATATTTGATGATCGCCAGGAGGGACTGGATTTGAAAGTGCAAATCCAGTTGGAATTTGCATTACATTTCCAGGGGGTAAATCACTATCAACAGATAAATTTTCAAAATTTTCAGGCAAACTAAATCTTAATAAATTTAATCCAGTTGTGTTGGGATCAGATAAATCAGCAAAATATGTTGTATCGCTTATATTGGTAAATGAAATTAATCCTAATACTGAAATAATATCTGATTCGGGAGATATGTGAGGGATCATAATTGAATAATCAATTACTTCAATGTCTTCTGGAGTAAAAACTCTGTCATAAACAGTTATAGTTATATTTTTAGGATTTTCTATATCTTCAATGAATACTATTGTAGGAATATTTTGATGATTCACTATCAGGAAATATGTAAAAGCTTCGTCAGCATCAATTTTCTTAAAATCAAAATTTTTTTTCGTATTAATAATTTCAATATCAATCAGTTCGCTAGATGCATTTTGAGTAGCCATTAACTTTATTTCATAAATTGTTTCTTTGTTCGGAGTTGTGCCATTAACTATTTGGCCAGATAATTTAATTTCTCCATCGAACTCATCGAGATGATCAGCAGATAAGTTAATTTGACTAGAAATAAATAAAGTAAATATTGAAATAAAAATATAAATTTTGGAAAGTTTAAACATCCTGATTTTTCTTGGTTTTAATTATTTCTTCTATAGGATCAATTTCTTCATTATTTGAACTAATTCTTATTGATTCTATTTTAAATAATTCTTCTTTTAATTCATTAAATTGACCATTTGTTATTGTTCCGTTTTCAAGTTCACTTGTTAATTCAAATAAGACCTTTTCCTTTCTTATTTCTGAGTAACTTTGTTGGTTGTCGTTTCTAAATTCAGTTTTTCTGTAGAAAGGGAATATTAAAAATACTACACAAGCAATTGATATTGATATTAAAATAAATAAATTCATGATTTATTAAAATTTCTTGGCCATAATGAGATTAGTGTCCCTAAAATAAATATAGGTCCACCAACCCACATCCACCACACTAAAGGATTTATACTAATTATAAGTTTCATTGTGTCATTATCTATAAAATCAGACGGTATTATATATAAATCTTCAATTGGACTACTCAATATGCCGGCTCTTATTGATGCCATATTAAATGTAGGATAAAAGGTATTATTGCCTTCAAGTGTATTAACTATATTTTCATTAGAATCTAAAATAAGAAATGTAGCTACTTTCTCTCTCCTATCATTAAAATTATTCTCATTTATTTCAGCAATTTCTATTTTGTAATTACCAATTTCAATTCTTTCACCTACAGATACTACTTTATCAATTTTTACTTGATAAAAATTAATGCCTACCACTCCGAGAGCAATAAGTAATATTGAAATATGAACAATGTACCCACCATATTTTTTTCTATTGTTTGAAATTAATTTAAAGAATGCGTAAAGCCAATGTGTGCCGTTTTTTATTAAACTTCTTGAACCTCTGAACCATTCAAAGATTATTGTTGACAATACTAATGCAATACTAGAAAGGGCAAGAGAAGACATAATAGGTTTATTGGAAGAAAGAAAAAATAAAGTAAAAGTTATAATTGCTATTAATGATGGATATAAAAGATTTGTTTTTAAGTTTGAATTACTCGTACCTTTCCAAGATAAATTCGGACCTATGCCCATAATGAATAGTAATAATAATATTACAGGACCATTAACTGCGTTATAGTAGGGCGCTCCTACAGTTACAGTCTCATTATAAAAGACTTCATTAATTAAAGGGAATATTAATCCCCACAAAGTTACAAAAGTAATAGCAAGTAAAAAGAAATTATTAATTAAAAATGCTGCCTCTCTAGAAATTACAGATTCGATTTTATTTTCACTATAAATTTTATTGTAATTGGCAATAAATATTAAAGAGCAAAATAAAGCACTGAACACCATGAAACCAAGGAATATATATCCTAATGTTGATGCTGCAAATGAGTGAACTGATACTACAGGGCCACCTCTATTAATAAACATACCAAATTGCGCAAGAACGAACGCTAGAAAGATAAGTAGAACATTCCATACTCTAAACATTCCTCTCCTTCTTTGAACAATTATAGAATGAATAAATGCGGTCATGACCAGCCAAGGCATTAGCCCAACGTTTTCAATTGGATCCCAAACCCAATATCCTCCCCAGCCAAGAATAGTGTAAGCCCACCATGAACCAAGTAATAGTCCAACTCCTAAAATAGACCATACAATTAAAGATGTTGTTCTTACAAAGTCCAATCCGTTATTTCTGAAAGTGCCAGTCAAAATCATACTTGTAATCAATGAAAATGGTATAGAAATTGTCGCTAAGCCAGCCATTAATAATGGAGGATGTGAAAACATGCCCGGATGAGCTAATAATGGGTTCATTCCTCTCCCGTCAGAAGGTATATTGGTTTGGAATGTATCAAAGGGGTTTGCAAAAAATACCATAACGCCTATAAAAAATAACAAGAATCCGGACATTATTGCTATGAGGTGAGGCTCTGATTCATACATATCTTTAGGTTTAAATAAAAGAACTAATAATATTGAGAGTGAAATTACAAGAGCAATATATAATAAAGATCCTTCATTTCCTGCGTACATTGCAACCCATGTATACGCAGGGTCCATAGACAAATTACTGTGCATAAAAACATACTTAATTGAAAAATCATTTGTTACAAATGCATAGATTAAGCACATTGATGAGATTAAAGTTGTAAAAAATGTGCAGTAGGCCGCATTTTTTGCACTTAATTTAATTTGAGAATTTCCAAGTCTTATACCAATAATGGATCCTATAATTGAGTAAATACACAAATTCATTGTAATCACCAGTAAACTTAAACCAAGATTTGAAATACTCATTATGAATTACCCTTTGCTGATTTTTTTAGCCATACTGAAAAGATAATAAATGATAAAGAAATAAGTACTAAAGGAGTTGCCCAAACAATAGTATTTGTACCACTATTTGGAGGAGCTGATAGAATTTCAGTTCCATATCTATCTTCAAAATATTTAAGAATTTCATCGTCTGTTTTTCCATCAGAAATGTATACATCAACAATATTTTTCATGTCATTTGCTATTGATGCTTGAGATTCACCTATAGTTTGACCATCGCAAACAGGGCACATAATTTTTGAATAAAGATCATAATTACGATTATTGTTTTCATCTACATCAGAAATGCAGCCAATTAATATAAATGAAAATACAAGAATAAACAGATTTAGTTTGATTTTTTTAAACATATAAAAATATTATATTAAAATTGCAATAATGGGCTTATTTTGAATAAGATGCAAGACCGTTTTCTTCGTCAACTATGTAATTTATTACTTGGTCTCTCTGGTCGTCAGTAAAAACCCATAAGAAGCTAGGCATCGGCCCTAGTCCAACATTACCAGCTTCCATTTTTAACATATATTCTAGTCTATTCATTGCCTTATCTTTCCCTTGAAGCCTTTGAGATAAATTATGAAGTTGAGGGACAGCTTTATATGCACCCATACCTGACCCAGGTACTTCATCAGTTGGAGTAATAGCGTAAAAACTATCTTCGGAGCTTATATGAGGAGCTACAGTACCATCTCCCATTCCCTGTAATCCATGACAGAAAGAACAATTTATTCTGTATAACTCAGATCCATATTCAGGGTCATAAACAAAATCAGGATCCATATTTAAAACTGATAATGAATCATTTAATCTTTCATCTGGAGTGATAAATTTTTGAGATGTTTCAACAGAATCAAGTCTTGGTGGCTCTTGATTTTTGTATGCTTGTGAGTAATGCATTTCTGAAAAAATTTCTATAGGATAAGTTCCTCTTTGAGTAATTCCACTTTGACATGTTGGGGCTAATAGAATAAATGCAAACATGAAAGCTGTAATAATATGAAATTTATTAAATTTAAAATTCTTATTTTTCACTTTATTTTCCTGATGATTTAATCTCCATTGCACCAGCATCCTTAAGGGCCTTTTCAGCAACATCTTTTTTATCTGTTGAGCATACTAATGAAACGCCTATCAAACCTTCTGTAATTCTCGTGTCATAAACATTCATAGAAATATCCGGAAGCCTTGACTCAAATAGTATTCCAATCACTGTAGTAACAACAGCTGAAAGCATGGTCATTTCATACATAATCACAAGCATTGCAAAAATGGATAATATCGGCTTTCCGCCTGTAATTAATGGGTACACAATTTGAGTAGTCGTAGTTAAAAATACACTTAGGGTTAATCCCATAATTGCCCCAAACAATGGAAATCTAAATAATCTGTGCTGAGGAACATGTTCTCCAAATGCCCCCTCTGGGTATGGCGTTCCAGTCAATACGTCAAAATCATTCGAATCGAACCCTGATTCATGCAACGCATCTAGCGCATCTGCAGCAGAATCAGGATTGTCATATAGACCTAAAATACTTAAATTAGACATGATATACCTCCATCATTCTCTTATTACCATTGGGACAGTTGCCCTCCCAACTTTCATTTCTGTTGTAAATACTTGGCTTTCTTTAGCTTCAAACAAAGGAACTAAAGGAAAGAATCTAGCAAATAAAAGCATTAAGAAAGATACCCATGCGAATGACCATGTCATAATAATCCACTCTACTGGACTAGGCCAGTATCCTTCCCATGTATAAACAAATACTTGTTTTCTAGCTAATCCTGGAACAATTATTAAGAATCTCTCAAGCCACATTCCCACATTTACTAAGATTGTTGTCCAAAACATTATTGCAATATTGTTTCTGCATCTTTTAAACAACCAGCATCCAACAGGAATGATATATCCAGTAAGCAAGAAAGTTATAAAAATTAAATTCCATGGCCATGTAAATATTTGAAGTTCTCTTAATGCAATTTCAGGAGCATCTCTACCATATAATGAAAAAATTAATTCTAAGAATGTAAACCCAAGCCATGCTGTTGCCACTACAATTAATAGTCTAGCTAGTGCATCAAAATGTTCTGGCCTTATATAATTATTCCATTTCCACAGCCATCTCATTAGGCACATCATAGTTACAACCGCAGATACTCCAGAATGAACAGCACCAATAACAAAGTAAGGTGCAAAAATTGTTGAATGCCAACCCTCAACAGCAGGCGTGACTGCAAAATCCCAACTTACAATAGAATGAACAGAAACAAAGATCGGAAGCATTAATGCTGATAGTAAAATACCTGCAACTACTTGAAGTTGCCATTGCCTTGGATTACCTCTCCACCCTAAAGCTAAAACAGTATATATTCCTTTTTTAATTCCAGTAGTCCTATCTCTTAAAATAGCCAAATCTGGTATCAAGGCAACAAATAAAAATAATGTGCTACCTGTTAAATAAGTTCCTATCGCAATTGGGTCCCAAAATAAAGGAGATCTCACATTTGGCCAAATTCCTCTTGCAAAGTCATAAGGAAGTAACCAGTATGCTATTCTCCAAGGCCGACCAGCATGCATTAAAGGGAAAAAGAGTGCAGTAAGCAAAGAAAATACAGTTAGTAATTCAGCTGCTCTTGTTACTGGCCTTCTCCATTCAGCTTGAGTTAACCTCAAAATTGCAGAAATCATAATTCCAGCATGACTAATTCCTACCCAAAATACGAATGTTGTTATGAAAAGCCCCCAATAAACTGGCCTTGCTAAACCTGTTACTCCAAGACCTCTATTGAACATATAAAGTATTGTAATGAAACCAATAATTACCCCAGTTCCTAATACTCCCATTACAGGAAAATACCATTTTGGTGTTGCTAAGTTACCATTCAGTAGTTCAGCATTTATTTGTTTTTCACTTAATATTCTTCTTTGTTGCATTAATCTGGCTTTCCTACAGCATAAACTTCAGTTCTATGAAACTTAATATGCTTTGTTAATAAAATTGATTGGTGAGTTTCCCATATTGATACTATTGGCAGTAACCTACTCATTAGCAAAAACATAAATATTCCTAATGATATAAATCCAACAAATAATGTGCCATCAAGCAAAGTTGGCATTATCATGTTATCTGGAATGTCTTCAGCAGGAATATATCTTAAATGAATAGTGTCTTCGCCGTATACCTGCCATGAAATTACAAATAATCTTATTCTGTCTAAAATGCAACCAATAAGTGTTATAGTAGCAACAAGAACAAGCATTGGTGGATTTTTTCTAACTGGATTCCATATTATTATCCACCAAGGAACAATGAAGCTCAATAAAAATGCACCAATAAACACCCACATGTAAGGGCCATTGACTAAAATCTTAATAGTCATTACATTGATTTCTGATTTTCCATACCAGAAAATCATAAATGCACAAATAAAAAAGTAAAACCAAAATATGGTTGCAGCAAACATTAATTTTGCAAGACCCCATATCTGATCAATCCTAATGACATCTTCTAGCTTATAGTATTTCCTGATTAAATATACAGCAATCATAACTGTAGCTATGCCAGATTGGATACCAGTCATGGCATGATACATAGGATATATAGCATCTTTCCATCCAGCAACAAGTTCCAAATTAAAGTTTATGCTGTAGAGTATGTGCACAAATATTAAAAACATAAAGTAAAAAGTGCTCATCATGCCTATTCTTGCCCTTAAGCTTATCCATTGTCTCTCAGTCCCAACAAAGCCTCGAGATAATATTTTTGCAAATCTTTGCCTTCTCCCTGTGGAATGATCCCTCATTGCAGCCAGATCTGGAATGGATGAAACCCAGAGCATGCCAAGTCCAATTAAAAATAATCCTACGACTGCTAAACCGAAAAATACATGAGGTGTATAAATATTTGCATCAAACCAAATTGATCTTCTTCTGTAACCTCCAACAACTAAAGGGGGCAGGGCGAATATTAAAGGGAATATCATAATGACACTCGAAAGCCCTGCTGCAGTAAACATATTAGCAATCCTGGCTATTGGTCTGTGCCAGTCTGCTTTTGCAATCATTGGGGCAATTGCAACCATTGGAGCTGTACCAAAAACCCCAAAAAGCAATGAAACTATTGCAGAATAATATCCCCATGAAGATTTATCATCAAATCCTTGAAAAATTTTAATTAATAAAGATAGTATTCCCATAACAGATAATGCTGCAAAAATACCAAAAACAATTTTAAATTTTCCACCCATTTCTTCTTTAGTTGTTGATACTAATGAACTGGTGGCAGCATTAAATCTTTCCTGATTGTTTAATTCTTCACTAATGAGAATCCTCCTTGTGATTACCTTCTCCATGATGTTTATCGCCATGATGTGCTTCAATATCTGGGTCAACTTTTGCAAGATACCAAACATTATTATTTGTTTTAAGGTGATCAAGTAATGTGTAAGCTCTTTTATCATTTTTCATTTTATTAATCCTACTTTCAGGATCTTTTTGGTTTCCAAATACCAATGCATCAGTTGGGCAGGCTTGAACACAAGCTGGTGATATATCACCATCGACAACCTCTCTTTTGTCCTTTTTTGCATCCCTTGTTCCTCTTCTAATTCTTTGAATGCACATACTGCATTTTTCCATAATTCCTCTACTCCTAACTGTTACGTCAGGGTTCAAGTGATTCTGAAATGATTCTGGCCATTCTGGTTCCCAATAATTAAAAAATCTAACTAAATATGGGCAACCATTTGCGCAATATCTGGTTCCAACACATCTGTTATAAATTTGAACATTTAATCCTTCAACTGTATGGTAACTTGCGTAAACAGGGCATACTGGTTCACACGGGGCATTATCACAATGCATACATAATATTGGTATGAATTTAGCTTTCACATTTGGAAATTCACCTTCCCAATACCTCTCAACTCTTATCCATTCAATTCCTCTAGCGTCTTTGAAATTATCCTCTGTATTTATAGGAATATTATTTTCTGATTGGCAAGCAATCACACAAGCTTGGCAACCGTTACACGCATCGATATCAACTGCCATTCCCCATTTAAATTTACTTTGTTTTTCAGCTACCATTAATGATCACCTTTCTCATTAGAATGTTCATCTCCAAAATGATCCCCAAAAGTATGCTCAAGATGTTCTTCATGAGCCCTATGGAATCCTTCTTCAGCGGTTTCTCCTGGAGCCAAAGTCAATATTGGCACACCAGGTTCTACTTGAACTGCAGGGACATTTCCCTCAAATTTGGATATTTTTTTATTTTCTTTAGTTTTAATTATTTGAACAGTTGTTGAATTCCACATTATGTCTCCATTTTCATTTAGTTTACTAGAGTCAATTAGATCAACAACATTAGCTCCTCTTCCACTTGCATACCTTGTAAAATTATCTTTTCCTAATCCAATTGGCACTGCAACAGTGTTTGTTGGTACTGCGGGATGTACGTACACAGGAAGTTCTATGGAAGATATTTCAGACTTCACTTCAACAATATCTCCAGCTTTGATATCAAGCTTTTCAGCAGTTTTATTATTCATTTCTACCCATGTATCCCAAGTAATAGAAGTTAATGGATCAGGTGAACCTAGGGCCCAAGGATTAGACAATGAATTGCCATCCCCAAATACATGAGATTTGAAAGGTATTAGGTAGAATTCATTTTTAGATCTTTTAATTGATGCGACAGAATTTATAACATTTATTTCTGGATTTTTAGGTTCAACTTTGGGCTGATTAGTATTCCACCAGCCCCCCCTTGCCATTACGCCTCTAAAGAAATCATCTTTACTTGAAGCAACAATTGATGAATTTTTATAGGAATCACTTTCATAGATATTATCTGAAAGTTCCATGCAAATATCCATAAACGATAATCCTGAAAGATTACCTTCTAAATCGTCAAGTAATACATTATTAAAACTTTTAGAATCATAAAGAACCTTTGAACCATCTCTAAGTAAAGGTTTAGTGGCGACTGGTTGACCAAATCCATAGGATTGATACCCAGTTTTTGGTTCAGGTATATCAGAGCTCCACGATTGTAAACTTGTATTTGAAGGAAGAATTAAATCACATCTTTCTAATGTGTCATTAACAACAATACCAAAACCAATTGAAAGTTTTGCTTTACCAATTGCATCAACTAATCTTTTTTTCCCTGGGATTTCATTAACTAGATCTACATTATTAATCATAATGAGGTCTTGACCTCCTGATTCCCAAGTTTCAATTTCCTTTGACCAATCTTCATAAGAATCCCATGAAGAATCTGAAGGCATTTTTATTACTTCACCATTAACTAATATGTGTTTAAGTTCATTCTCAGGATTTATTATTATCCCACCCTCCTTATTAACTGAATTTGTAATGTAGTTGAGGCCATATACGAGTGCATTTATGCTTCTGGAATTAGAATAACCAGATACACATCCGCCAGATAAAAACATTATTTTTTTATTTTTATCAATTGAATAATTTATTTTTTCAATTAATTTTTCTATAGCGTGATAATCTATACCTGTTGCTTTTCCAACTGATTTAGGATCCAAACTAACATTAGAATTATTTAATTCATTAATTTCCTGTATGCCTGCAATCTTCTTAAAATATTCAACATCTTCATTTTTTATTTTTTCATTCTTCAACAATGAGTCAGCAATCAATAATGCAATTAACCCTTCTTTTCCAGGATCGCTACATAACCATTTATCCGCAGCAGCAGCAGTCATAGACATTCTAGGTTCGATTTGATACAAGTAACCTCTATTTTCTTTAATTCTAAATTTACCAAATTGGTATTCGTATTCTACCGGCCCCCAAGTTCCAAGAAAGTCTAAACCAAATGAAATAATTAAATCAGAATTTTTGATATCAAAGTAAGGAAGGTCCTTAGTTCCAAAAACATCCTTAGTAGTTTCGTACATTGAATTATCCCTTAATGAAGCTAAACTCAGATGCTTCATATTTTTTATCGAAGCATATTTCTCAATCAATCCTCTATTTAAACCTCTTACAGGCTTTGTGATGATTGTTTTAGTTCCTTGTGAAGAAGTTGCGTTATTAATAATTGATTTAGCTTCCTTCCATGTAATTGGCCTATGATTACCACTTGAAGTCTTTCTATAAAGTGGACCTGAAATTCTATCTGGGTGGTACATACTTTGTAATTCAGTTTCAGTTACAGTTTTATGCTTTCCTAAAGTATTTGGAAAATCTGGATTACCTTCGATTTTTTTTGCTCTACCCTGCATGATCCTTACGATTAGACTTTCTCCGTGACTAGATGTATCACTTAATGTTGCATACCAATCATCTTCGCCTTTTACGTAATCTTCCGGCATATCAACTGGAGCTTGGATAATAAATTCTTGCTCAGGTACTCCACAAGCTTCAAATATAAAAGCACCCAATGCAGTTCCACCAACTAGGCCTAAAAATTTTCTTCTTGATAAATTATTCTTATTTTCTAATGATGACATGTTTCACATCCTACTGAAGCTTCATTTGCTCTGTGACAAGCAACGCATTGACCCATTTTTAGAGGTTGAACTTGAGCAACTTGCTCCATACCAGCAACATTCCCATGACATGTCGAACATACTTTTGATGCATTAACTGTCCCGTCAGGCAATACTTCAAAATCAACTGGTTTATTTTGTATTGAATCTGGATTTTCGGTTAAATACCATATATGAGGTGCGTGATTAAATCTTACATGATCGGGCATCCTATGAACTCTTTCCCAGTTAATCGGAGACTTTGTTTCTTCATATAAACCCTTTTGACGCAAATATGTTAATTGTTCATTGTCGGAATCACCAATTACTTTATGGCAAGATATACACAATTCAACAGGAGGTACTCCAGACCAGGGCCTTTCAATTACTTGTTTATGGCAATATGTACAGTCCATTCCAAGCCCCACCATTGGAGACCCATCATCATTAACTCTCATGTCTCCAGATGGAGAAACATATGGCTGACCTGTTTTTTCGTCAATTAAAGGACCCACACCTGCGTGAATAGTATGTGGAAAATGCATAGGTTGTTCTGGGCTTTGGTCAAACCCTAATACTGGTAATGGGTTCCCAAACCATGCTGTCATAACAAAAGCTTGCAAAAAGCTTAATACAGCAAATATTCCAAGGCCACCTACTGCAAGAACTGGTGCTAATAATTTAAGCCATGTAGGAGTTGTTTTGTCCTTTTCCTTAATAATCTCTACAATTTCAGCAGCAATATAGAGTGGTGCGTATAGTATGTCTAACAATCTTTTCAAAACTATCTCACCTACTGCCAGAAACTTGGGTAAATATCAGAAATAATCCCTTGAGCAAGAGAAAGGGCATATAAAAAAATACCAACATCCAAAATGAAAGCGAAAGTTCCAGTCACGTAAAGAGGAAGCCTGTACTTATTAAACTTTTTGCTTAGCGTACCAGAATCAACCGCTGATGGTATTACCGCATGGGCTATTACTAAGGAACTAGCTGCTATAAAAGCCAGAACAAGACACACAAACATTAACCTCAATGCAAGTAACCTTGTTTGCCAGTCCTCAACAGATAAAATTCCTGGATCCATTAATAACCTCTCGACTCATTAAAATTCCTAGAAAAAAGATAACATGGAACATATATATTAATCAACATAAATTATACCTAGTAGTTATCAAAAAAAATGATAAAAATCATTACTATATTTTTTACCAAATTAGTCAACAATTATATGTTTGCATCTTTGAGGTTATGAAATATACTTACTTGTATTGTAAATAATAAATAAAAGGTAAAAATATTCATGGGATCAAAACATCAAGATAGAAGAGCTTTTTTAAAGAAGTCAGGTATTATTATTGCCTTATTTAGTATAGTGTCTTCCTTTTTAAAGCCGGGAAAATACATTTTCCCGAAAGAAGTAGACTCTGATTCTGCATTTATTCCAAGAGATCCAAAAAATAAGTTTTAAAATTTATGATTAGAGTAGGAATAATTGGTGCAGGAGGAAATACAATTTCTGCTCATTTGCCAAAATTAATTGAGCAGAGTGGAGTTGAAGTAGTATCAGTAGCTAACAGAACTGTCGCTTCGGGTGAAAAGGTAGCTAAAAAATTTAACATAAACAAAGTTTATGACGATTGGCAAAACATTATCACCGATGATGATGTAGATGCAGTTTGTATTGGAACATGGCCTTATATGCATTCTACAATTACTGTTGAGGCCTTGGAAGAGGGAAAACATGTATTAACTGAAGCTAGAATGGCAATGAATTCAGAAGAAGCAGAATTAATGCATAATATTTCAAAAAGCTATCCAGATCTTGTAACTCAAATTGTACCTGCTCCTCATACTCTTCCTTACGATAACACTATTAAACAGTGGGTGACTGAAGAGATGGGTGATTTAATTTTATTCGATGTCAGATCTTCAACTGGAGAATTCATAAATTACGAAAGAGAAATGCATTGGAGGGAAAATAGGGATCTTTCTGGAAATAATATAATGCATATGGGCATATTTTATGAAGCAGGTATGCGTTGGCTTGGAACTGCTTCATCGGTTATGGCAACATCAAATGTTAACGTCAAAAAAAGAATATCACCAGATACAGGTCAGATTTCAGAAATATCTATTCCAGATCATTTAGAAGCTATTGGAGAAATGAGTATTGGAGGAAATTTTCATATATCACACAGCACTGTTTTAGGTGGTGCTGAAAAGCTTGAAATATTTATTTATGGAACTAATTCAACTTTAAAAATTACTGAAGATATTAACTGTGCAACACCTCAATCCTACAATACATTGAAACTTAAACTGGAAACTTTAAATAAAGGTGCAAATAAATGGAAAATTTTAAAGCCAAAAAAAATTAATGTTGGTAAATGGCGAGTTGAAGAAGAATTTATTCAGGCAATAAAAGGTAAAGAAAAAATTACCCACACAACATTTTCTGATGGAGTGAAATACATGCAATTTACTGATGCGTTAAAGATGAGTTCAGAATCTAATAAAAAAGTTTTTTTACCATTTTAAAATGAATGTGGTCGATTTAAATGCTGATGTCGGTGAGTCTTATGGATTGATGCATTCAGGTATGGATTCAGAAATTATCCCACATGTAACCTCAGTAAATATTGCAGCAGGATTCCATTCAGGAGATCCAGATACAATTAAAAAAACAGTTGATCTTGCTATATCAACTGGAAAATCAATAGGAGCTCACCCTAGCTACCCTGACCTGCAAGGTTTTGGAAGACGAAAAATAGATATGGATTTTGAATCCATTGAGAATTTAACTAAATACCAAATAGGTGCTTTATTTGGTTTTGCAAAAGAAAGCCTCAATCATATTAAACCGCATGGTGCACTATACAATAATGCTGCTTCTGATATGAATATCGCAAATTCAATTTACAATGCTGTTAATGGTTTTGATAGTAAATTAATTCATGTAACTTTGGCCAATTCTGAATGGAGTGAATACTTAAAATCAAAGAAAGTAAAAGTGGCTAATGAAGGTTTTGCTGACAGAGCATACGATGATAACGGTCACCTTGTTTCAAGATCCATTGAAGGATCTGTTCTACATAATGAATCTGAAATAATTGATAGAGTTATTGGAATGGCAAAAAATAAAGAAGTTAAGTCGATTACTGGAAAAATTATAAATTTAGATGTTGATACAATTTGCCTTCATGGTGATAATAAAGATTCAGTTATTTTGGCAAAAAAGTTAAAGAAAGAGTTAATTAATTTTGGCTGTGAAATAAAGAGTTTGCCCACTTTCATCAAATAAATGAATTATAAATTTTTTGATATATCTGACAGAACGATATCATTTAATTTTTCAGACAATATTGATCAAACCATAAATTCTAAAATAGTTGAAATATCCTTTGAAATAGATAAAAAAAGAAGACATTTAGATATTGTGTCATGTTATCCAACTTACAATTCTTTAGTAATTGATTACGATCCAATAAATATTGAAAGGAATGTAATTATAAATAGAATTTCTGAATTAATAGATAATTTTGAATTTAAAAATTCAAATTCGGATGAATTATTAGAAATCGATGTAAATTACGGAGGGGGTTATGGTGAAGATTTGAAAAGTGTTTCTGAAATAACTAATCTTTCAGAAAAAGAAGTAATTAAAATCCATTCATCGGTAATTTATCATGTATATATGATCGGATTCTCCCCTGGTTTTCCATATTTAGGAGGCCTTAATAAAAAACTAATTTGCCCGCGTCTTGATTCACCTAGGCAAGTTGTACCAGCAGGATCTGTTGGAATTGCAGATAAGCAGACAGGCATTTACCCTTTTGAGTCTTCTGGAGGATGGCGTTTAATTGGAAGAACAGATGAAAATCTTTTTGATAACAACTTGGTTTCACCAAGCATACTCAAGCCCGGAATGAAGTTGAAATTCAATGAAATATGAAATTTTAAAGTTAACTAACCAGCCAATTTTTTCAACAATTCAGGATGAAGGAAGGTTCGGATTTGAGCAATTTGGTGTTCCTAATTCAGGTTCTGGAGACAAGATATCTTTTAGATTAGGTAATTTGTTAATGAACAATAGCATCTCAGATGCATCTATAGAAATTTTATACGGAAATACTTCATTTGAATGTCTCAATGATACACAAATTTGCATTACTGGCTCTAACATGGACCCTAGGTTGAATGGAATGCCAATAAAAATGTGGCAAACAGTAAATATATACAAAGGAGATAAAATTGAATTAGGCTCATCAAAAAATGGATTAAGATCATATATTTCTGTAAAAAAAGGTATTGAGATAAATAAAATTTTAGACTCTCGATCAACTCATTCTATATTCAATTTAGGTGGAAAAAAATTAAATATGGGAGATATTATTTCAAGTTCAAGTGTCCATAAAAAAAATAATTTAAAAAAAATAAATTTTTTAAGAAACATCCCAAATTTTAATGAAACAGAAAAACTATTACATGTCACTAAAGGCCCGGAATTCAACTTGCTTTCTGAAAAAAGTATAAAAATTATCGAGAACAATAAATTTAAACTTTCAAATAGAATGAGTAGAACTGGTGCTCAGATAGAGGGTGAAAAATTAGAATTGAAAAATGGTAAATCAGATATAATTTCTGATGGTGTTTCCGCTGGAACAATTCAGTTGCCAAAAGATGGGAATATGTATGTTTTACTCGAAGATTCACAAAGAATTGGTGGTTATGCAAGAATATTAAATTTTGACACTTTAAGCTTGTGGAAGATTGCGCAATTAAAGCCTGGAGATGAATTTAAATTAAAAATAATATCAATTGAAGAGGCTCATCAAAGATTAAAAGAAAATAATGATATTTTTTTTAAAAATAATGTTCATACAGAAGAAAAAATAAATGAAAACATTTTTTATGTTGAAGGGGAGGAGATAAATGTTAAAATTTTTGGTGAAAACAATGAGCTTATTTATGTTAATAATAAGCCTTTAAAAATAGATTTTTAATAACAATAGATATAAAGTAGTTTTGAGAAAATTATGGTTTTAGATGGATTATATATGTCCCTTATTGGGTTAGCAGTAGTTTTTATGGTGCTGATTTTTCTTTTAATTACAATAAACTTATTAAATTACTTTGATAAAAATCCAAAAAAGAAAAATATTGATACAGATACTCTGATATCTTCAAAAAAATCTGAAAATAAAATGGAAAACGTTGTAGCTGCAATTGCTTTAAGTTTGGCAATGTCAGAGAACAATCCCAATAAAAATATTATTAAAAAAAATAATATGAGTTCTTCGAATTGGCTTTCAAACGGCCAGCAAAGATTATTCAGGTCAAGAGAGGTTTAATGAAAAAATATGAATTAGTAATTGACGGAAAAAAATATGAAGTTGAAGTTGATTTAGGCGGTTTAAGCCCAAGCGTTTTGGTTAATGGAAAAAAAATTGATGTCGCTATAGGCAGTTCGGATGCTGCTGAAAAACCAAGAATTGAAAGAAAAAAGACTAAAAAATCTTCTGATGATAAAAATGATAACGTTGTAGAGACATCTGATGACCCAGGAGACTTAAAAGCTTTAATGCCAGGTAAGGTTACTAAAGTACTTGTATCTAGTGGTCAAAAAGTGAAGGTAGGTGAACCTGTCTTACTAATGGAGTCTATGAAAATGGAACAAACTATAGTTGCTACTAAGGATGGGAATATATCTGAAATTTTAGTTTCTGAAGGTGATACTGTTGAAGTAGGAAAAATAATGATTAAGATTAATTAAAATGGAAACAGATTACATTAATTTAATTTTTGAAGGGTTTATTGATATTTATAATAACCCTAGGAATGCAATCATGTGGTTAATTGCTGGCTTTTTAATGTATTTTGGTATTGCTAAGAAAAAAGAACCGCTTTTATTAGTCCCTATATCTTTTGGTGTTCTTCTTGCAAATTTACCACTTGGAGAACTTGTTAAGCCATCATCAGGTGAAGGTGAACCTATGGGCTTTTTATTATTTTTTCAAGAAAACGGGCTCCATACTGACCTCTTGCCCCTTTTAGTTTTTCTTGGTCTAGGAGCTCTAACTGATTTCTCTCCAGTAATATCTAATCCAAAAACATTGCTATTAGGTGCTGCTGCACAAGCAGGTGTATTTGTCGCTTTAATTGGAACTTTATTATTAAACCCTATATTTGATTTTGGGTTATTAGAAGCTTCGTCTGTTGGAATAATAGGGGGTGCTGATGGACCGACAACAATTTTTATTGCCTCAAGAATGAAAGAGCTTGGTAATTCACTTGGTGTTGGCGTGCAGGATATTGTAGGCGCAACAGCTGTAGCAGCATATTCATATATGGCTTTAGTACCGCTAATACAGCCTCCTATAATTAAATTTTTTACTACAAAAAAAGAAAGACAAATAGTTATGCCTCCACCCAAGCGAGAAGTTTCAAAAAGAGCTAAAATTTTATTTCCAATAATTTGCACTATTGTTATTAGTATTCTTGTTCCTAAAGCATCTCCGTTAGTTGGAATCTTAATGTTTGGAAACCTGATGAGAGAATGTGGTGTTGTTGAAAGATTAAGTAGTACCGCTCAAAATGAATTAATGAATATTGTGGTAATAATTCTTGGATTGGCAGTTGGGTCAACAATGCCTGGTGAAGTATTTTTAAAATTTCAAACAATTGCAATCTTTGTTCTTGGTTTAGTTGCTTTTATTACAGCAACAATTGCTGGAATTCTTTTAGCAAAACTAATAAACCTAGTTAGTAAAGAAAAAATAAATCCTATGATAGGAGCTGCAGGTGTATCAGCAGTACCAATGGCAGCAAGAGTTGTACAAGAAATGGCGCAAAAGGAAAAGCCGGGCAATATGTTATTAATGCATGCAATGGGCCCAAATATTGCTGGGGTAATTGGTACCGCAACAGTAGCAGGTGTTTTATTAAGTTTAGTTCCTGGGTTAATTGGGTAGGCAAATGAAAGGTGTATTTCCAATTTTATCAACACCATTTGATTCAAAAGATAATATTATTTATGAAGATATTCATGCTGAAGTTGAATATGCTATTGAATCTGGAGTTAATGGAGTTGCAATTGCACTTGCAAGTGAAGTTTATAAATTAACAGACCAGGAAAGAAATGAATTCCTGAAAAAAGTAGTTGAGTTTGCTGATAAGAGAATAAAAGTATGCATGAATACAACGGCAGAATCTACAAAGCTTTGCATTGAATATTCAAAAAAAGCTGAAGAACTTGGTGCTGATGCAGTAATGATAGCCCCTCCATCTTTTGGTGGAGTTGATTCTTCAGAAATAAAAAAATATTTTATAAAAACTGCAGATAAAATTAATATTCCAATTTTCATGCAAGATGTATTTGATACGCCAATTTCCCCTGAAATGGCCGTTGAATTATCGAAGAGCAATGAAAACTTGAAATATTTAAAAGTTGAAGTTGCGCCAACTTTGCCAAGATTTAATAAGTTAAAAGAAATTTCAAATGATGGGTTTCCTATACCTTTTGGTGGAATGGGAGGAATATTTATGATTGAAGAAATGAGAAGAGGGTCAGTTGGGACAATGCCAGTCTGTGCATTCCCAAAGATATTTGTAAAAGCATACAATCTTTGGGTTGAGGGAAAACATCACAAAGCTGAAGAATACTTTCATAAGTATGTACCACTTATAAGAACATTGGGGCAAGGTTTAGGTATTTGGAATTGGCTTCCAAAATACATTCTTAAAAAGAAGGGTATCTTTTCAAATTCAATTGCAAGAGAACCATCTTTGAAACCAGATAATGAACAAATTTATGAACTAGATAGGATGTTTGATAGGTTAGATTTGTGAATGATATAACAACATTAAATATTATTTTTTTAGTTTTTAGTTTACTTATTTCTGGATACTTTGCAGGGTTAGTAGGAATGCCACTTGGTCCAATACGTATATTTTTTATGCTTTTTTTTGGAGTAAATGCCCTGATTGTTTTTGGTACAAATCTTGCTATTAGCTTTGTGATGATGATTCCAACAGTTTGGAATAATCTCAAACATAAAAGAATTGATTTTAAGACAGGAATTTTATTCATAATTTCTGGCGGGATAATTGGTCCATTTTTTGGAGGCATAATAAGTGAATCTTTTTCACAAGATATTTTACTTTTTATTGTTACAGTCTTAATTATTGTTTCTGGATTATTAATAGTTCAAGCAGTACATTTTCCAAGTAAAAAAAACATTAAAGTTAATAAATCAAGAAAAGATCTTATAGCCTCTTTATTAAATGTAATTATAGGTGCTCTTGGTTCTTCGGTAGGTATGGTTTTAGGGGCTCTTAGATACCCTGTTATGATTAATTTTTTGAGGACAGAAGCAAAATCTGCAGGAGGGATAAACTCATTTATAAACTTAATATTTGCTTTTTTTGGATTAATTGGGCATTTACTTGCATCTCAAGAATCAGGCAACAGTCATTTTAATTTTTATTTATTTTTACCATTAGCTGTTGCAGGATTTATTGGTTCATATTTCGGTTCTAAACATGTAGCTTATTATTCAAACAAATTTATTCTAGTTATTCTTTATATTATTTTATTTATAATGGGTACTTTAATGATACTAAGGGAGTTTATATAAATGTCTAAGTTAACCGGTAGTGACTTAATAATTAAATGTTTAAAGATGTATGATGTTGATACCATTTTTGGCATTGCTGGCGATCACATTTTGCACTTACTTGATAAATTAATTGATCAAAATTTCAGAATGATAGATGGTCGTCATGAGGCTGCTTCTGTTCATATGGCTAACGCATATTCAAGAGTCTTAAGGAAACCAGGTGTAGTATTATCAACAACTCCAGGTCATGCAAATGCAGTTGCAGGATTAGCTAACGCAATGCATTCTGAAGCTCCTGTAATAAATATTACTGGTTCAGCTGACTCTAGCAATATAGGCAGGGGTGCTATGCAAGAATTTGATCAAGTTGGTATTGCAAAACCTGTTACAAAAGGTGCATGGGAAATACCATCTGTTGAAAGGATACCTGAATATATATCATTGGCATTTAGAACTGCAATGGAAGGCAAAAGAGGGCCAGTGCATTTAACAATTCCTCATGATTTACAAGAACAGACAGTTGATATTGAAGTTTTTCAAAGATACAAAAAAAGTGTTGTTGACGATATTAATAATTGGCTTACTTACCCAAATTTAAATCAAATTAATAAAAGTTTGGAGATGTTATCAAATGCAAAAAAACCGGTTATTATAGCTGGTCTTGGTGCTGGGGCTACTGTATCAAGTAAAGATTTGGATCTATTTCTTAAAAATACTAAAATTCCATTCTTTGGAGTTGATTCTGGAAGGGCGTTGGTTCCTGATTCTCACGAATGTTCTTTGGGTATTGGTTATTTGCCATTAAATAAGTCTGCCCAAAGGGTTAGTGAATCCGATGTAGTTTTATTGTTGGGTGTAAAACTTGATTACCAGTTAGGTTTTGGAGGGTCACCTCCATTTAATAAGGACGCGAAAATAATTTGTGTTGATCCTGATATCGAACAACTAAATAGATCAAGAACCGTTTCATTAATTGTTAATTCTGATGTAGGACCTTATGTTGAATTAATGAAACAAAGATCAGAAGGAATAAATTGGGATAATCATGAATGGCTAAAATCATTAAAAAATACTAAGAAAAATTATATAAGCGAAATGAACAAGTTGTCAGATGGCGAATTACCAATGCATCCAATGGATGTAAGCTTGTCCATTCAAGAACATTTAGATGACGATACCTTTGTTGTATTTGATGGAGGTGATTATTGTCATTTTTCGAGAGCAACAGTGCCAATTGAAAAATATTTAAGATCATTATACGTGAGTAGTTTTGGAATGATTGGAGTGGGGCTTCCATATGCTATTGGTGCTAAAGCAGCACTTCCTGACAAAAAAGTAATATTAGTTGTTGGTGATGGTTCTTTAGGTTTTCATGTACCTGAAATTGATACTTCTGTAAGACACGATTTGCCAGTAACAGTGATAGTTGGCAATAATAGTTTATGGGGGATAGATTATTGGATTCAAAAGGGGCTGTATGATAGGGATGTGTGGACAGAATTGGATCAAACAAATTATGAATTAGTTGCAAAAGGTTTTGGTGCACAAGGCATTCTTGTTGATAATCCAGAATTACTAAAACAAGAATTAAAAAAATCATTAAATTCAAATAAAATGACAATATTAAATACCATTGTTAGAAAAATACCTAGTCCAGTAGCTGATGCAGCTGTGTCTAGAAAATTAGGAACACACGGATAATGCCAATTTACCATCAAGATAACTTAGAACCTAAAGAAATTCATCCTGGTGTAAATGTTAGAATAATGCATGGTGAAAACATAATGATGATGTTGGTGGATATTGCTCCAGGAGCAACAGTCCCAACTCATACTCATGTAAACGAGCAAGCTGGAAGAGTACTTTCTGGCTCTTTTAAATTAGTTATTGATGGACATGAACATATATTAAAAGAAGGCGATCATTATTTAATTCCTTCAAATGTACCTCACAGCGCCCATGGCAGTTCATCTAATTCATTAGCTTTAGATATTTTTTCACCACCAAGAGAGGATTACAAAAAACTTTAATTACTTTTTTGTTTCCCAGAAAATATCACCTATTTCTTCAAGAGCAGCTTGAAATTCCTTAGCTTTGCCTAAATCAACATTCACTTTAACAAAAGATCCTAATTTGCAAGCATTCCAAATTTTCTCATGAAGGTCAGGGTATTTTTCTAGATGCTCAGGTTTGAAATAATCTGTCCAAAGAACTAAAACATCATCTTTTGCTTTTTTTGCATGAATTTCTTTAGCATACACATATCTCATCATTGAATTTGCAAGCGAAGGTGATGGACCACCTGAAACATCAAGTCCTTCCATTAATTCAGTCATCCTTACTACAGTTTTTGCTGCTTGTATTGCATCATTTGGATCATATATTCCGCACGGAATGTCACAATGAGCGTAAGCAGTTAATTCATTTTTTAATAAGTTTTTTATTCTATCGTTATTGAGCATAAAAATTTCTCCTGTTAAATTATTAATAAGTTAATTATCTGATAAAAATCTTAAATGTAAAGAACATAAATGTTAAAAAATCTATTAAATCAAAGAATAAATATTTTAGAAAAAAGTATGGAACCCTCATTAATTCATGGTAGCTCAATAATAATGAGGAAAATTATATTGTTTTACAAGCCAAGGAGATTCGATGTTGTTCATTTTAAAAAAGATGGAACTAATCTTATTAAAAGGGTAGTGGGTTTGAATAACGAAAGAATTCAAATAAAAAATGGAGAATTAGTAATTAATGGAAATAAAATTTCAGAAAAATATATAAACGACAAATATATTTATGATTTTCCAGAAATGGTTATTGGTAAAGATGAATTATTTTTAATGGGAGATAATAGAAAAATATCTATAGATAGCAGAAAGTTTGGACCAGTTAAAATTAAAAATATCTTATCTTTTCAAAGACTTTAAAATCATTTCAGAAGCAAATTTTCCGCTAATAACCGCACCTTCCATTGTAGATGGCCATGAAGTGTTTACCCAATCGCCAGAATAAAAAATATTTTTTAGATTTAAAGGAACACTATTTCTAATTAATTCATTTTTGCTATTACATAAAAAAGTTGCATCTTTTTGCTTTACAATACTAAATTTCTCTAAATTTTTTTGATTTGCTTTTGGGTAAATTAAATTAAGTTCTTTTAAGAAAATCTTTTTAATTTCTTTCTTGTCCATTTTCATCCATTTGCTTGATGCACTTTGAGAAATGACAATATGGTTTTCATTATTATTATGATTTTTTGAAGCATTAAAGATCCATTGAATTTCAGAATCAACAGATGCTATATACCTATCATCAGTAATTTTATTTTTAAACCAAAAATGAATTCCCAATATTGGTGAAGTATCCAAATTGTTTTTTAAATTCAAATCAATATTTGAGTCTCTTAAAATTTTTTGAATAGATGAATATTGCGTTGCAAAAATATAATTTTTTGCAACTAATTTTTTTCCATTGCTTAGAATAATATTCTCAACTTTGTTTTTATAGATATTAATTTTTTTCACAATAGTTTTTTTCATGATATTTCTTGAATTAATTTTTTCAAATCTATCCCATAGTGTAGATAAATTAACTTTTGGTAAACCAAGGATTTGAGGATTTTTTGAAAAAAATGTTTCCTTAATAACAAATAAAGCAGATTTAGTTTCTATAGTATCTATTTCCTCATTTAAAGCAGGTTTTAAAAAAATATCCCAAAAAAATTTTATTGTTGATTCAGATTGATGATTAATTTTAAGCCATTTTTTGAAATTTTTTTCTTTATTGATATCTGAATCTAAATTAATATATTTTATTTTTAATAACAGCTTTATAAGCAAAACCTTTTCTTTTATGCTCAAGTGTTTATATTGAATAAGCGAAATTATTAAACCTAATGAGCCTCCAATGAATTTGGATCCAAGAACAGAAACTTTATTATTTTTAATAACTGGAACTTGGTAGTTTTTTATTCTTATAAAATTTTCTTCATTATTAGTTTCTTCTAATAAGTTCAAATATTCTTTACATGCCCCAACAATTACATGCTGCCCATTATCAATATAATTTCCTGTTAAAGGATCTTTGAATGAGAATGCTCTTCCTCCAATGTAAGAGGATTTTTCGATCATCAATACATTTATTCCATTTTTTTTTAAATTTATAAATGCTTTAATGCCAGAAAGGCCACCGCCTATAATTATTACGTCATAATTTTTCATCTTGTGATTTTATCAAATAAAATTTCTGTAAAATAAATATTTAAAAAGAGTTCTAGTAACTAATATTGATTTTTCAATTTTATTAACTTTAGGCCTAAATAGCACAGTTTCATAATTTATTTTTTTAATTTTTGATAATACAAGATTTCCACTTTGAATAAATAAAGATATAGGGATTTTCTTTGGTCCATTTAAAATCTTGACTAGTGATTTACCATTGTTAATAATTTTGTGAGATCTTTCACATTGCATTTTTACCAATTCATTCATTTCAACAGAAGATTTGTTATTTAAAATATCATTTTCGTCAATGTTAAATCTATTTAAATCTTCTATAGGCATGTAAATACGACCCAGCTTAGAATCCCTGTTGATATCTTGAATGAAATTTATAAGTTGCAAGCCAGTGCAAATGTTATCTGATAGTTTTAAATTTTTTTCATTAAAATCACCAAATATTTTTAACACCAAACTGCCAACTGGATTTGCAGATAATTTGCAGTAATTTAGCAAATCATTAAATGAATCATATCTTGATATCTCTAAATCTTGATAATTAGATTTTATTAAATTTTGAAAGTCATCAATTGTCAATTTAAATTTAATTATTGTTTGCATTAAATCAAAAAATTCATCTTTTTCACTGCACATTCCATTGAAACAATCCTGTAGGGATATTTCTAAATTCCTTAACTCATCCAGTGCATGCTCTTTTTTTAGATCACTTAAATCATCAACTCTTCTACAAAAATAATATATTGATGAAAGATCAGGCATTAAATTTCTTAAATAGAAAGAAGACCATAGAGGAAAATTTTCATATGAGGTCTTTATCAATCTTTGATTATTATGTTTATCAATACTCATAATTTAATTTAAATTTTCAAAAAACTTCTTAAGGTTGAAATTTTTTTTTGATGAAGGTCTCCCAGGGCAGATGTTATAAATATCAATATTTTTTTCATTTGCAAATTTATTACATATAAAAATAAGATTATTATAAGCGTCGAATTTATTGAGATTACTTAGTTCATTTATTATAGTTTTATTAATTATATTTGAATCCATGCTTAAAATATTTCCGTAAAAAAAATCTAAATTATTATTGAAAATAACATTTCTAATTTTTTTGTTAAGTGAATTTTTAACCATAATCTTTTCAATGTATGGGTTATTACCCCATTCTAATGGTAGATCATTCAAGGACGAAACTTCTCTTGGAATAATTAAATGATTTTCTAGCACCTCTTTATTTATTGCGTCAACATAATCAAAAAATATTATAGAATTTAAATCAAAATTTAATTTGGCCCATTTTAAAGCAACCATCATTTCGATTTTGGACCCATTGCTCTTAAAAATAATTACATCATCTTTTAGCGTCACCGAAGTGGCCTTCATAAAATTCATTTCGCCAATCGATTGTAATTTTTCAATATTTTTTACATTTACATGTTTTTTTAAATTTATTTCACTTGTATGAATTAAAAGAATCATTTAGTTTTCTCTTGAAATAAGAAATTCAGATATTTCATTAAAAATCTTTTTTTGATCTGTTTCTATGGGTAATTTTTCAATAGTTTTTTCAATATTATATTGATAATTTTTTGAAATTTGTTCACATTTATCCTTAATATTTAATTCATCCATTATGTTCATAACATCAAAAACATCATTATCCTCAAGTTCTTGTTTCGACATTATTTTATTAATATTATCAGTTGCAAATTTATTTTTTGAACTTAATGTCAAGATTATTGGCAAACTTTTTTTCTTTCTTTTTATATCTGCCCCAACAGGTTTTCCTGTTTTATCTGTTCCCCATACACCTAATAAATCATCCCTTATTTGAAAAAGTAGACCAATATCCTTCCCGAAATCTGAAACATGATTATAGAGAATATCATCAACTTTTTTTTTCGAAGCTATAGCGCCTAATTTAACCGAACATTCAATAAGAGCTCCAGTTTTTAGACTTATCATTTTAAGATATTTTTCTAGAGATATATTTTTTTCTTTTTCAAATGAAATATCGAGAAATTGACCTTCCATCATCTTCAGATAACTTTCAGTTAAAATTTTTTGAGAAATGAATAAATCTTTTTCCGAGGAACCATTTTCAATCATATTATTTAATACCTTATTTCCTAAAACCAATATTGAATTACCGGTTATTATTGCTTTAGGAATTCCCCAAATTGTCCACAATGTTGGTTTATGACGTCTAAATTTATCATTATCTTCAATGTCATCATGTATTAAGGAAAAATTATGGACAAGTTCAACTGATATTGAGGGTGGGAGAGCCATATCTAATGTTCCTGAAAATGAAGTGCATACAAGAATACATATCGAAGGCCTAAATGCCTTTCCTGAATAAATATTATTTAAATTATTTAATTTTAATTTATCCCATCCAAAATAATTTTTGATATATTTTGAAGTTTTGCCATTGTATGAAGTTACGTATTCATACAAGTAATTTTCCATCTTATCTGCACGATAAGTTAAAAAATTGGGTTTTTTATTAAATTCATTCATTTTTGTGTTTTATTACATTTAATTCTTAGGAGAATGTAAGTATATTAAAAAGTAAATTTATATAATAGTAAAAATAATTTTATGTTGACATGAGTTATATCAACTTATAATATATGTTATGATATAATAATATGTATACATGTTATATAAATAATTATGATCAAATTAATAAAAGGTAATAGTTAATATGGTTCTGCCAAGAAGAGAAGATTATACAAACGAAGCATCAGAAGCTTTAGAAAGAGCTCACGCATGGGCATCTGATATGAGAAATGCTCAATTAGATGCTGAACATCTTGCTTTAGGAATGTTATCAATAAAAGATGGCATGGCAGCAAAAATTTTTGAATTTTTAGGTGTTGATCTTTCAGAAATGAAAAAAGATCTTGAATTTTCTTTAAAAAGTTTACCAACTCTTGGTCAAAGACAATCATCTACCAGAATGATTTATATTGAACCAAGGTTAAAAAAAGTATTAGATGAAGCCCAGGACGAAAGGCTTAGATTAAACGATGATTTCATTGCTATTGAACACTTGCTGAAAGGGTTGTTATCTCTTGATGATGGTGAAATAGATAGGCTTCTAAAGCTTAATAACATTACCATGGAGAGAATTTATCATGCTCTTAAAGAAATAAGGGGTAGTCAGAGAGTTAGTGATCAAGGTGCTGAAAAAAAATATCAAGCATTAGAAAAATATAGTGTTGATTTGACTAAATTAGCAAGGGCAGGGCAACTTGATCCAGTTGTCGGAAGGGACAGTGAAATACAAAGAGTTGTACAAACTCTTACAAGAAGAACTAAGAACAACCCAGTTATTATAGGTGATGCTGGAGTTGGTAAAACAGCTTTAGTAGAAGGTTTGGCACAGAGAATTGTTATAGATGATGTTCCTGAATCTTTGAAAAACAGAAAATTGTTAAAGTTAGAGATGGCATCATTATTAGCTGGTGCGAAATTTAGGGGAGAATTTGAAGAGAGGTTAACTGCAGTAATGGATGAGATTAGGGCTGCATCAGGTGAAATAGTTTTATTTATTGATGAAATACATATTGTTGTTGGTGCTGGAGGCGCTGAAGGTGCCATAGATGCATCAAATATGATGAAACCTGCATTGGCTAGGGGAGAAATGAGACTAATAGGTGCAACAACTCCCGAGGAATACAGAAAATATATTGAATCTGACAAGGCCCTTGAAAGAAGATTTACACCAGTTAATGTAAATGAACCGGATCAAGATATTGCGGTAGAAATGTTAAAGTTTTTAAGGCCAAGATATGAAAAACATCACAAAATAGTTATAACTGATTCAGCTCTTGAAGCTTCTGTTAATTTAAGTGCCCGATACATTACAGATAGATTTTTACCGGACAAAGCCATTGATTTAATTGATGAAGCTGCAGCTAAAGTTAGAATTGATTCTGAAGCATTACCGGATGATATTAAAGATTATGACAGTAAAATAAAAAGTTTGATTGATAAAGAGGAAGCAGCAAACGGAAGAAATGATTATGAAGCTGCTACAAATTTTAAATCTGAAAGATTAAATTTGCATGAAGAAATGACAAATAATGTGAATTCAAATAAAAGCAATGACGAATTAATTGTTGACTCAGAAAGTATAGCTACATTGATATCAGAAAGAACTGATATACCAGTAACAAGACTTGTAGAAAAAGATAAAGAAAGGTTAATCAATCTTGAAGAGAAACTGCACGAAAGGCTTGTTGGGCAAGATGATGCTGTTGTTGCACTTTCAAATGCAATTAGGAGGCAAAGATCAGGGGTTAGTGATCCCAAAAGACCTGTAGGAACATTTATTTTTCTAGGACCTACCGGAGTTGGTAAAACTGAATTAGCTAGGGCACTTGCTGAAAGTTTATTTGATGATGAAGACAATTTAGTTAGGATAGATATGTCCGAATACATGGATAAAGGGTCTGCTACAAGGCTTATTGGAGCACCTCCAGGATACGTTGGTTATGATGATGCTGGCCAACTAACCGAAGCAGTCAGGAAAAGACCTTTTAGAGTTATATTATTTGATGAAATTGAAAAAGCTCACCCAGATGTTATGAATTTACTTCTACAACTTCTTGATGATGGCAGATTGACTGATGGTCATGGAAGAACAGTTAATTTTAGAAATAGTGTAATCATAATGACAAGTAATCTTGGTTCATCTCATATTGCTAAAGAATCTATTGGTTTTTCTGGAACATCATCTCAGAAAAATTCTAGAAATGTTGCCGTAGAAGAAGCATTGGTTAATCACTTTAGGCCTGAATTTTTAAATAGAATTGACGAGACTATAATTTTCGATTCTCTGTCCGTCAAAGAGCTGTCAAATATTGCAGAAATTGTTACTAGTAAATTCATCGCTAGGGTGAATGACTTAGGAATCAATATGAAAATAACTAAAAATGGAATTAGCTGGTTGGTTGAGAACGGATTTGACAAAGCATATGGAGCAAGACCACTCAAAAGAGTTGTTCAGAGGAGCCTGGAAAACGAATTTGCAAAAAAATTATTATCAGGTGAATTTCAAGATGGTGATTCAGTAGTAGTTACTTCAAAAAATAATAAGCTTGTAATAAATAAATCAAATTCAAAAAAATAAATTAATTTACCCATTTCAGTCTGATATAATTGATTTTCGTGAATCATAATTTATCAAATAATAGTAAAAATTGTGTTATTTTACTCTGTGCTGGAAAAAGTAAAAGAATGGGTAAATATGATAAAACAACCTCTGAATTCAATAGCAAACCCCTTTTCCTGCATTCACTTGAAAAATTTTTATCAAATGATCATATTGATGAAATAGTAATTGTTGCTTCTAAGCAAAATAAAGAAGCAATTAAAGAAAATTTATCAAATTGTCAGCTAAGTAGGGTTACTATTATCGAAGGATCAAATGAAAGAAAAGGTTCAGTAAGCAATGCAATAAATTATTTTGCATCCTTTAAACCAAAGAATATTATTATTCACGATTCAGCAAGACCATTTTTTAACCCACAAATTATTAATGAAGGAATTAAACAACTGAAGAAATACAGTTGCGCTTTTCCAGTTACTAAAGTTGTTGACACAGTCAAGAAAATTGATGATAAAAAAACTTTATCAACAATTGATAGAAGTAATTTATATTTCTCACAAACCCCTCAGTTTTTTAATTTTTATAAATTAAGTGAACTTGTAACAAAGTATATGAATAATTTTGATTATACTGATGAAGTTCAGCTATTTGAGAAGGAAAATTTAAAAGTTGGAATTATTGATGGAAATATCTTAAATCATAAAATTACTTATAAGGATGATTTAATTGAACTTGATAATCTTAATTATAAATCAAATTTTACTGGAATATCATCAGATGTTCATAAATTAAAAAAAGGTGAAAAGCTCTATCTTGGAGGTCTTTTAATTCCATCTGAAAAAGGCCTTCTTGGACATAGTGACGGAGATGTTGTTCTTCATGCAATATGTGATGCCATATTAGGGGCATCATCTAATGGTGACCTTGGAAAGTATTACCCTTCATCAAATCAAAAATGGAAAAATGCTTCTTCAAAATTATTTTTAAAAAATACGCTGGAACTTATAAAAAAAGATAATAAACAAATTAAAAATATTGATATTCAAATAATCATACAAGAACCAAAACTTGCAGAATATCTTGAATCAATTGAAGGAAATATTGGTAAATTATTGAACTTAAACAGTGAAAATATTAATGTAAAAGTTACTACAACTGATAAATTGGGATTAATAGGATCTGGTGACGGCATAGGTACTCTGTGTGCAGTAAACTTAATCAAGTTATGATTAAAATATACGATTCATATTCAAAAGATTATAAAGAAGTAATCACAAAATCTATAAATATGTATGTTTGTGGAATAACTACTTCTGACTATTGCCATTTAGGTCATGCATTTTCTTCAGTTTCATTTGAAATATTAGATAGATTCCTGACATCAAAAGGATTTAATGTAACTAGAATCCAAAATTTTACAGACGTAGACGATAAAATTATTGCTAAATCAATAGAAGAAAAAATTAGTGCGGAAGAAGTTTCAGAAAAATATATTGATGCCTTTTTTCAAGACATGGATGAATTAGGAGTAAAAAGAGCAAATCATTACCCTAAGGCAACAGATGAAATTTATAACATTATTGAATTCATTAAAAAATTAGAAGAAAAAAATCTGACATATTCGATAAATGGCAGTATTTATTTTAGAGTTAGCAAATTTGCTAAGTATGGAAAACTTAGTTCAAGAGATATAAATAATTCATTATCTGGAACAAGAGTTAATGAAAATTTAGACAAAGAGTCAGTTGGAGACTTTGCACTTTGGAAGTCTTCAAAACCTGACGAGCCTTATTGGGACTCTCCATGGGGAAAAGGAAGGCCTGGGTGGCATATAGAATGTAGTTCAATGGTTTTAAATACTATTGGTGACACAGTAGATATTCATGGAGGTGGCATAGATTTGATTTTTCCTCATCATGAAAACGAAATTGCTCAAAGTGAAGCACTGAATGGAAAAAAGTTTGCAAATATTTGGATGCACAATGGAATGGTTAAGATTCAGGGTGAGAAAATGAGTAAGTCTTTGGGCAACTTAATAAAGCTTAAAGATGCTTTAGAGATATTTGGTGCTGACTTGTTAAGAATGTGGATTCTTTCTTCTCACTATAGAAAACCTCTACTTTATGATGAGAAAATAATAAATAGTTTTTCAAAGCCTCTTAATAGAATAAAAGATGCAATAAATTTAATTCCAATTGCTTATGAAAAAAAACTTGAGTCCAAAAAGGAATTTGATCAATTTAATTTAGCACTTTCAAATGACTTAAATACTTCTGTGGCATTATCACAGATTATTTCTTTATCCAAAAAAATCAATAATTCAAATAATGAATTAGATATTTCATTTGCTCAAAATAATTTAAATAAAATGTTAGAGATTACTGGGTTATGCCAAAACATTAAAAATGAAAATAATGACAAAGATATATTCATTGATGAAGAGATAGAACAGCTCTTAGAAAAAAGAAATAATTACAGAAAATCTAAAGAATTTTCAAAGGCAGATGAGATAAGAGATGAGCTTTTGAAGCAAGGTATTGAGATTGTTGATAATGGATTTAATTCAGTTTGGAAAAAGGTTTAAAATCTTGCGCTTAATACAGCAATAATTACAAAAATAACACTAAGAAGGATTGTTCCTCTAAATAAAATTTTTTCAAACCCTCTCCTGACACGAAAAGAACTTTCAGCTTGGCCAAAAAGAGCAGTACCACCTCCTCTTACCTGAAGAAGTATTACTGATATTAAGGCTAATGAAATGATTATTGATAGTACTGTAAACATTTATTTTTCTATAATTTTCATAATTTCATTTGATAGTTTATCAGAGTCATGGTGTCCTTTGAAGTTATCATTCATTAAATCTTTTTTTATTATATTTGTTGGTAAGTTTGAAAGTTCACCTAATTCAACAACAGAACTTGTTGGAAAGTCATCTCCTAATTTATCAAGTCGATTATTTACAAGAAAGTAATCAATTTTTAAGTTTTTAGTGTATTTTCGAATTTCTATGAAATGGTCAGCAGCATTAAATTTATCTGTTTCAGACAACTGTGTAGCTACATTACATACTAATATTTTTTTTGCTTTGCTTTCATGGATAGCTTTTACAATTCCATCTACAAGAAAATTTGGAATAATGCTTGTATAAAGAGAGCCAGGCCCAATAATAATAAAATCAGATTTTTTTATTATTTCAATTGATTTAGGGTTGCAGAAAGCAGTCTTTGGTGTCAAAGCTATTTTATTTATTCCAGATAAATTTTTTTGAATTGTAGATTCACCATGAATGATTGAACCATCTTTCATTGTTGCTTCCAAATCAATATGATCAAGAGTAGATGGAATTAGGTTGCCTTTTACATTTAATATACGGCAGGATTCTTCAAGAGCAGTTTCAAAATTTCCAGTTAGCTTTTCCATTGCAAGTATGAATAAGTTGCCAAATGAGTGACCAGCTAAGGGATCATTACCTTCGAATCTGTGCTGGAATAATTTTTTCAAAAGAGGCTCTGCATCTGATAATGCAACTAAGCAGTTCCTGAAGTCTCCTGGAGGCAAAATTCCAAACCCTTCTCTCAATCTACCTGAACTACCTCCGTCATCTGTTACAGAAATAATTCCCGAAATGTCTAAATCTTTGTTTCTTAATCCTCGAAATAAGGTAGATAGGCCTGTCCCCCCGCCAATTCCAGTAATCTTATTGTTCATTTAGTTGCCTAATTATTTCTTTCTCAGTATCAGAAGGATTTGCAGTCCCCCTCGATTTTTTCATTACTTGCCCAATTAAAAATCTTACTGCGTTTTCTTTTCCTTTACGGTAGTCTTCTATGGCAGATTTATTATCTTTTAAAACTTCATTTACCATATTTATGAGTTCGTCTTTATTATTCATAGACTTCAAGCCCATTTTATTTACTAATTCAACAGGATCTTCATCTGATATATAGATTTTAGAGAGTATTTCTTTGCCAGAATTTTTATTTATTTGATTTTCACTAACTAAATTAATCAACTTACCAAAATTTTTTGATGATAATTTCATTTTTTCTAACTCATAATCTTTTAAACTATTAGAAACTCCATTTATTTCTACATTAAGCCAATTTGAAACTAAATTAGGATCCATTTTTTTAAAATTGGTGAGGACATCTTCAAAAAAAGTAGTTTTATTTTTATTTGAAATTATTATTCTTGCATCGTATTCAGAGATTCTAATTTTATTAACGTAACGGTCAAATTTCTCTTCAGGAAGTTCCGGAAGTTCATTTTTAATTTTTTCAATTGTTTCAGTCCTTAATTTTATTACTGGCAAATCCGGTTCAGGAAAATATCTGTAATCATGAGCATCTTCTTTAGACCTTTGAGGCTTGCTTTCAGATTTTATATCATCCCATCCCCTCGTTTCTTGAATAATTCTATTTCCTGCTTTAACTTGAGATGTTTGTCTTTCAATTTCATATTCAATTGCTCTTGCAACTGCTTTAATCCTATTCATATTTTTTATTTCAACTTTTTCATTAAGTGCATCTGTCCCTTTCTCCCTTATGCTTACATTTGCATCGCACCTAAAGCTCCCTTCCTCCATATTTGCATTTCCAATCTCTAAGTACCTAACAATTGATTGAAGATTTATTAAATAATTTTCTGCTTCAGCGGCAGACCTAAAGTCTGGCTCTGTTACAACTTCAAGTAATGGCATCCCAGATCTGTTTAAATCAACAAGCACTTCACCAGATAATTCATCATGAATTAACTTAGCAACATCTTCTTCCATATGAACCCTATTAATCCTAATTTCAGTGACTTTATTTTCAATGTTTTTCACTTTCATATTACCTTCAATTGCAATTGGGAAATCAAGTTGAGATATTTGATAACCTTTCATTAAATCAGGGTAAACATAATTTTTTCTATCAAATTTAGTAATATTTGATATTCTGCAATTTAAGGAGAGTCCAAGTTTTATTGCGGATATTACTGCCTCATAATTTACTGAAGGCAATGATCCTGGCAACCCAAGGCAAATATTACATACATAAGTATTTGGTTCAACATCTAAATATTTTGACGAGCATGAACAAAACATTTTTGTATTCGTATTTAACTGAACGTGAACTTCTAGTCCTATAATAGGTTCAAATGACATAGGTTCATTATATATTATCTCTGATATAATTATTATAGTTTAGTTAAATTTATTAATAAATTAAAATTCATAGAAAATAGAGTTGCAAAAAATATGGAAAATAATTCGTTATCAAGAGAATCAAAATTAGAAGATAAAGAGTATAAGTGGGGTTTTACAACCGATGTCGACACAGAGGTTGTGCCAAAAGGCCTTAGTGAAGAAGTTGTAAAATTAATTAGTAAAAAAAAGAAAGAGCCAAATTGGTTGTTTGATTGGAGACTTAAAGCTTATAAGCATTGGTTAAAACAAGATGAAAAAGAAGGAGAGCCTGAGTGGGCTATGGTCGAATATCCCAAAATTGATTACCAGGATATACACTACTATGCCGCTCCTAATAAATCTGATGCACCTAAATCATTAGATGAAGTAGATCCAGAAATGCTTGAAGCTTTTGAAAAGCTAGGAATTCCACTTGAAGAAAGAGCTCAACTCGCTGGAGTTGCAGTTGATGCTGTTTTTGATAGTGTTTCTGTAGCAACAACATATGAGAAACAGTTAAAAGAATTGGGCATTATATTTTGCTCATTTAGTGAAGCTGTTCAGAATCATCCAGATTTAATAAAAAAATATTTGGGAAGTGTGGTTCCTTATTCTGACAATTATTTTGCAAATCTAAATTCGGCCGTATTTTCAGATGGATCATTTATTTATATTCCTGAGGGAGTAAGATGCCCAATTGAATTGATGACTTATTTTAGAATTAATACTGCTGACACAGGTCAATTTGAAAGAACATTAATTGTAGCTGATAAAAATTCCTATGTAAGTTACTTAGAAGGTTGTACGGCACCTATCAGGAAAAGCAGTCAATTGCATGCCGCTGTAGTTGAGCTTGTTGCTCTTGATGGAGCTGAAATTAAATATTCTACTTTGCAAAATTGGTACCCGGGAAATAAAGATGGTGAAGGCGGGGTTTACAACTTTGTCACAAAAAGAGGTAAATGTGGTAATAAATCAAAAATAAGCTGGACTCAAGTAGAAACCGGCTCTGCAATAACATGGAAGTACCCAAGTGTGATTTTGCAAGGTGACGACTCTATTGGTGAATTTTATTCTGTTGCTCTTACTAATAATCATCAACAAGCTGACACTGGCACAAAAATGATTCATATTGGTAAAAATACAAAAAGTACAATTGTTGCTAAAGGTATATCTGCAGGAAAAGGCAATAATACTTATCGAGGTCAGGTAAAAATTCTTCCTTCTGCAGAAAACTCCCAAAATTTTACACAATGTGACTCACTGTTAATAGGTGACCAATGTGGCGCAATTACTTTACCTTATATTGAGGTTAAGAATCCGACAGCTAAGTTAGAGCATGAAGCTTCTACATCCAAAGTAAGTGATGAGCAATTGTTCTATTTAATGCAAAGAGGTTTGGATGAAGAAGAGGCGCACCACATGATAATTACAGGGTGGAGTAAAGAAGTTTTCAAAGAACTTCCATTTGAATTTGCTGTGGAAGCAGGACAATTATTGAAGGTAAGCTTGGAGGGAGCAGTTGGATAAAATATTAGAAATTAAAAATTTAAAAGCTTCTGTAACAGAAACGGAAGAGAAAATTTTGAATGGATTAAATCTATCTATTGGTAAAGGTGAAACTCATGCAATTATGGGTCCAAATGGTGGCGGAAAAAGTACACTAGTTAATGTTATTGCAGGCAAAGATTCATATAGCGTAGATTCCGGCGAAATTGAATTTTTCTCTGAAGACCTAATTGAAATGGAAGTTGATGAGAGAGCAAAAAAAGGTATTTTTATGGCTTTTCAATATCCTTCAGAAATTCCTGGTGTTAGGCCATGGCAATTTATAAAAGCATCAGTTGATTCAAAAAGGAAGTTTTTGGGTGAGAAGGAACTAAGTGTAAGAGAATTTTCAAAAATATATGATGAAAATATTAAAATTGTTGGAATGAATCAAGACCTAATGAAAAGGTCATTGAATGAAGGTTTTTCTGGCGGTGAGAAAAAAAGGAATGAAGTATTCCAAATGCTAATGCTTGAACCTCAATTAGCATTACTTGATGAAACTGACTCTGGTTTAGATGTTGATGCTCTAAAATCAGTTGGAGATGTTGTTAATAGGATGAGAAATAATGAAAGATCTTTTTTAATTGTTACTCATTATCAAAGACTCCTAGATCATATCAAGCCTGACTTTGTACATGTTTTAATTAAAGGTAAGATTGTTGAATCTGGTGGATACGAGCTTGTAAAAAAGATTGAAGAAAATGGTTATGAGAGTTTCGTGTAATGGAGTATATAAAACATTACGAAAAAAATTTCAGTGACCTATTGAAAACTTCAGATATTGACCATGCAAAGCAAAATAGCTTTGATTTTTTTTCGAAAAGTGGTTTTCCAATTAAGAAAAAAGGTGATGAAAGATGGAAATATTTAGACTTAAGGTCATTAGAAAAAACATTTTATTCCACAGATTATGATAATGATAATTTAACTATTAATTTTGATAGCATAGGTTTAGATAAATCAAATATAATTTCTGTAAATAATGGTGTCCCAAAATATGAATCACTAGAGGGGATTGAAATAATTCCTAATGAACTTTACACACCTATCTTTAGCTTTAGTGAGGATGAATTCCTTTCATTAAATACTTCTTTATCATCAAAGCACCTCTTGTTAAAAGTTAATTCAAAATTTAATGGTAAAGTTCTAAATATTGTTTATATTAGTGATTCAGAAAAAGAAATTCTTGAATGCCCAAGAATATTTATTGAAGTTGAGCAGAATGTCGAGCTTACAGTCAACGAAATTTTTATAAGTAGTGATGCGGTTAACTTAAAGCTACCTGTAATTGAAATTATATTGAATGAAAATTCGAAAGTTTTCCACAATTTAGTTTTTCAGTCATCATTTACAGAGAATAATTTTAAATTTACTAGAGTAGATCAGAAAGAAGATAGTTTTTACAAATTGACCTCTTTCTCAAATTCTTCACTGTTAGCTGCAAATGATATAAAAGTTGGTTTAAATGGTAAGAACAGCGAATGTGATTTAAAAGGTCTATATTTTACAACATTAAATTCTCAATTTAACACTCACGTCGTAGTTGAACACAATGTTCCTTATACTAAGAGTAATCAATATTTCAAAGGAATTTTAAGTGATAATTCAAGAGCTGTTTTTAGTGGTAAAATATATGTAGAAAAAAATGCACAGAAAGCATATGCAGAGCAAAAAGATTTGAACTTAGTTATGTCTAAAGGTGCTGAAATTGACACAAAACCTGGGTTAGAGATTTATGCGGATGATGTAGAGTGTTATCATGGCGCTACAGCTGGGCACGTTGATGAAAGTACACTTTATTACATGATGACAAGAGGTATTGATAAGAAATCTGCAACACAGATGCTTGTAAATGGTTTTGCTACCGAGATTATTAATGAAATAACAGATGAAAAGTTAAGATCATTTGCTCAAAAACAATCTGATGACATATTACCTTCTCTTTCATTTGATTTATGATTAATACAGAAAAAATAAGAAAAGACTTCCCAATATTAGGTGAAAAAGTAAATGGTAACGATCTTGTTTACCTTGATAATGCTGCTACTTCACACAAGCCTAAAGAAGTTATAAATTCGCTTGTTGAATATTATGAAAAATATAATTCTAATGTTCACAGGGGTGTTCACGCTTTAAGTATTAAAGCCACTGATGAATTTGAAAAAGCAAGAATATCAGTTCAAAAATTTATCAATGCAAAAAATTCAAATGAAATTATCTTTACAAGAAATGCATCTGAATCATTAAATCTAATTGCTTACTCATGGGGGAAAGAAAATATTAAATTAGGAGATGAGATATTTATAACTCCTTTTGAGCACCACTCTAATATTGTTCCTTGGCAAATGCTATGTAAAGAAAATGAAGCAATTTTGAGATATTTTCCAATTGACAACAATGGGGATATAGATGTTGATAAATTTAGTAAAGAGATTTCAAATAAAACAAAAATGGTTTCAATAACCCACATGTCAAATGTTTTGGGGACTGTTTTGCCAATAGATAAGATTATTGAATTAGCAAAAAAGTATAATGCTGTAACTGTTGTTGACGCCTGTCAAAGTGTTCCACACATGCCAGTAGATGTTCAAAAAATTGATAGTGATTTCTTGTGTTTTTCTGGTCACAAAATGCTTGGGCCAACTGGAATTGGTGTGCTCCATGGCAAAGAAGATATTTTAAACAATATGTCACCATTTTTGTATGGCGGTGATATGATTAGTTCAGTTACTTATGAAGATTCTAAATGGAATGATTTGCCATATAAATTTGAAGCAGGCACACCTAATATAGCTGATTCAATTGGACTTGGAACAGCTTGTGAATATCTCACTAAAGTTGGAATGGATAATATCTGGAAACATGAAATGGAGCTTGGACAATATGCTGTTGAAGAGATTTCTAAGCTTGAAAATTTTAAGATTCTTGGGAATAAATCAAAGGAACTAAGAGGAGGAGTTGTTTCATTTATTCATGACTCAATACACCCTCATGATATTGGTAGCCTCCTTGATGGATTTGGAATTGCAATTAGAACCGGTCACCACTGTGCAATGCCTCTAGTTAGAAGTTATGGAGTTGTAGCTGCATCTAGAGCAAGTTTTTATTTGTACAATAAGAAAGATGAAATTGATAAGCTTGTTGAGGGATTAAAAAAAGTTGAGGAATATTTCAAATGAGAGAACTTTCTGATTTCGATGAGATGTATCAAGAAGTAATAATTGATCATTATAAGAATCCAAGAAATAAAGCTAAATTAACAAATTTCACTGAAGAGACTTTGTCGCATAATCCTTTCTGTGGTGACGAAATAGAACTTCAGTTGTTAATTGAGGATGGAGTGATTAGTAATGTAAGTGTTGATGGAAGAGGCTGCGCTATAAGTCAGTCATCTGGATCATTGTTAAGTGAAACAATACTTGGAAAAACAATTGATCAAGCAAAAATAGATAATAATTCTATGAGGTCGCTACTTAAAGATGAAGACTTGGACGATAAACATTTAGATAGCCTTGCAGATTCAACTATGATTGAAGGAGTTAAAAAGTTTCCAGTTAGAATCAAATGCGCATTACTTTCTTGGTCAGCATTAAGTGATATTTTAAATAATTACTAGTAGGGTTTATCAGGCCCTGTATCTTTATTGTTACTTTGTATGCCTTTTCTCAAATTTGAAAAATCTTCCGAAATTTTCTGACTTAACAGTGACACATCACTTCCATGTAAAACAAATCTTGAACCTAATTTAAGAGAAAATTCAGATTCTTTCATATTCGCATGATGAATCATGACCGGAATGGAGTATTTTTCAGAGATATCAATTATATTTTTTAAGATATCTTCATATTCCTTACTTTCTCTTTCGTCTGGAATCCCCATGGATGTAGTTAGATCATTGGGGCCTACAAATATTCCGTCGATATTTTCGACTGAATTAATCATATTTTCTAGATTTTCAACTGCTGGGACACTTTCAACTCCTAAAATGAATAATCTTGATTTACTTTTTTCTCTTAAATAATCTTCAGATTTTTTACTTGGAAATTCACCAGTGTCTAAAACTTTTTTAAGATATTTGCCTTTCAAAGGATTGAAATAAGTTCTACCGAAAGATAACTTCAACTCTTCAATATCTTCGCAATAAGGAACCAGAATACCATCAGCTCCAGCATCGATTGTTGCTCCAGCAATTTCTGGGTTTGGGGATGTAATTCTAACTATTGAGGTAATATTTTTGCTTCTTAATGCTGTCGTCATTGAATTGATTTGGTACAAAGTTCTTGGTGCATGTTCTGCTTCAATAATTGCATAATCAAGGAATTCACTATCAAGAAAAGATGCAAGCCTTGCAGAATCTATTCCCCAAAGCATTGTTCCATATACTTTTCCACCTTGCTTTAAAGCATTTTTTAAATTAATGGGATCCATCATTATATTCTAATATAAATAAAGATTTTTTATAAATTATATTATTATTACTATATAAATAATAATGTAGTAATAAACATTATAGTAGTAATATTTTTATTTTATATTTTTATTTGAAAAATAAGTTATCATATTTATATGGTTATTATAGAAAACAATGAAATAAATTCAGATAAAAGTAAAAAACGTGAAAAAATAGAACTTGCTGAAAGATCCCAAAGATTTTATGCATTTGTTTTAGATGCTTTATTTTCTTTTTCTGTAAGCTTTGCTATACCCCTTATACTTTCACCTTTCATTAAAGATTCAAACTTAATTATTGCATTATTGTGTTTTGTTATAGTGGTTTCTGTTCAAGGTTATTTGTTGATCAATACAGGTCAGTCCGTTGGCAAAAGATTAATGAACATAAGAATTGTAGATTCATTAAATCTAAGAATTCCATCCTTCAAAAATGTATTTTTGATTAGATATATATTAATTTGGCAAATTCCAAATTTAATGAGTCTTTTATTATTAGGTGGAAGTCCAGAATTAAATTCAAATGATTTATCAAATGAGGAGGCCTTTATTTCATTGATAGCTTTTGTTGTTCTTGCTCAATCACTGTTAATTTTTAAAAATGACAGGAGATGTGGGCACGATATTTTATCAAATACGATAGTTGAGAAAATAATTGAAGGTGAAGAAATAATTGATTAATTTTTAATATTATCTAGAATTTGTCTTAATTTTTTGTGCACTGACAATGTTTCTTCATTCTCATCAATTGGCACTTCTTGTTCTTCGTCTGGGTCATCAATGACGTTGAATAATCTGTTATCAGAATAGAGTTTCCATTTTCTCTCTCTTACAAATTCCGTTATTGGCCTTTTTAGCCTTGGACTAGCTGGATCAAAATAGAAATAAATCCATTCTCTTGGATCTCCTTTACTACCTTTCAATTGAGGGTAAAATGATTTGCCATCTATAAAAATGTCATCTTTAATGCTGCTTAAGTCCATCATTGTTGGCAAAAAATCAGAAGAATCAATTAAATCATCTATTGACAGTCCTTCCGGTATTGTTTTGGGCCAATTACAAATTAAAGGTACATGAGTGCCAGTATCACTAGTTAGCCCTTTTCCACCAATTATTTCTCTATCTCCCATTTTTGAAATTATTCCACGTGTTGTTCCATTATCGCCGGCATAAATAATGATTGTATCTTCTCGTAAATTTAGTTCATCCAATTTACTAACAATTCTTCCAATTATCTTGTCATGATATTCGACCATATCTTTATAGAATTTAGGATCGTCATCCCAGTTTTCTAATTCATCAAATGTTTTACCGCCAAGCGTCTTGTTAGATGGTGGTTCAAAAAGTTTATACTCTTCACTGTCTGGTGTTGGTTCTTTTGGGTCATGAGTTAAGGTCATTGGGAAATATACGAAGAAAGGATCATCTTGATTCCTTTCAATAAAACTTGTTATATAGTCTGCAAATATATCATCACCATATTTGTCCTTTGTATCATTTAAATATTTTCCATTTTGAAAAATTATTGGATCCTTGTATCTTGAACCTTTTTCTTCTGTTTGATGAGCATGCCATACACAATATTCATCAAAACCTGCATCTTCAATCTTTTGCCCTTTATTCCTATCTTCAGGTTTCTCGTCAGGAGGATTATATGAATACAATTGCCATTTTCCAGCTATACATGTTTTATAACCATTATCTGAATATATATGACCAAAAGTTCTTTCATTTGGGTTCATTAATCCAAAACCAATGTAATTCCTAAAATTATATTTACCTGACATCAATTGAACTCTGGTTGGAGTACATAATGGTTGAACATGAGCATTCTTAAATAATGCACCTGATTTAGCCAAATCGTCTAGAATTGGTGTTTTATAAGAAGTGCCTCCATAACAGCCAAGTGTTTCATAACCTAAATCGTCTGATAGTATTAAAATGATATTTGGTTTTTTATCCATCACTAACATATTAGATGAAAATAATTTGAAAGGAAATAATGAATCTTAAAATAGGAATGACTGCTCCGAATTTTTCATTGAAAAATAATCATGGTAAGTTAAAAAATAATCAATTATATCTTGGTAATAAATTAGTTTTATATTTTTATCCTAAAGATAATACTCCTGGATGCACAAAAGAATCATGTAGATTTAGAGATTTAAATTCTGAAATAAATAAACTTAATTGTAATATCGTCGGAATTTCAGCTGATGATATAGATTCACATTTAGATTTTATTAATGATTTCAATTTAAATTTTGAATTACTTTCTGATCAAGAATATAAAATGTCTAAAGATTATGGCACCTTCTTTGTTAGTGAAGAATTTGGAAATTCAATCAGTAGGTCAACATTTTTAATTGATGAAAGAGGTAAAATTATAAAGATTTGGCGAGATATCAAAAACCCTGAATCACATCCTGATGAAGTGCTTAATTTCTTAAAATCATACTAATTGTGTATCATTTTAAATATAGGGGATATTTATGAATAAATTTTTAACAAGTTTTCCATTTCTAATTGGATGTTTAATTATTGCAATTATAGTAATTATTGCTGTTGCATCAGGAGACTGGTCTTCAAGATTTAGTTAAATTAATTTTTTGAGAAACTTACTTAAATCATCTAATTCTTTTAGGCTAATCTGGCTAGATTTTTTTAAAAAATAACTGCTATCTAGTGAATTAATTTGATTTATATATTTTTTTATTTTTTCTACAATGTCTTTGTAGTTAAGAAGAGTTGTGATTTCTTGAGATGAAATATTTGTTTTTGAACTTATTTTATTTATATCTTGATTGTAATGATTTAATAAGTAATTTATTGCTTCAAATTTATCCTCGAAATTCAACATATCATCAAGTTCGTTATAACATAATGCAATAGCTTTTATTTCGTCTATGCTGCATTCACCTTCAACTACACCGCAAAAAATATTACTATAATTAAGTTTTTTAAAAGCCAGGAACCTCAAAATACCTAACTTAAGAATATATTTTCCTTTGATAGAAGAAACTATTAGTGGTCTAATTAATCCTTTTTCTTTTATCTCTTCAATAAATTCATTAATTTCATTATTTGACTCATTAATTTGCGATTCATAAGAAATTAAATCGAGTGGAATAAATTTAAATTCAGTTATTTCTTTCATGATAATTTAATTATAAAAA
>CACNIC010000003.1 GCA_902620405.1 uncultured SAR202 cluster bacterium
AATAAATTCATTTGCCTTGACTCCAGCTATATAGATATCAAACTTAGTTTCTTCTGGAACACCTGGACCAATATCAATATGGTATTTGGCATCTATAGGGTCACCATAAAAAGTTTTAAATTCAAATTGACCTTCGTCAACTTCAACTTGCTTCCCATCGACTGAAACTGTTTGTTTCTGATTTACAAATATTACCTCAATAAAATCAATTGCGGTTTCAATCTCAGATAATGATTTTCCATTAACGTTAATCTCCCCTTGATAATGCACAAACTTAGGTAAAAAATTGAAATTCATATTAGGTGTATGATTATCTGCTTTTAAGTTTAATGTATCAAAACCTGTGGTAATTAAGACCATTAAAACAAAAATTTTAAGAAAATTTTTAAACATCATTTAATTATATCAGATAAATAAAAAGTAATTTTAATAAACAAAATAAGAAAGAGCCCTCGAAGGAGGGCTCTTTCTGAATAGACTTTCTAATTTGTCCTACGGAGCTGGTGGAACAATCGGTAAGATTGAACCGTCAGCTGCTGGAACAATGTAGATCCATAATCCTTCACCAGTACTTACGTTACCAGCTTGAAGAACTTCTACGAATTTAAGGTCAGTAGTGTTGTATTCGTACACGATGTCGTGTCCGCCTGCAACAGTGTCCTTTAAGTCACCGAAGTACTCATTAGCAGTAGCTATTGTAGTACCATCAGCACCTTCTGTATTAGCTCTTGTTACATCACTAACACCAACGAAGTTCCAACCTGCCACTGTAGGTATAGTTACTACTGCTGGAGGGGAACCTGCAGATGGAGCAACCGGACCTGTTAGTGCAACGGATTGACTTTCAAAGTTGTTGTTGTGTACCCAGTAACCATGTCCTGAGTGAATTTCTGTTAACGATCCAACGAATTTACCTGAACCTGAGTCTTTAGTTGCGCTCGACCAAGTGTGATCAGAGTACGATAGTACCATGTCTACACCAGAGTTCGAGAACACACTATCAATTGCTGGATTAACTGGGTCAGATGGTACTGACTTAGCATTCCAACCTGCTAATAGTGATAACTTAAAGTCTTTTCTAGCAGCAACGCTGAATTTTCTTGTAAGTATGCTACTTACGTTACCAGCATAGTCAGTTGCTTTAGACACAATAGTGTGTTCGCCAGCAGCTAGATCTGAACTAGGTACGTAGTAGAATTTCTTGTTATCAGTAGTTGAGAGGTCTCCACTAATATCAACTCCATCAAGTGTAGCTGTATTAAGTGTTACTTTCGTAGCCTCTTGAGAACTGTAATCAAGAACAATGTATGGCTTAGTTTGAGTTGTTGTTGAGCCTGCAGTAGGAGTAATAGTCAACTGAGGAGCAGTATCATCCAACATGAATCTCATGTAACTTGATGTTGATGAGATCGATCCGTGGATAGTAATGTTTCCTTGAGTTGCTTTGTCCGTAGCAGTTACTACAACTGTTTTTTCACCGTCATATCCTGGAGTACCAGAACCTGCGCTAATAGTGTACTTAAATGTTTTAGTACCTTGCGCAGTCATACTTGCATCTAAGATAACTGCAGCTGAATCACCATCTACTGTTGCAGATGATGCTGGTGTTCTGCTGTTACCATTTCGATCATTGACGAATGTTGTAGCAGGTGGGTCTGAAGACACATCAAGTGTCCTGATGTTGTAATCATCAACATCTACAGGATTAGTTGATGGTCCACCACAAGTATCTACAGCACCACAAGTTCCATAGTAAGAGTTAGTTTGTTGTGTTGTACCCTTACCAGCTTTAGCCATTCCAAGGTCGTATACATCAACCTTAGGGTTAGAAACTAGTTCTTCGTCAGTAGTTACGGTCAGAGTAATACTACTCTTAGTTAAGTCACTCGCACCTTCAAGTGCAGCAGATCCTGTACCTGTACCACCAGATAGTGTAGCAGTAACAGATGGGTGAATCTTGTCAGTAGCGTTAGCTAATGAACCTGTTGAAGTTGAGTTACCTGCTATATCAGAAACTGATCCAACAAGCGCAACTTTTGGCGTGTTGTCAGCTGACATAGAAGCTCCTAATGTTAAGAATACCTGTTTAGGTAGTGCTGAATGTATTACAGCCTCATTAGGAGTGTGTGTAGTTCCATCATCAAATGTGATTTGGAAGTCAGTAGCATCGATGTCTGTAATATTACCATCAAACTCTACAACCATTGCGTTAGCTTTAGTTGAAGTATGTTTGTGAGTCTTATTTTTTGAATCGATACTTGTGTCCCACCACCAGCCAGTGTAAGCAGCTGAAATTGATGGAAGTTTTTGGTCAATTTTAACGTGGTGTGCACCGTATTTATCCAATACACCTGCGCTAGCAGTTGAAGATGAGTCAGTGTAACCAACGTTACCTGCCAAGTCTGTTGCAACACCCTGGAAGTCAATCCAGTGGTCAACAGGAGTAGATGCTCCCAAAGGAAGAGCTGAACCTGGCGTGTAAGTGTAAGTCAAACTTGATACACCATCTGATGAAGTACCTCTGTTAACAGTAACAGAAGCAGCTGTCCTTGCAACACTACTTTCATCTGTAGATGAACCTAATGTGATGTCACCACCAGTAAGTGTGAATAGCGATGAAACTAACCAGTCACCACCGGCACAGTCTACACCAGATCCTCTGGCAGTACATGTGTTACCCGAATGAATAGCACTAGTAGTCATAACATCGACACCATTACCACCAACTGATCCATCCTCACCAGAATTGTTCTGTTCAGAACCTTCTTGAAGTATCAAAAGCGCACCACTAACATCAAGACCTGATGCAGCTTCAGTAGCTGTAAGGCTAAATGTTGGAGTTCGTGTTTGATTCTCAGAAGAGTGTGCAGGTGAGTTAACTTCTACAGTAGGAACTGTAGCATCAACTTTTGCAGACACTTCTCTCTTTTGGTTAGTATTTGAATCTGCGTCAGACGCATCATTGTATTCTGCATAAACAGTTCCACCATCTTTTACTGCAAGAGTAGAAGTTTGTGATGTAGCTGCTCTACCAGAACCACTTGCACAGTCATCAGCACATGGCGCCTCTGCGTGAGAGTTACCAAAAGATCCTACTGGGTAAGTAGATTGATCGCCCGTTGCTGTAAGTACAATTCCTGTACCATCTGCAACTGATTGTTGCATACCAAAAGGCATTTCAGTGTTTTCGTTATCAAATAGGTTAACTATTCCATTGAACACACCAGTATTTCTACCAGTTTCAGTCAATAAAATGTCAATTGCATTTGATTTAGAAACAACACCACTCCATACTTTCGCAGTAGTTGTGTTAATTCTAGATGTTTTCCATTGAACTAAACCAGCAATAACGTTTGTTTCAGCTAGAGTAATATCAATTACTGCACTATCACCGTCTTCATTACCTGCTTGCCATTTTGAAGCAGCTTCAGCAATTGAAGAAGGAGTAGAGATCTGAATTTGCGCAGAAACACCAGCAACTGGGTCACCCGCAGAACCAAGTAATGAAACTGATACTAATGATGTAGTAGCTGTACTACATTTTGGAGAATCATTGAACGCACCCATAAGTGCTGCTTCAGTTGCAGCTGCTCCACTAGCAGCTACCCTGGCATATGTCAGTCCATTTGAGTTCAATTTAACTCTACCTAGAGTAGATGTTGCAGCAGCAGCATCAGTTCTGGCATTAGCAGTTGTTGCACCAGTAGCGAAACCTATAATTACTGTTCCGTCTAACAATGTGTCACCAGTAGCTTTATTGATGTCACCAGCTGATGAATTTGGAACATCGTGGAATCCACTACCAAGCCACCTACATGCAAATGTAAGGTCTTGACCGTTTACAACTCCGTCACCATTGTTATCAATGATAGGAATAGCATATTCTTTTTTACCAGTGTCTCCAATTTCGTCAGAGTAATTAGTTATAAGTGTACTTGAAGTTGAGTGGCCACCTTTTAAGATGATTACCGTACTCTTGACGACAGCTGAGTTAAGGTCAGCATCGACAACTTCAATTACAAGTTGGTTAGATCCAGACATGATGTGTCTACCTGTCGAAGTAAATGTAGCATAAAGCGTTTTGCCTGATCCTACGTAACTTGGAGTAGTACCACCATATGTGGAAGCTAACTTAGACGGACTCGTAGCAGTAGATAGTTTAGACCAATTGTTAACCAAGTTGATCGAACCTGTTGTTGCTGCTTGAGCCGTATCGGTTTGTTGATTAAGTCCTATTACAGAAGCAACCACTAATAGCATAGCGGCCATTCCACCTAAGACTCTTGCAGAGATGATCTTTTTCACTCTGTTTTCCCCCTTTACCTTTATTCCGGATTCTTCTTTAGACGCTAAGGTCATAATAAGTCTCCTTTTTAATCCCTACGTGCCAGTTAGAAACCCGGACACGATACGGTTGTTGTTTATTTACTTTTTTTGCAACTAATTAAAAAGTTGTTTTAAATAAGAAGCGTCTGGTTTACCTTAGTCGCAACTAGAAAACGTCAGACAATACGCCTGCTTATCGTACAGATAATTTCATAACATAGTATGTATGTCAAGTTATTATCAACAACATTTTATTAAATTTTTATTTCTGGTTAAAAATTATGTGTAAAGCTAGCTAATACTTTTCACGCATTTTACCAAATTTAAATTAAGGGTATAGGTTGTCCCGACTAATTGTCAACGATAAAAACCCTTTTTTTTTAAAAAAAACATCTAAATACACAAATTTTTAATATTTTGTAAAAAAAAGGATGAAATTTACCCAATTAATCCTTAATCCAACTTTCTACTTTTAAGAAATCTGCATTTGAACTTGTTTTTCCCATTGCTTTAAGAATTTTTTGAGTCAAGGCAGTCGGATCAGTCGCTGCATCAGAGTGTGAATTTGATAAAGCAATCATTCTTCTAAGTAATGTTACTTGCTTGAGTGCATACTCATCTAATAAGTTAGCTTCATTTCTGGTTCCGCTCTTGGATATCTCTATTGCTGGCCAAACTCTTTGCTCAGATAACCTTCTATCTAAATGAAGCTCCATGTTTCCAGTGCCCTTAAATTCTTCATATATTAAGTCATCTAATCTGCTACCTGTATCAACAAGACATGTTGCAATAATTGTTAAGCTTCCATGTTCTTCAAAATTTCTTGCTGCTCCAAAAAATTGTTTTGGAGGGTACAGTGCCAATGGATCCATTCCTCCTGACAATGTTCTGCCACTACTTTGAGTATTCAAGTTATGTGCCCTGGCTAATCTAGTTAAACTATCAAGTAGTACAACAACGTCCTTTCCAGATTCAACAGATCTTTTTGCTTCAATAATTGCTTTTTCAGCAGTTTTACAATGATCTTCAACTGGTTCATCAAAAGTTGAACTAAATACCTTGCCTTCAACAGATCTTTTCATATCTGTTACTTCTTCAGGTCTTTCACCAATTAGAGCAACAAATAATTCAACATCTGGATTATTTTTAGTTATTCCATGTGCAATATCTTTTAATAAAATAGTTTTTCCTGCTTTTGGGGGAGCTACAATTAGAGCTCTTTGGCCTTTACCAATTGGCGAAAAAATATCAATAAGTCTTGTTGAAAAAGGTTTATTTCCAGTTTCAAGTGTTAGCCTTTCGTTCGGGTAAATTGGAGTAAGTTTTTCAAAAACTGGTCTTTGTTTCATTTGGGTTGATTCAGGGTCAAAACCATTAACCATCTCAACTTTAGTTAGACCATAATATTTTTCCTTATCTTTTGGCTGCCTAACTTGACCAGATACTTTGTCACCTTGTCTTAAATTAAATCTTCTTACTTGAGATTGTGAAACATAAATGTCATCAGTATTATCATCAGTATCCGGATTCCTTAAGAAACCATAACCATCATTTAAAATATCTAAAATTCCAAATCCTAATAGTAAGTCTTCTTTTTGCGCTAAATGAGCAAGGACTGGAAGAACAATATTTACTCTTTCGGAATCATCTGCATTTTCAGGAATTTCAACTTTTTCTTTTTTTGCAAATTTAACAAGATCATCAAGAGCCATTTCATCAATGCCATTTTTTTTAAGCAAACTATCATTATTATTTGATGATTTATCAACATCTTTTTTTGATGTTGTTTTATTTGTTGAAGTTTTTTTAGTTGTAGCCAATTTTAAAAAATTATTTGAAAGCCCTTATTAGTTTAAAAATGTGATAACTGTCAAATAGGGCATGTCGACGAATTCGACAATAATTATATTATATGAAAAAAAAATTAGTATGCAAATTTTATTGAATCAATCTTATTTGATCTCCCTCAACAACAGTTTCATTTACTGCGGAAACAAATCCGTAAAATAATGGGTGAGGTCTGTCAGGTCTTGATAAAAACTCTGGATGAAATTGACTGCCAATCATAAATGGGTGATTAGAGACTTCCATAATTTCTACAAGGTTTCCATCAGGTGAAGTTCCTGAAGCAAATAATCCACTTTTTTCCAGCTTAGCCCTATATTCATTGTTAACTTCATATCTATGCCTGTGCCTTTCAACAATTTCATTATTGTTGTAACAACTAAAAACTTTGGATTTCTTGTCAATAACACAAGGATAATTTCCTAACCTCATACTCGCTCCAGTTTCTTTTAATTTCATTTGCCCAGGGAGAAAATCAATAACATGGTTTTTAGAATTCTGATCAAACTCAGAAGAGTTTGCATCATGTAGATTCAAAACATTTCTTGAATACTCTATTACCATTATTTGCATACCTAAACATAAACCTAAATAGGGAATATTTTTTGTTCTTGCATAGTTAGCGCATTTAACCATTCCATCTATACCTCTTGGTCCAAAACCTCCAGGGATTACAATTCCTGAAAGTCTACCTAATACCTTCGCAATATCTTCATCATTAATTTCATCAGATGATATCCAGTCGATATTTAAATTTAATTCTTGATTAACTGCAGCGTGCAAGAGTGCTTCTTTTACAGAAAGATATGAATCTTCAAGAGAAGTATATTTTCCAATAATACCAATGTTTAAATTTTTTTTATCATCCCTTATTATTGAGACCATTTTCTTCCATAGCTCTAAATCAGATTTATTTTTTTTAAGGTTTAAAAATTCTGAAATTTTGTCTCCTATTTCTTGGCTCTCAAGAGTAATAGGCACTGCATAAATTGTATCAAGGGTTTCTAATGAAAATATTCTTTGGAGTTTAACATCGCAATGCAATGAAAGTTTACTTTTAATTCCGTTATCAAATTCTTCATCACTCCTGCATACCAAAAAATCTGGCTGAATACCCATTGCTCTTAACGCATTTACACTATGTTGAGTAGGCTTTGTTTTTACTTCACCAGTAGCACCAAGCTTTGGGAGCAAAGTTAAATGCATAAAAAGAGTATTTTCTTGACCGAATTCACTTCTAATTTGCCTAATAGCTTCAATAAATGGCTGGCCTTCTATGTCACCAACAGTACCTCCAACTTCTACAATCATGACTTCTGCATTAGTCTCTTCAGAGGCTTTAAAAATCTTATCTTTAATTAAATCGGTTACATGAGGAATAGTTTGTATTGTTCCACCTAGATATTTTCCTTCTCTTTCATTTTCAATAATTTCTCTGTAAATTCCTCCTGCAGTGAAACTAGAAAACTTGTTTAGTTCTTCATCAATGAATCTTTCATAATGCCCTAAATCTAAATCAGTTTCTGATCCATCAGCTGTCACAAATACTTCACCATGCTGGAATGGGGACATAGTACCTGGGTCTACATTAAGGTATGGATCAAGTTTCATTATGGAGACGTTAATGTCCTTGTTCTTTAGTATTCTCCCAATAGATGCTGAAACGATTCCCTTACCAAGGGAACTAACAACTCCTCCTGTTACAAAGATATACTTTGTCAAAACTTTCCTTCTTTAATATTCAAGGTTTCCCGTCTGCCTACATATTCATTCTAAGAATTATAAGTATTCTCTGTCAATTGTTGATATAATAATTTCTAGCCATGAACACAGATAACAATAATTTAAATATCGAAAATTTGGCAGAATTAGCCAAAATCAATTTATCATCAGACGAACTTGAAAGATACAAGGATCAAATTAAAAATATTATTAACTATTTTTCATCTCTCAAAAATATAGAAACTGAGAGCTTTAACTTAAATTATTGGGAAATTGATGATAACAAAGTTGTTGAATTGGAAAATTTAAGAACTGATGAAATAAAAAATTCTTTTGAAAATAAGGAAATTTTTCAAAATGCACCAGAAAATGAAAATGGTTTTTTAAAAATTAGAAAAATTCTTGATAGGTAAAAATGGATTTAGATAAACTTTCCGCAAAAAAATGTATAGACCTTATTAAGTCAAAAGAAATATCTGTTACTGAAGTTACAGATTTTTTTATAAATAGATCAAAAAACATTAATAATAAAATAAACTCACTTATTACAGTTTGTGATGAAGAGGCAACTGAAAGAGCAAAATATATTGATAAAAATTTTGAAGATTTTAAAGAAAAAAAACTACTTGGTGTCCCAATCTCAATTAAAGATGCAATTAATACAAAGGATATTTTAACAACAGCTGGTTCAAAAATTTTAAATAATTTCTTGCCCCCTAAAAATGCTTTTGTTGTTGATAAATTATTAGATGAAGGTGCAATAATCACCTCAAAATCAAATTGTGATGAATTTGCAATGGGATCGTCAAATGAAACTTCCCAGTTTGGTCCTTGTCTTAACCCTTGGGACATTTCTAAGGTTCCTGGTGGCAGCAGCGGCGGGTCAGCTGCATCTGTTGCCTCATCACAAAATCTTTTGAGCATTGGTTCGGATACTGGAGGAAGTATTAGGCAACCAGCATCATTATGTGGAGTTGTTGGGTTAAAGCCGACTTATGGAACTGTAAGCAGAAACGGCTTAATTGCTTTCGGTAGTTCTTTGGACCAAATAGGCCCTTTTTCTAAAAATGTTGAAGACTGCGAATTACTTTATAACACTATAAAAGGTTACGACAGTGATGATTCAACTTCATTAGAAAATTTTGATGAAGTTGAAAAAACTGAAATAAAAAGTTTAAAAATTGGAATATGCGATGAATTGACTGGAGAAGGTATATCTGATGATGTTAGAAATTATTTCGAAAATTCTATTAATGAATTAAAAAAAATAGGTGCTGAAGTTGAAAATGTTTCTGTTCCCTATATTAAAGAATCTCTTCCAGTATATTACTTAACTGCACCATCAGAAGCATCGTCAAATCTTAATAGATATGATGGAATAAAATATGGCCTTTCAGATAACAAACATCAAAGTTCATGGGAAGTTATAAAAAATACAAGAAGTAATTTTGGTGATGAAGTTAAAAGAAGGATATTGCTTGGAACATTTGCACTATCATCTGGTTATTATGATGAATATTATGGAAAGGCACAAAAAGTTAGAGGAATGATTGTACATTCATTTAAAGAAATATTTAAAAAATATGACATTCTAATTTCACCTACATCACCTATTACTGCTTTTGATTTAGGATCAATGATTGATGATCCTTTAACAATGTATCAAAATGATATATGTACTATGCCTGCAAATATTGCTGGTATTCCTGCAATTTCAATTCCATGCGGAATATCGAATGGGCTTCCCGTAGGATTGCAAATTATGGGTCCTCATTTTTCAGATTTAAAAATTATTAACATCGCTAAAGAATTTGAAAATCACACCAATTTAAACATTTTGGAATCAATGAGCATATGAAAAAATTACTAACCACTTTAATATTTTTGATTTTAATGATTGGTTGCTCAAACAGTGAAGATGAACTCCTATTATCCTTAGATGGGCCTCCAGCATTCCCTCATGTTTTTATGGGCAATGCTTATGTTAATGGCCAACCTATTAAAGAAGGCATAGTGATTTATGCAGAATTTGGAAATTCCCAATCTGAAATTGTTGAAACCTTATATGGAAGGTACCTAAATGTATTAGTTGCCCCAAAATACAAATCTGAATTAACAGCTGAAGTTAATTTTTATATTGAAAATGATAAAGGCGATAAAATTAAAGCAATTGAAAGTTATAAATTATCAAAGGTTAATGAGCCGTACGTTGTCAATATGAGCTTGAATTTTAGAAGGTATCCCTAATGTTAATAAAGGTTAATAATAAATTTCCAACTATTTCAGATAATTCTTACATTGCTCCTACTTCTTCAGTAATTGGAGATGTAATTTTGAATACTTTTTCAAGCATTTGGTTTGGTGCTGTCGTTAGAGCGGATAATGGTTCAATAAGAATAGGTGAAAGGACCAATATTCAAGATAATTCTGTTATACATTCTGATGACGATGCAACTATAGGGAATAATGTAACAATTGGCCATGGGGTTACATGTCATGCAAAAAATATTATGGATAATTGTTTGCTAGGTAATGGATCAACATTAAATGAAGGTGTAATTGTGGGCGAATTTTCTTTAATTGCTTCTGGATCAATGGTCCTTGAAAATATGAAGATACCTCCAAGATCTTTTGTCATGGGTAATCCGGCTAGAATAAGAGGTGAAATAAATGAAAGGCATGTTGAACTAATTAAATTAAGTTCTTCAACTTATGTTGATAAAGTTAAATTATATTTAGATTCAGAACAATTTAGCTAATTAATATATTATCAATTAATCTTATATTTCCAACCTTAGCAGCTACCATAATTACCCGATTCTTGTTATGGAGCAACTTTGAAATGAATCTTTCATTTTCATCAAATATTGAAGTATTTTCTAAAGATATATATTCAATTTCTAAAGAATTATAATCTTTATAAAAATTTTCAAGAAAACTTATGCAATTAATCTTCGGGTCTTCCTTTATATTTTTTTCAAGTAATTTCAATCCCTCATAAATTTTGGATGCTGTTAATTTTTGATCATCATTTAAGAGTTTATTTCTACTACTCAAAGCAAGACCTGAAGGTTCTCTGATAGTTTCAACTGGAATAATAGTAGTTGAATGTAGTGGAGATAACTTTGTATAAATTAAACATAATTGTTGAAAATCTTTAATTCCAAATAAAGCATAATTTGGTTTAATGATTTCAAAAAATTTATTAACAATAGTTAAAACGCCATCAAAATGCCCTGGCCTATGTTTTCCTTCTAAAATTTTTCCTTGATTGCCAGAATTAATTTTTTTTAAATTTGAGTTTATAATTTCTTTTTCATCAGGGAAATAAAGTAGATCAACATCATATTTTTCAAAAATTTTTATATCCTCATTATAATTCTTTGGGTAGTTGGCTAAATCTTCTTGATTATTAAATTGGAGAGGATTGATAAATAATGATGAAATTAAATAATTACCATATTTTTTACCTTCCTCTAATAATCTTATATGGCCATCGTGCAAAGACCCCATTGTAGGGACAAAAGAAGTCTTTAATTTTAACTCATTGCAATAACTCATTATTTCATTTTGTGATCTAATAATTTTCATATTTTTTAAAATTGTGACTATTTTTATATAAGTTTAATTGGAATTAATATATCCTTAAAATTACATTAACTTAATGATTATATAATTATGGAATTTAAAGCACCAAGAGGAACATCGGATCATCTTCCAGAGTTAAAGTACAACTGGAATAAAATTGAAAGAATTGCGAGAGAAACAGCAAGGTCATTTGGATATAACGAAATAACAACCCCTGTTTTTGAACAAACGGGATTATTTAAAAGGGCTGTTGGAGAAGGTACAGATGTAATTACAAAAGAGATGTATAATCTCACAGATCTTGGTGGTAATGAATTTACCCTAAGGCCAGAAGGTACAGCTCCAGTATGTAGAGCATTTGTTGAGCATGGCATGCATAATTTACCATACCCATTAAGATTATTTTATATTGAACCGATGTTTCGGCATGAAAGACCTCAAAGCGGCAGAATGAGACAACATCACCAATTTGGAGTTGAAATATTTGGAGATAATAGCCCTGAAGCAGATGCAGAAATAATTCTTGTAGGCCTAACCTATTTAAAAAAATTAGGAATCAAAAATCTTAGATTAAGATTGAATTCAATTGGAAATAAAAATTCTAGAGAAAAATTTAGAAAAGAATTTTTAGATTATTTTTCAACAAAGAAGAATGATCTTCCAGAAATTGATAAAAAAAAGTTTGATGTAAATCCTATTAGAATTCTTGATTCTAAAGAAAAAATTACTATGGATTTAATTTCAAACTCTCCAAAACCAATCGAATTTCTTGATGATGAATCTAAAAAACATTGGGACAAACTCCTAAATATCATTAATAAAATGATTGAACAATTTAATGATGTTAATTTGACTATTGATCATAACTTAGTAAGAGGTTTAGATTATTATTCAATGACTGTTTTTGAAATTGAACCAGCAAGTAGAAGTGAAAAATCTCAAGCGAGTATATTATCAGGCGGAAGATATGATAATTTAATATCGCATATTGGAGGCCCAGATACACCTGCAGCTGGTTTTGGTAGTGGAATAGAAAGAATAATGATTTCAATGAATGAAGGTTTTTTTGGAGTTGATGGTCTGCCTTATTTAACTATCATCTCATTAAGTAGTGAAGCTTGGACAAAAACAAACATTCTTGCTAACAGACTAAGGGAGAAAAATATTGTTGTTGTAAATTCGTCTGCAAATAAAAGTTTTAAATCTCAGATGAGATATGCTAATCAAATCAAATCAAAATTTTTAATGGTAGTTGGAGAAAATGAATTAAATAATGACGAGATTGAAATTAAAGAGCTTTCAAGTGGAATAGCCACAAAAATTAAATTCAACTTTGAAGAAATATACTCTAAATTAATTGAAAATGGATAAATCAACTCTTAACAAACTTAAAAATATTGAAGAAAGATTTTTTGAAGTTGAAAAACTAATGTCTGATCAAAATAATGCTTCAGATATCCAATTAATCACAAAGCTAGCAAAAGAACATAGTGAATTAAAAAAAATTGTAAATTTATACCAAGATATTAATCAGAAATCATCTCAACTTAATGACCTAAAACAAATAGTTAAAGAAGAGAATGACAATGAATTAATCGATCTAGCTAAAGAAGATATTTCGGAATTAGATAAAGAGATTGAAACTCTTAGTACTAACTTGCAGGAACAGCTTATACCTAAAGATGTTAGAGATAAAGCAGATGCTATAGTTGAAGTCAGAGCTGGAACTGGTGGTGATGAAGCAAGTATATTTGCCGGAGAAATTTTTCGAATGTACCAAAGATATACTGAGTTACAAAACTGGTCTTTCAAATTAGTTGATATGAATGATAATGGATTGGGTGGCATCAAAGAAGTTACTTTTGAAATTAATGGTTCTGGGGTTTTTAGAAAAATGAAACATGAAGCAGGTACGCATAGAGTTCAGAGAGTGCCTTCTACTGAATCACAAGGAAGAATACATACTTCTGCAGTAACAGTTGCAGTTTTGCCAAGACTAGAAGATATAAATATAAGTATAAATCAGGAAGATATTAGAACTGATATTTTTCATTCTGGTGGAGCAGGAGGTCAAAATGTTAATAAGGTTGCGACAGCTGTAAGACTTACACATAATCCATCTGGGATTGTAGTTACATGTCAAAGAGAAAGATCACAGTCTCAAAATAGGTTAATAGCTATGGACTTGCTTAAAGTAAGGTTATGGGATCTAGAATATCAAAAACAGCAATCAGAACATAGTAAAAATAGAAAAGACCAAGTTGGAAGTGGAGATAGATCAGAAAAAATTAGAACATACAATTTTCCTCAAGGCAGAATAACAGATCATAGAATAAATGAGTCGGTTTATAATTTAGATGAATTTTTAAATGGATCTATTGATATATTGATTGATAAATTAATCAGAAATGAACAAATAAAAAAATTATCTGAAAATGAAGATAATTGAATCATATTTTTATACACTCAATCAAATTGAATTAATCACTAATGACAAGATTGAAGCAGAAGCTGAAACAGAATTGATTTTCGCAAGCAGGCTCTTTAAAAAATATTATGGTCAGAGCTTAAAAAAGGAAGAAGTATTTGGAAAATTTTCAAATTATGAATTAAAAAAAAGTACTTTTAAAAATTTAAATTTAATTTTAGAAGAAAGATCTAAAGGGATTCCTATTCAGTATATTTTAGATGAAGCGTGGTTTTATGGACAAAGTTTTCACGTTTATATAAATGACTCCAACAAAGCTTTAATACCAAGAAATGAAACTGAATTAATTGTAGAAAAATTAACTGAATATTCAAAAGAAAAACCTAAGTACACTGGAATTGATATTGGGACAGGAACTTGCTGCATACCGATTTCATTGATTTTAAATACTTCAAATGATATTTTTTTTGATGCTTTAGATCCTTATACGTATAAAATAGCAAAAAAAAATATATCTAAATTTAAATTAGAAAAAAAAATAACTCTGCATAATATTGGTATTGAAGAAATCTTGAATACTTTTAAAAAAAAATACGATATTATTACCGCAAATTTACCTTATATTCCTGAAGATAAAAAAATAAAAGAATTAATTTTTGAACCAAAAGAAGCACTTTATGCAAAAGACAATGGATTGCATTACATAAAAATATTTTTTAATATTTTGCCTGATATTATTAAAAAAAATGGAGTTGCTTTAATTGAAATTGACCCTAAGCATACTGTTTTTTTAAATAGATTAAAAAACTTTGAAATATCAACATATAAAGATCTAAATAATTTAGACAGGATGGCTATAATTAAACTTAAGTAATTATCTTTTAGTAAATTGTTGAGCTTTTCTTGCTCTCTTCAATCCGTATTTTTTACTTTCTTTAACTCTTGAGTCTCTTGTTAATAAACCCTTGGTTTTCAATTTCTTTCTAAAAGATGGATCCATTTTAATTAGAGCTCTGGATATACCTAATGACAATGCATCAGCCTGCCCAGATATACCTCCACCATGAGTTTTTGCAATAACAGATAAACTTCCAGTAACTTCAAGTAATTCTAATGGTCTTGTTGCTGATTTTTGCCATATTTCTACTGGTATTGCTTCTTCAAGAGGTTTACCGTTAACTGTAACTCCTCCAGGTTTATTGCCACTATAAATTCTTACTCTAGCAATTGCAGATTTTCTTTTTCCTGTTCCGTAGTAATACTTTTGAGTAGACAATATATTCTCCTATTTCTTTTCAATATTTTTTTCAAAAGGATGAGAGCTATCTGAAAAAACTTTTAGCCTTTTCAACATAACATCCCTTAATTTGTTTTTTGGAAGCATTCCTTTTACTGCATTAGTAACTACTTCATTGGGATCTTTTTCCATCATTTCTTCAAATTTTATTAACTTTTCCCCACCAGGGTAACCTGAATGTTTAAAATACTCCTTTTGAGTACCTTTATTTCCTGTTAATTTAACACCTTTTGAATTTATGACTACAACAAAGTCTCCTGTTGCTAAATTTGGAGCGTAGCCTACTTTTTCTTTTCCCATCAGCTTCATTGCTATCTGAGTAGCAACTCTTCCTAAGACTTGATCATTAGCATCAATCAAATGCCACTCATGACTAATTTCCTTAGAACTTATTGATATTTTATTTAAATCTTTATTAACCATAATTAATTTAGGATGTTTTTATATTTGATGTCTGATAAGTATAAACCTTTTGAAGAAACAAGTAGATTAAATCTACCTTTAGCAGGCATATCTAATGCTTCTTGAATATTTATTAAACTTATTTTATTTTTCATTAATAATATCAATGAGCCAATTATTCTTCTAACTTGTTGATGTAAAAATGAGTTACCTGTAATTTTTATATCCATTTTTCTTTCAGAAATATTATATTTAATAGATTTGACTTCTCTGATCGTATTAGAATTTTTCGGAAGAAGCCTTCCGGTAAAAGACAAGAAATTATGCTTACCAATGAAAATGCTTGTTGCTTTTTTTAATTTGCTTATATCAAGACTTTCATTTATATGCTCAAAATAATTATATTCAATTGGGGAGATTCTTTCGCCAAGTATTATCCTATATGTATATTCTCTTGCAAGCGCATCCCTTCTTACATCTATATTCTTTTCAATATTATTACATTTGTAGACTCTGATATCTTTAGGAAGATTATAATTTAATATATCCACCCATGATTCATCATTAATATCTAAGTTTGATTTAAAGTTAACAACCTGTTTTTTTGCATGCACTCCAGAATCAGTTCTGCTTGCAAACTCAGAGACAACATTTTTTTTGTGAATAGAAGTTAGTGTTTCGTCAAAAATGCCTTGCACTGTTCTAGCGTTTGGTTGTTTTTGAGATCCATGAAACCCTGTTCCATCGTACTCTATTGCAGCAACTAAATTATTCATCTTCATTTTCGTTTTCAGTTGTTTCTGTGACTATATCATCCAGTATGGACAACTCAACCATGTGAGATGAATCACCTTTTCTGTAACCTAATTTAGTGATCCTTGTGAATCCACTATCTCTAGTTTCAAATTTTTTACTGACTACATTGAATAACTCATCAGTAATTTCAGCATTATTAACAATGGAATAAGCTTTCCTTTTATCATTTACAGAACCTTTTCTGCCAAGAGTAATAAGTTTTTCTAATTTTGGTTGCACTGCTTTTGCTTTAGACATTGTAGTTCTAATTTTTCCACGCTTTATGCACTCATTTAAAAGAATCCTATAAAGCGCTTTTCTGCTTCCAGTCTTTCTACCTAACTTATAACCTGAAACTCTATGCCTCATTTTTATGCTTTTCCTTCTTCTTCAACTTGCTTTATAAAAGGTTGTAATTTTTCTTCAAGCTCATCCAAAGATTTTTGCCCAAAGTTCTTAAGTTTAAGCATTTCAGGACCAAGAGGAAACTCTATAATATCTCCTACTCGATTCAACCCACTTCTTTTAAGGCAATTGAAGGTCCTGCTCGATAAATCAAGGCTTTCAACAAGGGTGTTATAAACTTCTGCAGAAACTCCTTTTGAGTCATTAGATTCAACTACGTTAGCAACTTCTTCAAGATTCACAAATTTGAAATACTTCTTCATAAGCAAATCTGCACCATTTTTTACTGCATCAGAAGGAAGTATTGAACCATCTGTCCAAATTTCTAAGGTTAATTTTTCAATATTTGTCTCATTCCCGATTCTTAAATCTTCAACAAAGTAATTAACCTTTCGCACGGGACTAAAAATTGAATCTACAGGCAAAAAACCAATACCAAGATTTTCTTGTGCAAATCTATCTGCAGGGATATATCCAATACCATGCTCCACATTAAATTCAACAGAAAGCTTTGCTGAACTGCTATTTAAAGTTGCTAAATATAATTCTGGATTAACAATTTCAAAATCTGCACTAGTCATTATATCTCCAGCGGTAATTTTGCCTTCACCTTTAACATCCAATCTCATTCTTCCAGACCTTTCTGACATAGCCTTTAATCTGATATTTTTAAGATTTAGGATAAATTCAATTACGCCTTCGGTCATTCCATTAATTGATGAATATTCATGCTGAACTCCATCTATTCTAACCCATGTTATTGCTGCACCAGATAAAGAGTTAAGTAACGTTCTTCTCATTGAATTACCAATAGTATCGCCCATTCCTTTTGGAAGAGGACTAGCAATAATCTCAGCATATTTTTCATTTTCTTCATTTATTACAAATGAAAGTTCGGGTAATTTTTTTTCACTCATCTGTTCTTCAAATTCAGAAGTAGTTGTTACACCAAACTGTTTTTCTATTTCTTCTGGCATCATTCCCATTTTATCTCCTTGAATAATATTCAATAATTAATCTTGTTTGAATTCCAATTTCAATATCATCTGTTTCAGGTTTAGATATAACATCCCCTGCACCATTTTTTCTATCTGATTTTAACCATTCAGGAACATTTCTTTCTTTCATTTCTTCATCAAGATCCATAGTTTTAAACATTTCAGTTTTTTTTGATTTTTCTGAGATCTCAATTTTATCCCCATTTCTAACTAAATAACTAGGAACATCGACTTTCCTACCATTTACAAGAAAATGTCCATGACTAACGAGTTGCCTTGATTGAGCTCTTGATCTGCCAAATCCTAATCTAAATACTGTATTGTCTAACCTGCTCTCTAAAATTGATAATAAATTTTCACCAGCAATACCTTCCATTTTAGAAGCCTTTTTGACATAAGTTCGAAATTGCCTCTCCATTATTCCGTAAATAATCCTAGCTTTTTGTTTTTCTCGAAGCTGAGTCCCATAGTCAGACAATCTTCTGGTTGGGACATAGGAATTCTTCCTTAATCGATTTCTTTCTACTGAACACTTTCCAGAAGGTTTTGAGCAAAGTCTTTCGCCCATTCTTACGCATTCTTTACATGTTATTGTTGCTCTAAGTTTCAATTATTTACTCCTCTACACTCTTCTTCTTTTAGGTGGCCTGCAGCCATTGTGTGGAATTGGCGTTACGTCTTTTATGCTAAGAACATTAAGGCCAGATGACTGAAGAGCTCTAATCGCTGCCTCTCTTCCAGCCCCAGGCCCTTTTACAACAACATCAAGCTTATTAAGACCTATTTCTTCAGCTTTTTTTGCCAAAGTTTCTGCAATTCTTTGAGCTGCGAAAGATGTTGATTTTCTCGATCCTTTAAACCCTACTGATCCTGCTCCACTTGAATAAAGTACGTTACCAGATTCATCAGTTAAAGTAATTATAGTGTTATTAAAGGTAGCAGAAATATAAGCCATACCTTTTTGGATAAATCTTTTTTCTTTTTTTCTTTGTCTTGTTTTTCTAGCCATTTTAATGTTTAGTTACTTGTTTTTTACCAGCAATTGCAATCTTTTTGCCTCTTTTTGTTCTTGCATTGGTTTTGGTTCTTTGACCTCTTACAGGAAGGTTTCTTCTGTGCCTATCACCTCTATAAGTTTTGATATCACCAAGCCTTTTTATATCATCCCTAACAGATCTTCTTAAATCACCTTCAATGGGTTCTTCAAGAGAATCCACAAGTGACCTTATAAGGTTTAGTTTTTCTTCACTAAGATCTTTTACTCTTGGATTGTCAGAAACACCAGCTTTTTCAATTAATTTTTTGGCACCAGTTCTACCAATGCCATAAATGCTTGTTAATGCTATTTCTATTCTCTTATTGTCAGGTATATTTACACCTTTTACTACTGCCATTTACTATCCTTGTTTTTGTTTACACTTAGGATTAGAGCATATTACCATTACTGCTCTCCTCCTTCTAATAATTCTGCAATTATCACACCTTTTTTTTACTGACGATCTTACTTTCATTTTATTTAAATCTATATGTTATTCTGCCTCTTGTTAAATCATAGGGTGATAATTCTACTAAAACTCTATCTCCAGGTATAACTCTAATGAAATTCATTCTTATTTTGCCTGAAACATGAGCGAGAACTTCATGCCCATTTGCTAATTCAATTTTAAAATTTGCATTTGGTAAAGCTTCTTTAACTTTCCCTTCTACTTCTATTGAGTCTTTTTTTGACATAATTAACTTGTTAAAACCTCCGGTTTTGAATCAGTTATTAAAACTGTATTTTCAAAATGAGCAGATTTTGCACCATCAGATGTTACTACAGTCCACCCATCATCGCATAATTTTGTTCCATCACTACCCAAATTCACCATTGGCTCAATAGCTAAAGTCATGCCTGGAATAAGTTTTGGGCCTGACCCTGGGGCACCAAAATTTGGAACTTGCGGAGGTTCATGTAATGACCTACCGATTCCGTGGCCAGTATAATTCCTTACAAGACCATATCCTTTGGGAATAATAAATTCCTCAACAGCGTTACCAATATCACCAGTAAATTTACCCACTACACATTCATTGATTGCTAATTCCAATGATTCCGAAGTATCTGATAATAGATTAATTTCTTTTTGAGTGCAATCTCCTACTGCGAAAGTCTTAGCATGATCGCTGTTAAATCCTTCCACAATAACACCAGCATCAATACTTATGATATCTCCATTTTTCAATTTTCTTGATGAAGGAATACCGTGAACTATTTCTTCATTTATAGATACACAAATTGTATTTGGAAAATCATATAAACCTAAAAAAGCTGATTTAACTTTATTTTTTTTAATTTCTTTTTTTGAAATATTATCCAATTCTAATGTTGTGATCCCTGGCTCAATTGCCTTTCCCATTTTATTCATTATTTCGGCAATAATATTTCCTGCTTCTCTCATATAAGAAATTTCTTTTTCTGTTTTAATTAAAATACTTGTTTTGTTATTAAGCATTAAGCTACCTCAGCCTTCAAAATATTGAAAATTGCGTTTGAAACATCTGACTCTGACTGGTCGCCATCTATTGTGTCTAAAAGAGATCTTTCTTTGTAGAATTCAAGTAGAGGTTCAGTTTGATTTCTATAAACCTTCAATCTATTCTTTATGAGTTCTGGTTTATCGTCTTCTCTACCTCTTCCTGCTAATCTATTTAAAATTTCTTGATCTGAAATATCCAAATTTAATACAGCTTTTATATTTACATTTAATTGTTTGATTTTATTCTCTAGAGCTGTTGCTTGATTAATTGTTCTAGGGAAACCATCAAGAATAATACCAGAAACATTACTTTCATTTTTAAGTTCTGTTATAAAAGAATCCATTAAGTCAATGATTAGTTCATCTGGCACTAACTCACCTGATTTAACGTATTTTGAGGCTAATTTACCTAATTCGGTATTATTTACAATATTTTCTCTTAGTAAATCTCCAATGGACAAGTGAATAAAATTCAATTTGTTAGTTAGAATTTCAGCTTGAGTACCTTTACCTGATCCTGGAGGGCCCAAAAATATTAAAAACTCTAATGACTTCATTCTTTCATGAATCCTTCATAATTTCTCATTAGAAGTTGAGATTCAAGTTGCCTCATTGTATCGAGGGCAACTCCTACCATTATCAACAGACTTGTGCTACTCATTATTGTAGATGCAGCACCAACATTCGTAATAATGCCGGCTATAAATGGCATCACTGCAACCATTGCTAAAAAGATAGCACCACCCCAGGTTATCCTTACCATAACTTGGCTTAAATAAGATTGTGTTGGAGAACCAGGTCTTATGCCTGGTATAAATCCACCATTCTTTTGTAAATTTTCTGCTATATTTTGCTGATTAAATGTCACTAAGGCATAAAAAAATGTAAATAACATCACCATTATGAATACTAAAATCCAGTAGGTTACATTTGCTGGGCCAAGTAAGTTTGTAATAAATTCAGCGACCTGAGAGCCTGCTGAATTTGTTGATGGGTCAACAAAGTATCCACTAATGCTAGCAGGAAGGATTAATAGTGAAAAAGCGAAGATTAAAGGTATCATACCTGCTGAGTTAACTCTAAGAGGAATAAAAGAGCCACCCGTTTGCCTATACATCCTTCCTCCCCTAAAAACGCTTCTTCCGTATTGAACAGGTATTTTTCTCTGAGCCTCTGTAAACACTACTATTAAATAAACTATTAGTAAGGCAATAGCAACAAGTAATGTAAGTTGAAATAATTGACCAGAAAGCAAAGCTCCTTGACCTATAATAGAAGGTAAAGAAGAAACAATACCTGCAAAAATTATTAATGATATTCCATTCCCAATACCTTTTTCAGTAACTAGTTCTCCTAACCAAACCAGAAATGCTGTTCCAGCTGTCATAGTCAGCAATATAGATGTAAACGCAACAAAGTTTCCTTGTCCAAAGCCCGATCCTTCAATGACCTGACCACCAAATGAACTTTGCAAAATACTTATCTGCCCCCAACCTTGCAGGAATGCTATAGGAATCATCAAGTAATGAGTATATTGATTGATTTTCTGTCTTCCTAATTGGCCCTCTTGAGACAATTCTTTAAGCGACGGGAAAACAGGAGTAATTACCTGCATAATAATTGAAGCAGTAATGTAAGGATATACACCAAGGGCAGCAATACTTAAATTTCTTAGTGCACCACCTGAAAATAAATCTAAAAATCCAAGTAATGGAGCACTATCAAATGCCGCTGCCAAAGCATCTCTATCTACACCAGGAACTGGAACATGAGCTAAAAACCTAAATACAACCAAAATACCAAAAGTAAATAAAATTTTATTCCTTAAATCAGGAATTCTCATTGCGTCCATGACTGCTGTTATTAATGCAGGAGTGTTTGATTTATTGTCTGTATTTGTGGTCATTAATCTTTATCTTCAATAACTTGTTTATCCAATAACTCAATAGTGCTTCCTGATTTTTTTATCTTTTCTTCAGCAGACTTTGTCACTGAGTGAACTTTTATTTTTAAACTTTTTTTTAAATTGCCGTTACCTAAAATTTTGACGTTTGAGTTTTTCTTTTTAATTAAGTTAAGACTAAAAAGAGATTCAGCACTAACCTCATCACCTTCATTAAATTTATTTTCGATATCATCAAGATTAACTATACTAAAATCTTTTTTAAATCTGTTTTTGAATCCTCTTAAAAAAGGTAATCGTTTTACTAGAGGAAGCTGACCTCCCTCAAAGAAAAGAGGTACTCCGCCACCAGATCGAGACTTCTGTCCTTTCAAACCTCTTCCAGAATAAGTTCCTTTACTTCCGTTGCCTCTACCAACTCTGGTTCTTGATTTTTTCTTTTCAGGTAATTTAAAACTATTTAATTTAGACATCTATGCCTCCGATACCTTAATAAGGTGCTTAACCTTATTTATCATACCTTCAATTGATGGATTCAAAGTTTTTTCAACTGTTTTACCTATCTTTGTTAATCCTAAAGCTTTTATAGTATCTCTTTGATTTTTTTTGGCACCAATTGAGCTTTTAATTTGTTTTATCTTTACTTTCATCTTTATTTTCAACTTTATTTTTTGATTGATTTAAATTTTCCATACTTCTAAGCGCTTTCATTGTTGCCTTAACAACATTAAATACATTGTTTGAACCATGAGTTTTTGATATTACATCCTTAACACCAACTGCCTCCATTACAGCTCTAACTCCACCACCTGCAATAATTCCTGTTCCTTGAGCAGCAGGTCTAATCATTACCTTTGATGCACCAAATTTTGCAATTACTTCATGAGGGACTGTTGTTCCTTTCAAATTGATTTGTTCTAATTCTTTCTTTGCAGTTGTGACAGCTTTTCTAACTGCATCAGGTACAGCTGCTGCTTTTCCTGAGGAAAAGCCAACTTTCCCTTTTTCATCACCAATTACCACAAAGGCAGCAAATGAAAGGTTTCTACCACCTTTAACAACTTTTGAAACTCTTCTTACACTTACAACTTTTTCGATATAAGGGTTTTTTTCAACATCATTTCTTCCTCTTCTATCCCTTCCACTACCTCTTTTTGAATTTGTATTAGTTTGAGATACCATTAAAACTCCAATCCGTTTTCTCTTGCACCTTCAGCTAAAGCCTTTACTCTCCCATGATATTTATATCCACCTCTATCAAAAACAACCTTAGTAATGCCAGACTTTTTACATTTTTTAGAAATAATTAAACCAACCTTATATGCATCAAAACTTTTTTGTGTAAATCCTGACTTATTTTCTGTCTTATCAGAAAAAACATCCTTGTCTTTACTGCTACAAGAAACAATTGTTTTTTTAGCTTCATCATCAATAATTTGAGCGTAAATAAATTTATTACTCCTAAAAACTGATAATCTTGGATATTCAGAAGTGCCTGAAATCTTTTTTCTAACCCTGATATGCCTTATTTTTCTCTTATTTAATTTAACTGGACTCATTATGCTTCACCACCTACAGCTGTTTTTCCTGCTTTTCTTCTGATTATTTCATCTCGATATTTTATCCCATTTCCAGTGTAAGGATTTGGTTTTCTCAATTTTCTTATTCTTGCTGCTTGTTCTCCAACTGTTTGCTTGTTAGACCCTCTGACAAATACAATATTTTGATTTTCTTCTGAAAGCTCATTAGTGCCAATAGGATTTACTAGAACAGAGTGACTAAAACCAAGACTAAATTCTAAGTCTTTACCTTTCTTTGTAACTCGATAACCAGTACCAATTACATCTAAAACAATCTCAAAACCAGTGCTTACACCAATTACACAATTATTAATCAAACTTCTAACTAAACCATGAAATGCTTTTATTTCAGAGTCCTCACTATTCCTGTGGCAAGTAATCTTATTATCTTCATAATTAACCCTTATCGAATTATGAAAAGTTAACTTTTCTTCACCTTTAGGTCCCTTAATAGAAACTTCATTCCCATTAATATTAACCGTTACTCCATTAGGTATTTCTATTGGTAATTTTCCTATCCTAGACATAATATTTCTCCATCTACCATATATAGCAGATAATTTCTCCTCCAAGGTTGCTTTTATACGCTTCCTTTCCTGTCATAACCCCTTTTGATGTTGATATTACTGAAATTGCTAATCCACCCATATACATTGGTATCTCATCTTTTCGAGAATATGATCTCAACCCAGGAGTGCTAACTCTAGCTAGCCCTTTTAGTGCAGAATTTCTAGCGGAATCATATTTAAGATCAACCTTTGTTGAAGATTTTTTTTCATTTGTTGTTGAAGTGAAATTTAATATATAACCTTCTTTCTTCATTACAGATAAAACTGAAGACTTCATCTTTGAAGAAGGGAATTCAACAAATTCTTTTTTCATTGCAACAGCATTTCGAATTCTAGTTAACATGTCTGCAATTGGATCACTCATTTATAAACTTGCCTTTCTTATCCCTGGGAATTCTCCTTGAAGAGCTTTTTCCCTAAATTTTATTCTTGATAAACCAACAAACCCTACATAACCTCTAGACCTTCCAGTTAAGCTGCATCTATTCCTATGTCTATTTGGATTAGAATTTTTTGGCAATTTGCTTAAAGCAATCCTAGCTTCTCTTCTTGTTTCAATTGGTAGAGATGCATCATTCCAGACAGATAAAAGTTCAGCTCTTTTAGCTGCATACTTTTTAATAATTCTCTCTACCCTTAATTCTCTTGCTATTTTTGCTTTTCTAGCCATTTTTACCCTCCATAAAAGGCATCCCCAAAAGTTGTAAAAGCTTAAAACCTTCTTGGTCTGTTTTAGCTGAGGTTGCAACTGTCAATTGAAAACTTCTTATTTTGTCGACTTTTCCATAATCAATTTCTGGAAAAATTATATGCTCTTTTATTCCTAAATTATAATTACCATTTCCATCAAAACTATTTGCAGAAATGCCTCTAAAATCTCTAATTCTAGGTAATGATAGATTTACTAACCTATCCCAAAAATCCCACATTCTTTTTGATCTTAAAGTTACTTTTATACCAACCCTCATACCTTCTCTTAAGTTAAAGTTAGCAATAGATAATTTTGCTTTTGTCACTACAGGCTTTTGTCCAGTAATCATAGTTAAATCACTCAGCATAGACTCAATGGCATTTTTATTGGTTAATGATTCGCCCATTCCAACATTAACTGCAATTTTTTGCATTTTTGGAATTTGCATTTGATTTTTATATCCAAACTCTTCCATTAGCTTATCTTTCACCTCATTAAGGTAAACTGATTGCATTCTTGGCATTGTAATTGAAGTGGTATCTTTCATTTATTTCTTACCTTTTTTTGATTCAACAATCACTCTTGATGAAGCTCCATCGCTTAACTTTTCTATTTTTACCCTTCCACTTTTACCTGAATCAGGGTCCTTATATATTAAATTTGATATGTGGATAGGTAATTCCTTTTGAACAAATCCAGTTTCTTTGGCACCTGTTCCAGCCTTTACATGCCTAGTTGACATATTAATTCCCTCAACAATAACCATGTTATTAGACACAAGGATTACCTTTCCTTCTTTACCTTTATCTTTACCAGACCTAATTACAACTGTGTCATTCTTTTTAATTCTCGTAGCCATTTAAAGTACCTCCGGAGCTAAAGATACAATTCTCATAAATTCTTTATCTCTTAACTCTCTTGCAACTGGACCAAATATTCTGGTTCCTCTTGGATTTTTACCTTCTCCAATTATTACAGCTGCATTATCATCAAATCTTATGTATGAACCGTCAATACGCCTTACTTCTTTTTTAGTTCTAACAATGACTGCTTTTACAACTTCATGCATTTTTACGTTACCACCGGGTGTAGCATCTTTTACTGCCGCAGTTATAACATCTCCAACTGACGCAAATCTTCTATAACTTCCACCATCAACATGGATGCACATTATTTCTTTGGCACCTGAATTGTCAGTAACTATTAATCTTGTTTGAGGTTGTATCATTTAATATTATCCTTATCTAAAGAAACTGGAATATTATCATTATTTCCCTGTATTTTAAATAATCTCCACCTCTTCATTTTTGAAATTGGACGAGAACTGGTTATTTGAACATTGTCCCCTTCTTTAGCAGAATTATCAGGATCATGAACTAAATATTTCTGAGATCTTTTAATTGTTTTTCCTCTGTATCGAGTTTTTGATCTTGTTGAAATAGAAACAACAATGGTTTTGTCAGCTTTATCGCTAACAACTTTACCTTCTAAAATTCTTTCAACTTTAGTCACTGCTTTCTCCTTTCAAAAATCTCAACTCAGTTAATCTAGTTTCCAATTTTGCTATATCCTTTTTAATTTTTTTAATTTCTGTTGTATCAGATAATTGCATACTTGCCTTCTTAAAACGCAAATCCATATGATCTCTTCTTGTCTCTTTTAATTTTGACAATAACTCTTCCATATTAAATTTTCTTATATCTGACATATCCATTAGAATTGCTCACTTCTTGATACAATTTTTGTTTTTAATGATAACTTGTGGGAAGCAAGTCGTAGTGCCTCTCTTGATAAATCATCTGGAAGGTCACCAAGTTCAAATAGTATTTTTCCTGCATTAACAGGTGCAACCCAGTATTCGACAGCACCTTTACCCTTACCCATTCTTGTTTCTGCAGGTCTTGCTGAAACTGGTTTATCTGGAAAGACTCTAATCCACATTTGGCCACCTCTTTTTACATGACCAACTATTGCTTTTCTTGCAGCCTCAATTTGCCTGGCTGTTATCCAACCAGAATCAAGCGTCTTTAAGCCATAATCACCAAAGTTAATTTTACTTCCCTTAATTCTGGCTCCCTTAACAACTCCTCGAAATTGTTTTCTAAATTTTGGTCTTTTTGGTTGCAACATAATTAGAAATCCTTAATTTTCAGACTCGATAGCTTTATCAGTTTTCTTTTTAGCTGTAGTTTTCTTTTTAGCTGTAGTTTTCTTAGCTGTAGTTTTCTTGGCGGGTGTTTTCTTAGCTGTAGTTTTCTTAGCTGTAGTTTTCTTAGCTGTAGTTTTTTTGGCGGGTGTTTTCTTAGCTATAGTTTTCTTAGCTGTAGTTTTCTTGGCGGGTGTTTTCTTTTTAGTTACTTTTTTATCATCTGTTTCATTGTCTTTATCTGTGTTTTCACTTGAAGTCTCTAAAATTTCTCTTATTGGGGCTGCCTGAGTGTTTTCATTTTCTTTAGCTGATGATTGTTTCTGATCATTTTCTGTTATCTCCAAAATTTCTTTATTTTGCGAAATACTTTCTTCTAATCTTTGAACAGCTCTATCTGAAAGACCTTTATCAATTGCACCAACTTCGCCATTGTAAATCCAAACTTTAACACCAATAATCCCATAAGTTGTTTTAGCTTCAGCTATTGCATAATCTATTTCGGCTCTAAGAGTATGCAAGGGAACCCTTCCTTCAATCATTTTGTCTGACCTTGCTATATCAGCTCCACCCAATCTACCAGAAATTAATATTTTAATTCCTTTAGCACCATTTTGAATGCATCTATTCCCAACTTGTCTCATTGCTCTCTTAATTGCAACTCTTCTCTCTATCTGCTCAGCAATATTTTGAGCTACAAGTTTTGCATTTAAGTCGGGTTGTCTTATTTCAGTAATAGATATATTAGCTTTTTTAGATGTTATTTTTTCAATAGAATTTCGTAATTTATCTACATTTGATCCACCTCTTCCGATAACTATACCTGGCCTGGAAGTATGAATATTAATTGCTAAATCTTCAGAGTTTCTTTGAATTTGAATATGAGATATACCTGAAGTATCACCAAGCTCATTGTTAATATAATCTCTAATCTTATGGTCTTCTAATACTTGAACTCTATAATCTCTAGGATTTACACCAAACCAATGAGACACCCAATCTCTTGTAGTCCCAAGCCTAAATCCAATTGGATGAGTTTTCTGACCCATTATTCATCTCCTTCTACAAAGTTTAAGTCTTTCAACTCAACATAAATGTGTGATTGAGGCCTATTAAAGGTTCCAGCTCTTCCTCTAGCTCTTGCTCGCCATCTTCGAATAGTTGTAGATTTATCTGCATAAATAGTTGAAATAATCAATTCATCCCTGTCGCCATATTGTGAACTTTCAGCATTAGCCATTGCAGATTTAATAAGTTCTATTAAAGTTTCAGAAGAACTTGAATTCATGAATGCCAAAATATTTAACGCGTCAACAGCTCTCTTACCTCTAACAAGATTTACATAAGGCCTTAATTTCTTAACTGAAATTCCTACGTTTTTTGTTTTTGCTTTTACTGTCATTTATCCTAACCTATCTGATTTAGAAGAGTGACCTTTAAACACTCTTGTTGGTGAAAATTCTCCCAATTTGTGCCCAATCATATTTTCAGTTATAAAAACAGGTATATGCTTTCGGCCATTATGAACACCAATTGTCAAATTTAACATTTCTTCAATGATTGTTGAAGACCTAGACCAAGTATTAATAACTTGGTTTGATTTAGCTTCATTTTTAGCCTTTAGAACTTTTTTCAAAAGCTTCGAGTCAACGAAAGGTCCTTTTTTTATCGATCTAGACATATTATTTTTGGTATCTCCTTCTTAAAATCAATTTATCACTTTGTTTTACTTTTCTCGTCCTCTTTCCTAAAGCTGGCTTACCCCAAGGTGTTTTTGGATGTTTCATTCCTATACCAGTTTTTCCTTCACCACCACCATGAGGGTGATCATTTGGGTTCATTACAAGTCCTCTAACAGTTGGTCTTCTACCTCTATGAATACTTCTTCCAGCTTTCCCTAATTTCTGGTTTTTATGATCTAAGTTCCCAACTTGCCCTATAGTTGCCTTGCAATTTTCTAATATTCTTCTGACTTCACCTGAAGGCATTCTTAGTAAAACATAACCAAATTCATGTGCCATTACTTGAACAACAGTTCCAGCACTTCTTGCAATTACTGCCCCTTTGCCAGGAGAAGATTCTACATTATGTACTAAATATCCAACAGGTATCGATTTTAATGGAAGTGAATTTCCGACTTTTATATCAGAATTTTCACCACTCATAACTTTTTCTCCGACTTTCAATCCATCTGGAGCAATCATATAAAATTTTCTTCCATCATTAGATTTAACTAGCGCAATCCTTGCGCTTCTGTTTGGGTCGTACTCTATTGAAAAAACAGTTCCTTCAGTGCCCTCTATTGATCTTTTGAAATCAATTATTCTATATCTTTTTTTATGGCCACCACCTCTATGTCTAACTGTAATCCTGCCAGTGTTATTTCTACCAGCTTTTTGCTTCATAGGTGCTAGTAAAGATTTCTCAGGCTTTGACCTTGTAATTTCATCAAAATCGGCTGAAATTCTTGAACGCTGTCCTTCAGATGTTGGTTTATATGTCTTCATTAAGTCCCCTCAGAAATATTAATAGTTTCTCCTGAAGCCAGTGAAACAATTGCTTTTTTGTAGCTCGGTGTAATTATTCTATTTCTACCGAAAGTTTTCGGTTTTCCTTTTTTAAAGATTATATTAACTCCAACAACTTTAACTTCAAAAATTTCTTCTATTGCTTTTTTGACAGAAGATTTATTAGCATCGTTTGAAACCCTGAAAGTATATTTTCCTGATTCTTGAAGGATCGTACTCTTTTCAGTAATAACTGGAGAAATTATTATGTCGCTAAATGTTTTTGCTTTCATTTTTTAACCTTTTTACTTCCCCATATCTCTTCAATTTTTTTAAAACCCTCTTGTGTAATTAACAAATGGTTTGAATTTAGAAGGTCATAAGTATTTATAAGATCTGCTTGAACTGTTTTAACATCAGAAATATTTGATGAAGATTTCAATATATTTTCATTAATTTCAGACTTTTCAAGTAACATATGGCTCTTTTTCGGAAGCTCCAAATCACTTATTATTTTATTAAGTTTCTTAGTGCTAATATCTTTTACATTTAATTTGTCAATAACTGTTATTGTGCCTTCCCTCATTTTCTCTGAAAGAGCCATTTTAATTGAAGCATTTTTTACTTTTTTTAAGATTTTTTTCTTATATGATCTAGGATGTGGTCCGTGTGCAACACTATTACCTAAAACATGGGAAGATCTACTTCCAACCCTAGCTCTACCTGCACCTTTCTGATTTCTTAATTTTGCTGTTGAATAACTTGCATCTTTTCTTCTCAAGGTATTACTAGTACCTTGCCTCTTATTACTCAACTGAGCAACAACAACTTGATGAACAAGCACATCGTTAAAAGGTTGCTTCCAAATATCATCAGAAGCAGAAATTTTTTTTATCACTTCACCTTTTGAACTTTTTAAATCAACTTGCATAATTTTCCTTTAAAACAATTACTGCATTTGTATTCGAACCGGGAACAGATCCCTTAACTTCGATTATATTATTTTCTTTATCAATTTTCGTAATTTTTAGACCTTTTTGAGTAACTTTTTCTGACCCCATGTGACCAGACATCTTTGTTCCTTTCCATACTCTTCCTGGAGAACTTCCAGCACCAATTGATCCCGGCGCTCTATGTCTATCAGATTGACCATGTGTTTTTGGGCCACCTTTAAAATTATATCTTTTGACGGTTCCAGCGAAACCTTTTCCTTTCGAGATTCCTTGTATAGAAACTTTTTCACCAACTTCGAAAATACTACAATCAAATGATTGCCCAACTTCTACTGAATCAACACTGCTTGAGGAAACTTCTTTCAATATTTTGTATGATGAGTTACTCCTCTTTTGGTGCCCGATTTGTGGGTTGTTTAGTCTTTTGCTCTCATTAAATCCAATTTGTACAGATTCGTATCCGTCTCTTTTCAAAGTTTTAACTTGAGTTACTTTGCAAGGACCAAGCTTAATAACTGTAGTTGGGACAGCTAAACCTTTTTCATCATCGAAAGATGTAGTCATATTTATTTTTTTTCCAATCAATCCATCAATCATTTCAATCCAACCTCATTTTGATATCTACTCCAGCAGGAACATTCAGTCTTGTCAAAGAGTCAATTGTTTTGGATCCTGGATCAACAATATCAATAATTCTTTTGTGAATTCTTAGCTCAAAATGTTCTCTTGATTTCTTATTTACATGAGGTGATCTCAAAACACAAAATCTTCTAATATTTGTTGGCATAGGAATTGGACCTGCAACAGCAGCTCCTGTTCTTTCTGCTGCTTCTAAAATTTGCTGTGCAGATAGATCTAAAACTCTATGATCATATGCTTTTAATGTTATTCTTATAGCTTGATTCGACATTATTTATCCTTAATTGGTGCTGGTGCGTAATGATCTAATTCTTGTGTAAAACTAGCTCTACCAGTTGTATTTGATCTTAATATGGTTGCATATTGGAAAGTTTCAGCAAGTGGTACATGAGCCTTAACTATCTGGAGTCCAGCTTGAGGCTCCATTGATTGAACTTGAGCTCGCCTACTTTGAAGGTCACCTAAAACATCACCTAAAAATTCTTCAGGAGTAACAACTTCCATTAACATAACTGGCTCTAAAATAAATGGGCTAGCTTTTTGACATGCTTCTTTGAATGCCATTGAAGACGCGATTTTAAAAGCAACTTCAGAAGAGTCGACTTCATGGTGAGAACCATCAATTAGAATAGCTTTGATATCCACAACAGGATGTCCAGCTACAACTCCAGATTGGGCTGCTTCCTTAAAACCTTGTTCTACAGGACCATAATATTCCGTTGGTAAGGTAGCCCCAGTAATTTCAGACTCAAAAATAAGCCCTGATCCTGCTTCAAGAGGTTCTATTCTTAGCGTTACATCACCAAATTGCCCTCTACCACCAGATTGCCTAATAAACTTGCCTTGAGCCGATGCAGTTTTTCTAACAGTCTCTCGATATGCAACTTTAGGAGCACCTACATTTGCCTCTACTTTAAATTCCCTTTTAATTCTTTCTACAATTACATCAAGATGCAATTCGCCCATTCCTGCAAGCACCATCTGGCCACTTTCTTGGTCAGTATTAAATTTAAGAGTAGGGTCTTCATCTACAAGCTTGGTTACAGCTATGTCCATTTTATCTTGATCTGCTTTACTCTTAGCTTCAATAGCCACAGATAATACAGGATCTGGAAAAGACATAGTTTCCAGTAAGATTCGATTGCTTACATCACTAAGAGTGTGCGCTGTTGAAATTTCTTTAAGACCAACAACTGCAACAATATCACCAGCACTTGCAACCTGAATTTCTTCCCTATCTTCAGCATGCATTTTTAATAATCTTCCAATTCTTTGTTGCTTATTAATTGTTGTATTAAATACTTTGTCACCAGCATTTACAGACCCTGAATAAACTCTCATATAACAAAGTCTTCCAACATGCTCGTCTGTAACAACTTTAAAAACTAAACCTGCAAAAGGTTCTTTATCGTTAAGTTCACGTTTAACAACTTCATTTCCATCAGTATTTGTGCCTTCAACAGGTGGTAAATCATTTGGAGATGGAAGGTAATCACACACTGCATCAAGTAGATGATGTACACCTTTGTGTTTTAGTGCAGATCCACAAAAAACTGGAAATATTTTTAAATCAAGAGTTGCTTTTCTCGTAGCTTTTTTAATTTCATCAATACTAATTTCTTCATCTTCTAAAAATTTCTCCATTACAACATCATCGGTTTCAGCAATTTTCTCGATCATATCTTGTCTAGCTTGCTGCGCTTTAGCTAACATATCTTGCGGAATTTCAACTTCTTGAGGTTCTGTAGGATTGTTGCCCTCGTCATAAACATACGCCTTCATTTCAAGAAGATCTATGAGACCTCTATATTCAGCTTCAGCACCAATAGGTAATTGCATAATAACGGGGTTTGCATTAAGTTTTTCAGTTATTGTTCCAACAGCGAACTCAAAATTTGCACCTAATCTATCCATCTTATTAATAAAGCATAATCTTGGAACTTTGTGTTTATCTGCTTGACGCCAAACAGTTTCAGATTGCGGCTGTACTCCCGATACAGATTCAAAAACAACAACTGCGCCATCTAAAACTCTTAGACTTCTTTCAACTTCTGCAGTAAAGTCCACGTGACCGGGTGTATCAATAATATTTATATCGTAATCTTTCCAAGATGCTGCAGTTGCAGCTGATCCAATTGTTATACCTCTTTCTTTCTCGATTTCCATGAAATCCATTACAGCTGTACCGTCATCGATAGAGCCAATCTTGTAAGTTGTTCCTGTAAAAAATAAAACTCTTTCAGTAACAGTTGTTTTTCCTGCATCAATATGAGCAATAAAACCTATATTTCTTAGTTTTTGTAAATCAGCCATACTATTACCACCTATAATGAGCAAAAGCTCTATTAGCTTCGGCCATCCTGTGTGTATCTTCCTTCTTTTTAACTGCAGTGCCTTCACCATTGGAAGCATCTAACAATTCTTGATATAGTTTTCTTTTTAATGACATACCTGATCTAGATCTAGCTGCATCTACAATCCACCTTATACCCAATGACAACCTTCTAGCTGGTTTAACTTCTACAGGAACTTGATAAGTTGCCCCTCCGACTCTCCTAGGTTTAACTTCAACTGTTGGCATAACATTTTTTAATGCCTGATCAAAAATTTCTTTGCCTGGTTTATTATTTTTTTTCTCAAGCTCTTCGATTACTTGGTAAAGAATTCCCTGGACAACAGATTTGTTTCCTCCATACATTAATTTGTTAGTAAATCGAACAATTTCTGTACTGTTATATTTTGGGTCCGGTGCAACTATTCTTTTTTCTGATCTTCTTCTTCTTGACATTATTGCACCATAACTTTTTTATTTAGCCGAAGGTTTTGCGGTTCCGTATTTACTTCTTCCTTGAAGTCTTCCCTGAACTCCTTCAGTATCAAGAGAACCTCTTATAATATGATATCGAACTCCTGGCAGGTCAGGAACTCTTCCGCCTCTCAATAAAACAACTGAATGTTCTTGTAAATTGTGTCCCTCACCAGGAATATATGCAGTTACTTCCATTCCATTGGTTAAACGTACTCTAGCAACTTTTCTTAATGCTGAATTAGGCTTTTTAGGAGTTACAGTTCTAACTTGCAGACATACTCCTCTTTTTTGAGGACTATTAGTGTTAGTGTTCATTCTATTTTCTAGCGAGTTAAAGTTAAAGCCCAAAGCAGGAGTGTTAGACTTCTTTTTTGGAGTCCTTCTTTTTTTTCTTACAAGTTGGTTAATTGTAGGCATAAAATTATCCTATTTAGTTTCAATTTAAAAAATAACGTTTCATTAAACTAAAATGAACCGCAATCTGGGAGTATATATTTGAATGGAGTTTGCGTCAACGACTTTTGTATATTTTTTTACAAAAATTACCTATTTAATAAAAAATTAATGAATATCAGACTTTTATAGAAAAAAAAACAATAAAATATTATTATATTTTTTATAATTCTTTGTGAAGGGATTTTTATTTGGTTACTGAGAAGAAAACAATTTTAAGTGTAGGATTAAGTTTATCTAAGTCAGATGAATTAATTGCAAAATTTTCAAATTCCGACTATTCACTTGAACAAATTAAAGATATTGAAAATATTATAAATACTGAAAATGAAGAAATAATATTAGTTTCTGGAGAAGATTTAAATCTTGACCTATTTAAAGAAAATCTGAAAAAAGCTGAAAAAGCTGATAAAAAAGTTATTGCATTAATGCCATTAAAGGATATGGATCTACTGATTTCAAATTTTTCTAGGCCTTTCTTTGATTTCTGTCTTCCTCCTCATGATGTTAATGAGATTTTCTTGAGAATCATTAATGTAATGACCAAGTCAAGCCAAAGTGAAAAAGAATTAATAGTTATTGGCCCTTTAGCAATTAATCAAGAAAGTTACGAAGTTACCTTAGATGGCGAGAAGATAGAATTAACTTTTAAAGAATATGAATTACTTAAATATTTAGCCGTTAAACCAGGAAGAGTATTTTCAAGGGAATCTTTGCTTCATAGTGTTTGGGAATATGACTACTACGGAGGAACAAGAACTGTAGATGTACATATTAGAAGGTTAAGAAGCAAGATAAATAACATTAAATATAATTTTATAGAAACAGTTTGGAATGTTGGGTATAGGTTTAAAATAAATAATGAAATAACAGGTATAAAAAAAGATGAAGAATAATAATCAAGAATCAATAAATTATGTATTGAACCAAGCAAGTGAAAACAAGGTTAAATTTATACGATTGTGGTTCACTGATTTATTTGGAAATATAAAAGGATTTGGTATTACCGACTACGAATTCGAAAAAGTATTAAAAGAAGGAATTAGTTTTGATGGTTCTTCAATTTTTGGTACTGAAAGGTCTAATGAAACTGAAATGATTGCATTTCCTGACCCAACAACATTCGAAATTTTACCTTGGCGACCTGATGAACCATCTGTTGCCAAAATTAATTGTGATATTTTAAAAAAAGATGGCAGCCCTTCAAATTTTGACAGCAGGTACATTTTAAAAAAGAAAGTTGAAGATCTTATTAATAATGGACTAAATTTTTATGTTGCTCCTGAAATTGAATATTTTTATCTTGAGAGTTCTGAATCAATGAAGCCAATAGATGAAAAGACATATTTCGATCAAATTGGAATACATGGCGATTTGGGTTCAGACTTAAGAAGAAATACAGTTATTGGGCTTGAAAAAATGGGTATACCAATACAAAAATTTCATCACGAAGTATCACCTGGCCAACAAGAAATCAGCCTAAGATATAGCGACTCAGTTACTATAGCAGACAGTATTCAAACTTTTAAAATAATTGTGAAAGAAATAGCAATGCTTTCTAATGTTTTTGCTACTTTTATGCCAAAACCTTTTGAAGAATTTGAAGGAAACGGAATGCATCTGCACATATCGCTTTTTAAAGACGAAAAAAATCTGTTTGCTCAAAATTCTTTAAAATCTGGAATCTCTAAAGATGGTGAATATTTTACTGCTGGATTATTGAAGCATACTGTAGACTTTCTGATAATATCAAACCAATGGGTTAATTCATATAAAAGAATTGCTGCTGTTAATGAGTCCCCTTCGCATATAAGTTGGTCCAACATTCCAAATAATTTCAATGCAATAACAATTCCTCAGATTAGAAAAGGCAGTGAAGATTCTTCAAGAATAGAATTTAGGATTCCTGACCCTGGGTGCAACCCGTACTTAACCTTCGCTTCAATAATTACCGCTGGCCTTAAAGGCATGAAGGGTAAATATAAATTAGAAAAGCCATCATTAGAAATTACAGATTTAACTCCAGAAAATTCTATACCAAGCAATCTTGGGATGGTTTTGGATCATTCAAGAAAAAATTCATTTCTTAAAGAAGTTCTTTCTGAAGAAGTTTTAGAAGTTTATTTAAATGGAAAAGAAACTGAATGGAGCGCTTTTTCCAAATATGTTAGCGAATTTGAATTGAATAACTGGCTAAACTTATAATAAATTTTATATACAGAAGATTATAATTTAACAAAAATTTAACATTTTAAACAATTCTTTTTTTAAAATTGGGGATTATTTTGTTAATTATACTATAAGGAATGTTAAACAAACTTTATTATGCCGTTCATGAAAAGTAGAAAAATTAAAGAAAATTTTAAATTATTGGAGTCAAGTGGTTCTTATGACCCAAAACTTGAACATGATGCTTGTGGGGTAGGTCTAGTTGCCAAAATTACTGGCGAGGCGTCTCATGAAATTGTAGAGAAAAGCCTAAAAGCATTATGTAATCTAGAACATCGAGGTGCATCGGGAGCTGATAAAGAAACAGGAGATGGAGCCGGTATACTTATTCAAATTCCTCATGACTATTTTTATGAGGAATTAAAAAATCTAAGCATAAACTTAAAAAAAGATAATTATGGAACTGGTGTGTTGTTCTGTGGAAAAAATGAAAATGACTCAGAAAATATACAAAAAATATTTGAAGATTGTGTTAAAGAACTTGATTTGAAAGTTATTTCATGGAGAGATGTACCAGTTGCACCCGATAAAATTGGTAAAACTGCTAGAGAAATTATGCCAATTATAAAACAAGTCTTTGTAGGCAATGAAAGTGGTGACATCATAGATAATATTGAGCAAAAATTATTTATTATACGTAAAAAATTTGAAAATATTATCTTGAATAAATTTGATAATGATTTAAGAAATTATATATATGTTTGCAGTTTATCTAGCACAAAAATTGTTTATAAAGGATTATTAACATCAGAACAAGTGAGAGAATTTTATATTGATTTGCAAAATCCTGATGTTAAAAGTAGTTTTGGTTTAGTTCATTCAAGGTTTAGCACGAATACTCTTGGTGACTGGAAGCTAGCTCACCCTTACAGATTTGTTGCTCACAATGGAGAAATTAATACTGTTAAAGGTAATAGAAATTGGATGAGTTCAAGAGAATCAATACTGTATTCTGAGAAATTTGGTGACAAAACTAAAGAACTATCACCAATTTGTAATCAAAATGACAGTGATACTGCTTCTTTCGATAATGTTTTTGAACTATTAAATTTAGGTGGAAGAGAACTTGAACATACAATGGCAATGATGATGCCTGCTTCTTGGGATGGCCATGAATCTATGAGCAATGAATTAAAAGATTTCTACAAATTTCATAGCATCTTAATGGAACCTTGGGATGGCCCTGCTCTAGTTGTATGCACAGATGGTAAAAAGGTTGGCGCTATCCTTGATAGGAATGGTTTAAGACCATTTAGATATTCTGTTACCAAAGATGGAACTTTGATTATGGGCTCTGAAACAGGATTAGTTGATATTGATGACGAAGACATAGAATACCGTGAAAGACTGAGACCAGGAAGAATGTTTTTGATTGATTTTGAAGAAGGACGAATAGTGCATGATGAAGAAATTAAAGAATCGTTAGCAAACTCAAATTCTTATTCAGAATGGCTGAAAAAAAATAGTGTCTCTTCAAATGAATTAAAAAAAGTTAATTCAGACAAAATTAATTCTTCATTAATTAATATGCAACAAGTTTTTGGATATACCCAAGAAGATCTTAAATATTTAATAGAACCTATGTCAAAATCTTCAAAAGACCCTGTAGGATCAATGGGTAACGATTCACCAATTTCAATACTTTCTAAGAAACCTCAAAATTTATTTACATACTTCAAGCAAATGTTTGCGCAGGTTTCTAATCCTCCTTTAGATGCAATTAGGGAAAAGCTTGTGACTCAAATATCGCTTCCTGTTGGCAAAAGATACAATCTATTTGAAGAAAGTGAAAGACAAAGTTCTATTTTATTTATAGAAAAACCAATTATTGATAACCAAACAATTGCTTCTATCAAAAATTTAAATGGTGTAGGCATGAAAACCAAGGTTATAAGCACATTAATTAAATTAGATAGCAATAATAACTTTAGTCTAAGTGATGGGATAAAAAATCTTAGAGAGGAATGTGAAAAGTCAATCAAAGAAGGCTACAACATACTTGTACTTTCAGACAAGAAGCTTGAAAAGGGCTATATACCTATTCCTAGCCTTTTAGCATTATCATCTGTCCATCATTATTTAATTAAATCAGGTTTAAGATCGAATGCAGATTTAATTGTAGAATCTGGAGAACCGAGAGAAGTCCATCACTTTTGCTCACTTTTTGGTTATGGGGCATCCGGAGTTAATCCTTATTTGGCAATTGAAACAGTTTTAAATACTTCTAATAATGACGAAAATGCTGTGAAAAATTACATCAAATCTACTGAGTACGGGATGCTTAAAGTAATGTCAAAAATGGGAATATCTACTTTACAAGGATATCAAGGAGCTCAAATATTTGAATCAATTGGATTGTCAAAGGAATTTGTTGATAATTACTTCACTTGGACTGCAAATAAGATTGGTGGAGTTGATGAAAGAAGAATAAAAAAAGATATGCTTCAAAATTATTTATCTGCTTTTAAGGAAACCAAGATTCCAGAAGAACTTGAGTTAGATTTAGGTGGACTCTACTTATGGAGGGGCACTGGCGAATCACACATGTGGAACCCTCAAACCATTTCTTTACTTCAACATTCTTCAACATTAAATGATAAAGATAAATTTAAGCATTTTGAAAAACTCGCTGATGATGAAACAGAAGATGCTTTTACTCTAAGAGGATTATTGGAATTTAATTATTCTGAAAAAGATACAATTTCAATAAATGAAGTAGAGTCTGCCAAAGAAATTGTTAAAAGGTTTGCTACTGGAGCTATTTCTCTTGGATCAATAAGTAAAGAGGCTCATGAAACACTTGCTGTTGCAATGAATAGAATTGGTGCTAGAAGTAATACAGGTGAAGGTGGTGAAGATTCTGCAAGATTTAACTCTGAAAAAAATAGTCGAATGAAACAAGTTGCTTCTGGACGATTTGGAGTTACAGCTGAGTACTTGGTAAATTCAACTGATTTGCAAATAAAAATGGCTCAGGGAGCAAAGCCAGGTGAAGGTGGTCAGATTCCTGGAAGTAAAATTTCTGAATATATAGGATCTATAAGAAAAACAACACCAGGAGTCGAGTTAATATCTCCACCTCCGCATCATGATATTTATTCTATTGAAGACTTAGCTCAGTTGATACATGATCTAAAAAATATAAACAGAGATGCTCGGATACATGTCAAGTTAGTATCTGAAGCTGGTGTTGGAGTAATTGCTGCTGGTGTTGCCAAAGCAAAGAGTGATGTTGTTTTAATATCTGGAATGAGTGGAGGGACTGGTGCAGCGCCTTTAGGGTCTATTCGGCATGCTGGACTTCCTTGGGAGCTTGGATTAGCTGAAACAAATCAAATTTTGGTTGCAAATGGCTTAAGGGGCAGAATTGTTGTTCAAACTGATGGGCAAATGAAAACTGGTAGAGATGTAGCTATTGCAACACTTTTGGGGGCTGAGGAATGGGGTATTGCTACTGCAGGATTAATCGTGATGGGTTGCATAATGCTAAGAAAATGTCATTTAAATACTTGTTCAGTTGGTGTTGCTACGCAAGATCCTGAACTAACTAAACTATTTAAAGGAACACCTGAAGCTGTAATTAATTATTTTATGTTTTTAGCAGAATCACTTAGAGAATACATGGCAAAACTAGGTTTCAGGACAGTCAATGAAATGGTTGGAAGAACAGATAAATTAAAAGTATCTGAAAGAGCAAAAAATATGCCAGATGCATCTGTTGACTTAGGTATAATTTTAACAAAACCCGAAATTATTGATGGAGACTCTCCTTATGCAACACAAAATCAAGACCATAATCTTGATAAGGCTTTAGATTTTGAGATCTTAAAGAAAATTTCAAAATCAATTGAATCTCAAACTAAAATTTCTATTGATGAAACTATTCATAATTACAATAGAACGGTTGGAACAATAATTAGTTCTGAGATAACGAAGAAATATGGCGCTAATGGTCTGCCGGACGAAACAATCACCATCAACTTTAAAGGCAGTGCTGGACAAAGTTTTGGTGCATTTGCTTGCAAGGGACTCAAATTTAACCTTGAAGGTGATTCTAACGATTATTTTGGCAAAGGTCTTTCAGGAGGAAGTTTAAGTGTTTTTCCAAGTAAAAATTCAACTTTCAAGGCGGAAGATAACATAATTATTGGAAACGTTGCTCTTTATGGTGCAACTGGAGGCATGGCATTTATTAATGGAATTGCTGGAGAAAGATTCTGTGTGAGGAATAGTTCCGCAATTGCTGTTGTTGAAGGGATAGGTGATCATGGTTGCGAATATATGACTGGAGGAACTGCTGTAATTTTAGGTGAAACTGGTAGAAACTTTGGCGCTGGTATGAGTGGCGGGATAGCTTACGTATTTGATAAAAATGATGATTTAGAAACAAAGTTTAATTCCGAACTCTGTGACATAAAGGAAATCAAATCGGGTTTAGAAGATGATAAAATATTAAATATGCTTATCAACAAACATTATGAAGAAACTGGAAGTTCATTAGCAAGTAGCATGCTAAGTGATTGGGGAAATGTTCTTCCGAAGTTTAAAAAAGTAGTGCCTAGAGATTATGAAAAAGCTCTAGAAAAATTAAATAAAAAACATGAAGTATTATTGAAATAATGGGTAAAATTACTGGATTTAAAGACTACAAAAGAGAAAATTTTAAAAGAAGAAATGTTTCTGAAAGAATTAACGATTGGAAAGAAATATATTTTCCATGGACTGATAAACAAGCAAATGAACAAGCGTCGAGGTGCATGGATTGTGGTGTGCCATTTTGTAACAATGGTTGTCCCTTGGGTAATTTGATACCTGATTGGAACGATTTAGTTTCAAAGGGCGATTGGAAAAAAGCAATCGCTCAACTTCATGCAACTAATAATTTTCCAGAATTTACTGGAAGAATTTGTCCTGCTCCATGTGAAGCAGCTTGCACACTAAATATTAATTCAGATCCAGTTGCAATTGAGTTTATTGAAAAAACTATTGTTGAAAAAGCTTTCGCTGAAGGCTGGATAACAGCCAATCCTCCAAAGGAAAGGACAGGAAAAACTATAGCGGTGATAGGGTCAGGTCCTGCTGGCCTTGCTGCAGCACAACAATTAAATAGAGCTGGGCATAAGGTTAAAGTTTTTGAGAGAGACTCTGTTATAGGAGGTTTGCTATCATTAGGAATCCCTGAATTCAAACTAGAAAAATGGGTTGTGAAAAGAAGAATTGATCTTCTTGAAAAAGAAGGAATAGAATTTTTTACAAATGTTAATGTCGGTGTTGATTATAAGGTAGAAGACCTAGACAAGGACTTTGATGCAGTATGCTTGGCAGGCGGATCAACAATACCAAGAAATCTTGAAGTAGAAGGTCGCGATTTAAATGGTATTCACTATGCAATGGAATACTTAACTCAACAGAACAAGAATCATAAAGGTTTATCAAAAGAAGAAATTATTGATGCCCGAGGTAAGCATGTTGTAATTTTAGGTGGTGGTGATACAGGTGCTGACTGCTTGGGGACAGCTACTCGTCAAGGAGCAGCTTCAGTCACCCAACTTGAATTAATGAGTGCTCCACCAGAGGAAAGAGGAAAATATAATCCATGGCCAGAATGGCCATTAATAATGAGGACCTCATCAGCACATGAAGAAAATGGCGATAGGGACTATTCAGTACTTACTAAAAAATTGAGTGGAAAAGGTGGTAATGTCGAACTACTTCATGGAGTAAATATAGATTTTGTAAAAAATGATGCTGGCGGAATGGACATTAAAGAAATTCCAAATAGTGAATTTACAAAAAAAGCCGATTTAGTTCTTCTTGCAATGGGATTTTTACACCCACAGAAAAAGGGTTTAATTGAAATTTTAAACGTTGATCTTGATGGTAGAGGAAATGTAAAAACTGATTTGAATATGATGACCACCAAGAAAAACTACTTTTCTTGTGGGGATATGAATCATGGCCAATCACTTGTTGTCAGGGCAATTGCAAGCGGAAGAGAATGTGCAAGAAACATTGACTTTATTCTTGAAGGCAACTCAAAATTGCCCAAGGTAAGAGGTTACGCAAGAATTTAATTTTATGATAAATAAAATTTCAGATTGGATTAAATCATATTGTGTAGATAACAAGCTCAAAACTTTGGTCGTTGGTATATCTGGTGGCATTGATAGCTCTGTTGTTAGCACCTTATGTGCAATTACTAAACTGGAAGTTTTTGCTGTATCAATGCCAATTAATCAAATCAAATCTCAGCATGATTTGAGTATAGCTCATGGGCAGTGGTTAACTAAGAATTATGATAATGTAAATCACCTAACCATAGATCTGACAGATATTTATACTGAATTTACTAAATCTCTTAACTTATTCAATTCGGATCATGCATTTGCAAATTCAAAGTCAAGATTAAGAATGGTAACTTTGCATCAAATTTCAGGTTCAAAAAAAGGGCTTGTAGTAGGCACAGGTAATAAGGTGGAGGATTTCGGTGTTGGATTTTACACAAAGTATGGTGATGGAGGAGTGGACATATCACCAATCGCAGATTTAATGAAATCTGAAGTATGGGAATTAGGAAAAAAATTAAATATATTACAATCAATTATTGATGCTCCACCAACAGACGGATTGTGGGAAGACGGAAGAACTGACAAAGACCAGTTGGGCGGACTAACATATAAAGAATTAGAAGAAGCGATGATAGATTCATCAAGCAAATTTTATAATCAATATAATAAGATTAGAACACCTAATTTACACAAAATGAAACCAATACCAATATTTAAAAAAAATGAAAACTAAAAATTTATTCATAGCTTTAATACTTTCTGTATCTTTATTCTCGTGTACTGATAGTGAACCTGAGAAAATAATTTCTAGCCCTGAAGTTAAAGAAAGCGATACCGTTAATTATCTTAATGACCTATCAGGAATTTATAAAGATGCCCTTCCTGCAATAGTTGCCATAAGAATTGATACTTTTATGGGCCCTTCAGGTTCTGGTTCTGGTTTTATATGGGATGATGAGGGTAGAATTGCAACTAACTCTCATGTTGTAAGAGAAGCTGCTGCTTTTTTAGATAGTGACATAATAGTTGCTTTTCATGATGGTTATGAGTTCAAAGCAAATTTAATTGCACATGATATCTATTCAGATCTAGCCATACTAGATGTAGAATATCCTGATTTTTATGAATATAAGCCCTTATCTCTTGGTGACAGCTCAATTGTTAACGTTGGTAATCAAGCTATTGCAATTGGAAATCCTTTTGGTGAAAACTTTACTTTAACATCTGGAATAATTAGTGCAATTGGAAGAGCAAGGTCTGATTTAGAAACAAATTTTTTAATTGGTTCAGTAATACAACATGATGCTTCAATTAATCCTGGAAACTCTGGAGGGCCATTATTTAACTCAAAGGGTGAGGTTATTGGAATAAATGCACAAATAGCAAGTAGATCTGGATCTAGCTCTGGTATAGGTTTCGCAATACCTATAAACACTGCAAAAAGGGTAATTCCATCGTTAATTTCAAAGAAATATTATGAGCATTCACTTCTTGGTATTGGTGCAACTGAAAAATTAACCTATGAAAGAAAAAAACAATTAGGTCTGAAAGATCAAATATTAGGTATTGAAGTTACGTATGTTGACCCAGATGGCCCTTCTGGTGATTCTGGGTTAATCGGAAGAAATGAAAATGATCCAGGAGATATTATAATCTCTATCAAAAAAGATAACACTGAATTTAAGGTAACTTCATTTAGTGGTCTTGTTAACTTATTAAACGAAAATACAGTTCCAGGTGACACTATTGAATTGACTGTAATTAGGGATAATGAAAACTTAAACTTAAATGTCAAATTAGGTTTCAGGCCTTTAATAAATTAGTGACATTAGGTTATAAAAAAAAATATTGATCTGTAGTAGGCTATAAACATGCCAAAAAAAGAAGTTAAAACAAAAGATATTGAAAATACCCTTGCTGGAATAGAGAAAACATTCGGTAAAGGATCAATAATGTTAATGAAAGATGATATCCAAGACTATGAAGAAGGTGTCATTCCAACTGGATCCATTATATTAGACATGGCTTTAGGAATTGGTGGCCTACCTAAAGGAAGAATCATTGAAATTTTTGGTGCAGAATCAGCAGGTAAAACTACATTAGCCTTATCAGCTGTTAACGAAGTTCAAAAACAAGGTGGAAATGCTGCTTATATTGATGTCGAGCATGCATTAGATCCATCATATTCTGGAAAAATTGGAATAGATCTTGATAAGCTTCTAGTTTCTCAGCCAGATTCAGCAGAACAAGCACTTGAAATAACAGAATATTTAGTTAAAAGCGGGAATATTGACCTTGTTGTTGTTGATAGTGTCGCTGCACTTGTGCCAACAGCTGAAATTGAAGGTCAAATGGGAGAACTTCAAATTGGATTACAGGCTAGATTAATGTCGCAAGCATTGAGGAAGTTAACTGGAACTATTAGAAAAACTAATTGCACTGCAATATTTATAAACCAATTAAGAGAAAAAGTTGGTGTAGTTTTTGGAAACCCTGAAACTACTCCCGGAGGGAGAGCATTAAAATTTTACAGTTCAGTTAGAATTGATCTAAGAAGAATAGAACCAATTAAAAATGGAACAGATATTGTTGGCAACAAGGTAAGAGCACGTATTGTAAAAAATAAAATGGCCCCTCCATTTAAAAAAGCAGAAATGGATATAATTTTTTCTGAAGGCATAAGTAAAGAAAGTTCACTCATTGATTTAGGTGTTGAAAAGGAAATAATTACCAAAAGCGGATCATTTTTTTCTTACGGCGACATTAGATTAGGTCAAGGAAGAGATAGTACAAGAAAATTTCTTAAAGAAGATAAAGCAATTTTTAATGAAATTGAAAAAAAGATTAGAGAAGCTGAATAACAAGGATTTACAATATTCTCCCATCATCATAAAATCACATTTCATAATTAAATTTTAAATTGTATAACTCACTAATTATAATATTCATACTTCTTTTATTGAGTGCTCTAATAAGTGCATCTGAAGCAAGTATAATTGCAGTAAATAAGATAAGAATAAAACACCTTTCGCAAGAAGGTAATAGAAGAGCAAAACTAATTTCAAAAATTCAAGATAATTTTGAAGACTTTTTTGCTACTATTTTGTTTATTGGTAACTTGCTAAACATTACAGTAGCAACTATAGGTACAAGCCTTGCAATAAGTATAATTGGCGAAAACTCTGCTACAGCAATACTAATTGCATCTCTAGTAACAACTGTTGTGATAGTAGTTATTGGAGAATTAACTCCCAAAGCAGTATCAACAATTAATCCAGAAAAATGGGCCTTAGCTACTTCGGATATTGTTAGCATATTAATCAAAACAACAAAACCTTTAGTTTTTATATTTGCATTAATACCTAAAACTTTAAATAGAATTTTCAAATCAAATGGTGATAATTCTGCTCCATCTGTGACTAAAGGTGAACTAAGAATGCTAATTGATGTTGGTGAAGAAGAGGGAACTGTAAATATTGATCAAGGTGAAATGTTAGAAAATGTATTTAGATTTGCAGAAACTGAAGCAAAAGAAATTATGACCCCTAGAAATAATATTGAATGGGTACACTTTGAAACGTCATTTAGTGACTTTTTAAAAATTTATAAAAACCACCCTCACTCAAGATTTCCTGTTTTTGATGATAATTATGATGATGTAGTAGGGATATTATCAACTAAAGATGTTATGACATCTTTAGCAACAAATAAATTAAATGACAAATCAGTCGTAAGCTCAATTATGAGGACACCATTGTTTATACCTGAATCAAAAAGATTAGATGAACTTTTCACAGAAATGAGAAGAACTGGAAATAAGGTTTCTTTGATTGTTGATGAATTTGGTGGCGTTTCTGGTTTAATAACATTAACTTCTTTAATTGAGAAGATAGTAGGATCGACTGGTGAAGAAGGAATAAGGCCTAAAGAGAAATACATTATATTGGAACCAAATACATATGAAATTGATGGAGCAATGAATATCGATGAAGCAAATGATGAACTTGGACTTAATATCCCGGTAGGAGATTATGAAACTATTGCAGGGTTTATATTAGAAAATTTTCAAAAAATACCAGATATTGGTGAGAAAACAAGCTACGGAAATTTAAGAATTACTATTAATGAAGTTGATGGATCAAGAATATCAAAAGTTAGAATAAGAAAAAGACTTGAAGAATAATTAATAAAAAATTATGAATATGATTGAAGAGACATTAATTAGTAATCTTGAAAGATTTAATCTATTAGGCAAGAAACTCGTAATTGGATTCTCAGGAGGTGGGGATTCAACATCTTTAATAATTGCTTTAAATGAATTAAGAAAAAAATATTCTCAATTAAATTTTGAAGCATTTCATGTAAATTATGGCCTCAGAAAAGAGTCAGATAAAGATCAAGAATTTGTAGAAAATATTTGCAATAAAATGAACATAAATTTAACTAATAAAAATTTAAAAGATCAAAAATTAATACCGGATTCTGATTCAGAAGAAAATTTAAGAAATATTAGATACAACATAATTTCATCTCATATTATTGAAACTAAATCCTATTGCTTAATTACAGCACATAACTTAAATGATCACGTAGAAACTTTTTTAATGAAATTAACTAGAGGTGCAGGATTAAAAGGAATGGAAGGATTAAAATATTTTTCTATAATAAATAAATTTAAAGGTTTAAAAATTTTTAGGCCATTTATTGAAATCAAAAAAAAAGATCTTTTTGATTACTGTATTTCAAAAAATATAAATCCAATAAATGACAGTTCAAATTATGATAATAAATACTCGAGAAACAGAATAAGGAATAATGTGATACCAGAATTTGAAAAATTAAATCCAGATTTTTTAAATACAATAAATAGGGTGACATATGTAGCAAGCGAAGTAAATTCTTATCAAAATAAATTAACTGAAGAAAAATATCAAAAAATAAAATTATTCGAAAATAAATATGAAATATCTTTTGATAGATCAAAATTTAATTTACTTGAGGATGTAGAAAAGAAATTGATCATTAAAACAAAATGTGAATCTTTTTCAAATTCAATATTTATTGAAAAAAAACATTTAGATATTGTCATAAATAAATGCTTATCTCAAAGTAAAGAATTTTCATTGGATATGCCGGGGCCAGTAATTATAAAAGCAAATAAAGATGAAGTAATAATAAGTTTTAGTTGCTGAATAACATTTTATTTAATCTTGCACCAGGAAGAATTCCAGGAACTTGACCACGTTTTGACACTGGATTCCCATCTATTAGTTTCAAATAAGAACCTATTTTAATTGGTTTTCTGCAAGCTATATACCTATCAACACCAATTGCTTGAACAAGTCTTCTGTTTAGGTTGTTAGCAGGCATATCTTCAAGATTTTGATTTTCAAAATTAGGATTTGATTCACTTTGCCACTCTTTTTCAACTTCAATAATTTCTTTAATTAATGATGGATCAAGATCACCTGAAATTGACAATTGAGTATTTATGAATCCTAGTTGATCAAGTCTTTCTCTAACTTCCCTTAAAGTTTCGCCTTTTATCCCTCCTCTTTCTTCTGGCGTTTCTAATTTAAGTCCACGAATTGAAGGAAAATTTTCTACTACTTTCTTTGCTTCTTCCCCCTCATCGCCAAGAATTCCTACACTTACAACTTTTGGAAGCTCAGAATCACCGCTATTCACTAATGCTTCTGCGGCCTCAACAACATCTCCCATTATTACAACTAAGGATTCATTCATGCTTCCTACTGGAGTTAAGTCTGCAAGGCTTGCTCCAAGAATTGAAGAACAACCTTTAGCGCCCCCTTGTATTGAAGAATAATCCATTATCCCAACAACATTAGGGTGAACATGAGGTGCACCAAAGTTAACAATAGGTATACCTTCGGAAGAGTCGACACATTCTTTTGCAGCTGTTGCCCATCCTGACGAAGAAGATATTATTCCGTTTATAGCAGTTATGTAATTCGCAATTACTGCAAAAGTGCAACTTAAACGTAGAATAACTTCACCTTTTGTAAAAATATCACCATCATTTAAAGACAAAACTTCATCTCTAAATGCCTTCGGAAGGAACCTAGAAATAATTTGTGAAATTTCTCCATAGCCACTAAAAACACCTTGCTCTTTAGAAATGAACTCTATTGTTATATTTGGGTTTAATCCCTGGTCTCTTAATATCTCTGATGTTCTTCGTAAACTAGCTTCTGCAGTTTCACCAACAAGTACTAATTTATTTAAATCAAATTTATCACTCATTTTCCAAATCTCAATCTTACAAGACCAATCAGATCATTAATTATTGTTGATATTAAATTCACACTAGAATCACTATCATCTATCCATGTTACAGGTACTTCACATATAGATAAATTATTTTTTTCAGCTTTATATAATATTTCAGTATCAAAGAACCACTCTTTGTCTTTACAATCATCAATTACTTTTAATATGGCTTCTTTCTTAGCAAATTTAAATCCACATTGAGCATCATAAAAATTTACAGATAATATTGTCCTAAATATTTTGCTATAAGTTCTTGAAATTATTTCCCTTTTTAAACTTCTACCAATGACTTTAGAGCCTTTTATCAACCTAGAAGCTATTACAATATCATAATTTTCATTTACTATTTTATTTATAAATTTAGGCAAAATTTCAATATCTGTAGAAAGATCAGAATCCATATAGCCATATATATCTGAACTACTTGATAACCATGCATTTTTTAATGCTTGACCCTTACCAGGTTCGTCAATTGAAATTACTCTGCACCTTTTATATTTTTCTTGCAGTGATTTTGATATTTGTAAAGTATTATCATTGGAACCATTTTCAGCTATTGTTATCACCCAATCTTGTTCAATGTTTTTAGAAAGAAAATCATACAGCCTCATAAATCTTTTTTCTAATTTTTTAGATTCATTGTATACAGGCAGTACTATATCTATTGAGTTTTTCATTAATGAGTAAATCTCCTTTGGTTTGTAAAAATCATAGATATGCCCTTATTATTGGCCTCTTCAATAACTTTGGTATCATTAATTGATCCTCCCGGCTGAATTATACATTTCACTCCAAGATCACTTGCTTTAGTTATTGAGTCTGGGAATGGGAAAAAAGCATCTGATGCCAATATGCAACCAATACTTTTTTTACCTGCCACTTCACCGGCAATTTTGACACTCATTACTCTATTTGGTTGGCCAGCACCCATGCCTAATAATGTATTATTTTTGACTAAAATAATTGCGTTAGATTTAATAAATAAACATAATTTCCATGCAAATTTTAAATCTTCAAGTTCCTGATTAGAAGGCTTAATTTCTGTTACTACTTTTAATTCGTATTTTTCATCAAGATTTTGAGATTGAGCTAATAAACCACCTGATATAGATCTATAATGAAGTTGATTATAAGAAGAATATGTTGCTTGTAGAATTCTAAGATTTTTTCTTTTTTGCAATACCTCTAATGCCTTTCTGCTAAATTTTGGAGCAACAACTATCTCAAAAAAACTTTTTACTATTTCATTTGCAACATTTTCTTGTAGCAATGAATTAAAACCTAAAATTCCTCCGTAGGCTGATACAGGGTCTCCATTAACTGCGTTATTAAAAGCATCTATTTGATTAGAATTTATTGATAACCCACAAACATTTGTATGCTTTACCACAGAAACACAATTTTTTTTAAAATTATTTACTGCATTAAATGCAACATCTGCATCAAGATAATTATTATAAGACATTTCCTTTCCAGAAATAAGAATTGAATTTGCTATTCCATTTTCTAATTTATTTCTTTGTATGTAACCAGACTGATGAGGGTTCTCGCCATATCTAAGTTTATTAAATTTATTATTATTTAAGCTAATAGCATTTTGATTATCTGATAAATAATTTGCAATTTTAATGTCATAATCTGAAAGCAAATTGAACACTTTAGCTGCTAACTTTTTCCTTGTATCATAATTTAAATTATTTTCTAAAATGCAATTTAGAACAAATTCATAATCCGATGGATCTGAAATTACTACCACATCATTATAATTTTTTGCTGCAGCTCTTAGTATTGAAGCGCCTCCAATATCAATATTTTCAATTGCTTCTTCATTACTAAATTGATTTGAGTTAATCACCTTTTCAAATTTATACAGATTGCAAATAACCATATCAATTTTATTTATATTGAATTTTTTTAAATCGATATTATGATTTTTGGAATTTTTTTTTGAAAGGATTCCAGCAAAAATTTTTGGATGCAAAGATTTTACTCTTCCATCAAGAATTTCAGGAAAATCAATATAATCTGATATTTCTGTAGAATGAATATCATTATTTTTTAAATATTTATGTGTACCAGAAGTAGCTATTATTTCAATTTCAGTGTAAAAGCCTGTTAGATTTTTTAAAAATGAAACAATACCTTTAGTCTCAGAAATACTTATTAATACTCTCATAATAGTTATAATTGTTTACATACTTATTAGAAATAAGTTTTATAAATGTTAATTATCTCATTTTAAATGTATGAATCAAAAATTATAAAATTATGACAATTTAAAAATTCCAAAAAATTCTTGGTTACCTTTTTTTCCTTTAAGTTCAGATTTTTTTAAAACTAATAAATTTAATCCTATTCTTTGTAAATTCTTGATAACTTTATCAAGGATTTTTGGTATTAAAAAAATATTTTTGATTACTCCCCCATAATCCACTTGGTCTTTATTGGCTTCGAATTGGGGTTTAATTAATATAATTAAAATTGAATCTTTGTCTAAAAATTTCTTTAATTGACTTGCAATCATTGTCACAGAAATAAATGATACATCCACTACAATAATATCTAATTTTTTGACACCAATATCAAAGTCATATCTAGCATTAATATTTTCAAAAAAATCAACTTTTGGATCATTTTTAACTAATGGATCTAACTGAGATCTGCCAACATCAATGCAGTATACTTTTTTTGCTCCATTTTTTATAAGTGCATGTGTAAAACCACCTGTTGAAGCACCAACATCAAGACATTCTTTTCCTTTAATAATAATTTTAGAGCCAGCTAACAAATTATTAAGTTTTTCGCCTCCTCGAGAAACAAATTTTTGATGGATAATTTTTACTTCAGTATTTTCATTTACCATTGTATGCCTAAATAAAAATTTTGAATTATAATTTTTTATTCTTACTTTTCTCTTATTAATTAAATTTGTCGCTTCATTGATAGATTTTACTAATTTTTTATTTAGAAGAAATTGGTCAAGTCTTATCTTTTTAGTCATTATAGTATTTTAAAATTTCGTTATATTTTGGAATTTTTTTATCAGAAATACCAGTTACAGATAATGAAGCAGAAATATTGGATAAAACAGCGCTTTCATTCAGATCTTTTTTCATAAGATAGTAAAATATTATAAATGATGCACTCCAGACATCTCCAGCACCAGTTTCATCAACATCAATTACATCAATAGTTTCAAAAAGTTTAACCTCATTATTAGTAATTATTTTTACTCCTTTTTTACCCATTGTGTAACAAACTATCCTAGAATATTCTGATATTTTCATTGCATTTTCAAAATTTGTATCAATTTCAGAAAGCATTACTGCATCAAAAATCTCAAATTTAATATTAGGTAATTTTTTCTTAGGAATTATACTTTGATCGCATTCTTTTCTCATAAATCCTTGAAGATTACATATTTTTATACTTTTATTAAAAAAATTAAAAAAATTTGGATCTAATTCATCAAAAATTGGACAATAAAAAACAATTTTGGGTTCAATTTTTTTTAATTTATGCAAAAGATTTTCTAGAATTATTTTTCCCGAAGGATTTAATATCTTTTGGTTTCTTTCACCATTTTTATATGAATTTTCAAAAATTGTATGTAGTTGAGTTTTTTGAGAAATTATTCTATTCAGATCAATTTTTTTACTAAGATCAAAGCTGTTTGAAACTTCAGTAATTATTCTCAAATCATATCCTAATTTTTCAGCTACCTTGTAGGCATAAAAAGAAGTTCCCCCAATTGACTTATAAACTTTATTATTTATTTTATTAATATCTTCTGTGACATTACCTATTGTTAGAATATCGATGGTTTTCACTTATTTTAATTTAATTACAACCTGCCTTCTCGGTCCGGTTCCTTGGCTTTCAGTAACAACTTTTTTATCTTTTTCTAAAGCTAAATGAATTATTCTCCTATCAAAAGGTGACATTGGGTCCATTTTAATTGGCTTACCATATTTAATTACTTTCTTTGCATTACTTTCAGCAATAGAAACTAAATTTGATCTTCTTCTTTCTTGGTAACCCTCTACATCTAAAATTACTCTTACTCTTTTATCGAGTTGTCTTTTTATGATAAATGAAATAAGAAATTCAAATGATCTTAATGTTTCCCCTTTTCTGCCAATTATTAAGCCTGAATCATCTCCTTCAATTTCAAAATATAGAGACTTTGTATCAAAATCATCTTTATCTCTAAAAAAAGTTTTTACATCAACTTTAAGACTTGATAGTAGATAATTTACTATATCAATTGCCAATTTCTCTGTTTCTTCATCAATGTCATCTAATTCTCTAGCCATATTTTTTTCAGACTTTTTTGAATCTTTGGCCTTTGGTTTACTTTTAGTAGCTTTTTTAGGTTTTGATTTGTCATCATAACTAACATTTATGATAGCTGGCTCACCGCCTAAACCTAGAATACCTGACTTGCCAGGTGAAACAACTTCAATTTTAACCTCTTCTAGATTTACGTTTAGATCTTCTAGAGCGATTTTTGTTGCTTCCTCCACTGTCTTGCCTTGGAATTGTTGTGATCCCATTTGTTACCTCCTCATTGTTAATTACATTATCTGAATCGTTATCACCCTTTTCAGGAGAAGAGAGTGTTAAAAATTCTTTGAGTGTATTTTTTACTTTTAATTTTTTTAAAACATAAATTTGGATAAAAAATCCGGCGATATTTGAAAATATTATATAGGTAGCTAGTCCTGCAGGAAAAGATAAAGTAAAAAAACCAAACATTACTGGCATCATCCACAACATCATTCTATTTGTTTGTTCTTGACGAGGATCAGAACTCTTAAACATTGATACTTTTTGCTGAGCAAATGTAGTGAAAGCAACTACTATTGGTAATAATATCGCAAAAACTGTTCCTGCTTGTTGAACAGGATTAACAAGGTCAATATTAAGAAACTTACTGTCTAATGGAACTTTATTTATTACCGGATTCCACGAATACAGATAAAAAGATAAATTTGCAAATCCTTCTGGAGTTGCTGGAACAACTTTGAATATTGCTCTATACAACCCAATCCATATTGGCAATTGTATGATCATTGGACCCAGACACCCTACAGGATTTACACCAGATTGCTTGTACAAAGCCATAGTTTCTTGGCTCATTTTTTGTCTACTATCTCTATCTTTTTTATCTTTATACTTTTCCTGAATTTTTTTTAGTTTTGGTTGGATAGATTGCATTCCGAGCATTTGTTTTACTTGTCTAAAAGAAATAGGGATCATAAGTATCCTAATTAATATAGTAAAAAATATGATGCTTAGTCCAAAATTATCAGAGAATATCGAATAGAAAATGGTCAATATATTTACCATGGGTTTCATAATTATTTCATTCCATAAAAAGCCCATTAGTCGCAACCTTTCATTTCGTTTAAATCAAAACAAAGTTTTTGAGATCTATCAATTAATGAGTAGCTTCTAAACTTGTTTTCCTTGTCTACAAAATAAATGAAATCATTTTTCATTACAGGTAAAGATTGCACTCCATCTTTGAAAGGCAATTCATCCGTTATTGAACCATTGCTTAATTCAGCAATCACTAACTTATCTTTATCGAATGGAATTATACTATTAGCTACATTCCCTCTTTCATATATCATTATTCCAGATACCGGCTTGCCATTTTTATCAATATTTTGTTCCCATGCAATATTCAGGTTTTTACCTTCTAAATCAACATCTACTTTATAGAGATTCCCTGAAAGCGTTACTAGAAATAATGAATCATCATAAAGCTCGATATTTGACCATATCCAGCCATCAAATTTTAAAGAGCCCCATTCAGTAAGGGTAAACTCGTTGCCTTTAATTAATTCATAGCATTTAATTTCACCATTAATATTTCCAACACAATAATTAGTTTCATTGTTAGGCCCATCAAGCTGGATTGCAGGAGAAATTATTGAATAGTCCATCTCAATAGTAAAAATTTTTCTTTCATTATTAGCAATACTTTCTTTTGAGATGTTGTAAAGTGAAATATTACCTTTTACATCTCCAACAATTGCAATATTTTCTTTAGAATTTATTTCTATGGAATCATATACTCTGTTAGCGATGGGAATCTTAAATATTATGTCTCCATTTGTAGAATTTACTGCATAGAAAAATCCACCTTTTTCATTAAAAGAATCATTCTCCGTAGTGGCAAAATATATAGTTTCATTGGAGTATTTAATTCCTCCAACAACAGCACCATCAATTTGTATATATTCAGTTGTCCAACTTGAGTTTAAAGTTTTAACATCTACTGCAAAAAGATATGAAATACAACTTTTATTTTGACATTTATCGCCTTCATCACTTCCATAACTTATCCCATATGCAACGTTATCAATTATTTCAATATTCCCATAGAATGAACCTATTTTGGAATCTGAAGCTGGAAATTTATTTATTAAATCAAATGAATTTTGAGATATAGAATATTTATGCAATACACCTTCGTTAGAAGGGACAATCATTACTTCATTAGATATTGATGGCGATGCCCAGTTTCCTTGATGCTGCATATCATTCATGCACCCAAACATAATTAGGGTTATTATCAAAAGGTTAAAATATATTAATAATTTCTTAGTATTTTTCATTTATTTACAGGGTCGTAACCGCCTCGTGATAATGGATTGCACTTTAATAATCTAAAAAAAATCATAAAAGAGCCTTTTAAAAAACCATGTTTATATATGGCTTCATATCCATAATTAGAACATGATGGCTCAAATTTACAGTTACCTCCGAAATATGGAGATAATGATGATTTATAAAATAATATTAACTTTAATGATATATTTTTTAACATTTAAACAAGACTTAAATTCTTAAAAAACTTTTTAAAAATCAACTCTAATTCTGAATATTCTATTGGCTTTGATCTTTTTTGATAATTGATCACAACAATATCAAATTTTTTAATTTTTTCTTGATTGAGCCTTATTAGATTCTTAATTTGCCTTTTAAGTTTATTTCTATAAACTGCATTACCTGTTATTTTCTTTATTGAAACACCAAATTTTGATTCATTTAAATCATTTTTTTTTAAAACATAGAAAGTTAATCCAGATGCGGTAAATTTTTGACCTTTTGAAATTATTTCTAAAAAACTTTCAGAATTTTTTAATGAATCTATCAAAACTAGTTATTAAATCCATTTTTTGGATACTACAGTTAAAAGTTTCCTTCCTCGAACTCTCCTTCTCTTTAAGACACTTCTTCCACTCTTAGTTCTCATTCTAGTTCTAAACCCATGAGTTCTTGCTCTTTTTCTTTTTTTTGGTTGATATGTCCTTTTGGTCATTTTGAGTTACGTTGTAAAATTTATTCTTAAATTATTGTTTTAAATTCATTTCTGAATATAATATTCATTTGAAACTTGTTTATTGTAATCTAACTTTTATTAGTTGACTACTTTATTAAATATTTAATAAAAATTGAGGAAAAATTATGTCAGAAGAAACTACTATAGCAAAGCTTATTTCAGATGAAAAGATATCAGCTGAGTCAACTACTCTTGATGCATTAAAGTGTTATGTGAGATTGTTGCCAGTTGATGAAAGGATGAAGGAAAGGGCAGTAATTAACGACTTTGTAGAAAATATTGGGGAGAACAAAATCCTTAATAATATAAGACCACCCGAAGTCGGAGACTACAGTCAGCAAATCACTTCAAGAATGGCAAATGCAGACACTCAATCTAGGCTTGCATCAGTTAAAAAATTTCTCCTGTTTTTACATGAAAATGATTTAATTTCTAAAGATTTAAATATACCTTCTCACCTAAGATCAAAAAGAATAATTACAACAAGAAAAACTAAAAATAAATCTAAAATAATAGAAGATGGTCCAAAATTAACTAGAAGTAGGTTTAAATCATTAATTTCTCAATTAGATAAACTTAATAAACAAAAAATGGATTTAGCAGGTGACATACAAAATGCCAGAGAAGACGGAGATGTTAGAGAAAATGCCCCTTTAGAAGCAGCCAGAGAAGCTCAGGCAATGGTTATGGCTAAAATTAATGATATAGAAAATCTTATGAGAGGCGCAATTATCATTGATGACTCTTCTCAATCAACTTTAAAAGGTAAAGTAAATATTGGAAGTAAAGTTAATTTGAAAAACTTAGAAAATAACGAAACTCATTCATTTCAGCTTGTTGATTACCATGAAGCTGATCCACTTAACGGGAAGATATCTGTCGATTCTCCTGTTGGAAAATTAATTTTAGGAAAATCAAAAAACGATAAGGTTTCTGTTAAGAGTCCATCGGGAACTATTGAATATAAAATAGTTTCAAATACAGATAGATAATGGGTGAATATACTCACTGGATAGTTTTTAATATATTTGTTTCATCACTCTTAATATTCGATTTATATATTTCTAAAGGCCGTATTTATAAGTTTAAATCTTCTTTGATTTGGAGTTTGGCATGGATATCAATATCCATGGTTGTAGCTTTTTGGTTTTTTATTGAAGATGGTTCATTAATGACAAATAATGAAAGGGGAGTCGCTTTCCTAGCAGGTTATATAGCTGAAAAGGCATTGTGCTTCGATAATCTCTTTGTTTTCCTAATTATCTTTCAATTTTTTCAAATCCCTGAAAAACTACAATCCCTTGCATTAACATATGGAATAATGGGAGCTCTTATAACAAGGGCAATATTTATTGCCCTTGGATCTATCATATTGGCTAACTTTAGCTGGGTAATGTTAATAATGGGATTATTCCTTTTATATACCGGAGTAAAAATTGCTTTTGTAAATGAAGAAGATTCTAATCCAGAGAATAATTTCTTTTTCAAATTATCTAACAAATTTATGAATATAAGTAAGGATTTTGACGGATCTAAATTCAGGACTACTGTTGATGGAGTAAAAGTTTTTACTCCAATGTTTTTAGTTGTTGTTGTATTGGCAAGTACAGATATAGTATTTGCTGTTGACTCTATTCCAACTATCTTCGGTATAACACAGGATGTCTTCATTGTTTGGACTTCAAATATGATGGCTGTAATTGGTATGAGGCCACTCTATTTCTTATTACAAGAAATAAAAAATATGTTTAGGTTTTTAAAATATGGATTATCATTGATCCTTGTTTTTATTGGGTTCAAAATGTCAGCAACATATATTGCTCATTGGGTTGGAGAAAGAATTGGAAATGACCAATTAGCTCATTTCCACTTAAATACCTTTGTTTCCTTATCTATTATTATTGGAGTAGTTTTTGGGAGCATAGTTTTATCTTCTATAATTCCAGAAAAAAAGCAATTAGGTAATAATTAATCTCTTGATGTCCAGAATTTAATTAATCCCCCAATGGTTGAGCCAAACCAAATATATCCACTTAATAATAACGAAATTAATATTGAATAACCCCACCCTATTTCTCCAAATGTATTTGTGTACTTTAATATAATCAATAATGGAAAAAATAAACACAATGAACTTAAAATGCCAAAATACACAATCTTTTCATTATCGATATTTCCAAATGATGCACCGATAAATCCAGCTATAAATGGACTGATTGGAAAAGCAATAAAATGAACAATTGGTATTACTGCCGATACCAAAATAATTATGAAAGAAATTGTAACTGATAATAACATTTTACTTTTAGAATATTAACATTTAAGTTAATTTTATGAAAAAGATTGTAGATTATATAGTTGTAGGCACTGGAGCATCCGGAGCTGCTTTCGCTTGGAAAATGTCAAAATCTGGTGCAAGAGTTGTATGTATTGAGCAAGGAGATTATGTCAAAAATAATCAGTACCCTAAAGATAAAAAAAATATTGAAATATCAGCTTTGAAAGAATGGAATTGGAATCCAAATGTAAGAAAAAATAAATTTGATTACCCAATTGACAACTCAAATTCTCCTATACACCCACTTATGTATAATTCTGTTGGAGGGAGTACTTTGCATTACACTGCTCATACACCTAGATTCCATCCTTCTGATTTTAAAGTTAAAACTTTAGATAATATTTCATCAGATTGGCCGATTTCATATTATGATCTAGAAAAATTTTATGATGAAAATGATGAAATTATGAAATGTTCAGGCATTAATGGAGATCCAGCCAATCCACCAAGGCCAAGAAGGCCTTTAAAACCTGTTTCGTTAGGAAAAGATGGAGAAATAATTGCTTCTGCATTTGATAAATTAAATTGGCATTGGTGGCCATCTGACAGTTTTGTGAACTCAGAAAACTTTAATAATAATTGGAAGTTTTATGGTTCCCATGCACTTATGGATAGAAAATCTATTTCAAGTACAGATCAAAATTATTTAGAACAAGCCATAAAACTTGGAGCGAAAATTATTACAAATGCCAGGGCAAGCAAGATAATTCTTGAAAATAATTATAAGGCTAAAGGAATAAAATACATAAAAGACGGAAAAGAAACTCTAATTGAAGGAAAAAATGTTGTACTTGCATCTAATGCAATTGGAACACCAAGAATATTACTAATGTCTGCAACTAAAAACCATGAAAAAGGTATTGGGAACAGTAGTGGGCTTTTAGGAAAAAATCTTATGTTTCACCCCTATTCATTTATAAGAGGAATATTACCTGGCAATAATAAATTTTTTTATGGACCAAATGCTAATATTTTAATGTCTCAACAATTTTATGAAACTGATCAAAATAAAGATTTTTATAGAGGATTTACACTTCAAATGGTTAGGAATAATGGCCCAATTCATACAGCATTAGAATTAGATTGGGGAGATAATCATCATAAAGATTTTAAAAAAAGTTTTGGAAATACAGTTGGGTTCTCGATAATTGCTGAAGACTTACCTGAAGAAACGAATTTCGTTTCTCTTGATTATAAAAATTTAGATAGTGATGGGCTACCTGGGATATCTGTTAATTATAATCTAAGTGCGAATTCAAGAAAAATATTAGATTTTGCAATGAGAAAAACTAAAGAATTATTAATGGAAGCTGGAGCAGAAATTTTATATGAAACACCTTTAATGAGATATGCAGGTTGGCATTTAATGGGTACTGCAAGAATGGGGGATGACCATAAAAATTCTGTTACAAATAAATATGGCAAGCTACATGATTCTGAAAATATTTATATTGTTGATGGCAGTTTATTTGTTACTTCTGCATCCGTAAACCCTACACCTACAATACAAGCTTTAGCACTATATGTTGCAGAAAATTTAATCAGGAGGGAAAGTTGAGGTCAAAAGAATTTTTTAATAACTATGATAAAAGAATTATTAAAGAAATAATGAATTTAATGATCCCGGAAAATGAAGAAATTGCAGCTGCTGGAGACAAAGGTCTTATTGGTAAGTTAGAAAAATTATTTTTTGATTCAGAATTGCATATAAATTCTATTAAAAGAGTTTTAAATGCAATCAATTTAAATACTGACGCAAGGTTATCTGGGAGTTTTTTTTCTGTAAGTAAAGAGAAAAAAATTGAAATCCTAAAAACTCTTGAAAAAAATATGCTTGATGATTTTCATATTTTAAAAGAATGTATTTTTGGAACTTACTATAGCGATAATGAAGTTATAAAAAAGATTGGGTGGGATAATGATTTTATAAATAAAACCAAATTTGGGGAATTTACTTTAAAGCCAAATATATTAGATAAAGTAAAGAAAATTAGCCCTTTTTGGAGAAAAATTTAGGCCAAATTAAATTTTAATTTCATTTCTTCACATGCTCCTTTATACCATTCTACAACCTCACTATGTAATGGAATACCATTTTTTTTTCTTATCAATTCTTCTTCATGCTCTTCAAGTCCAGCATACAGTACTCTTTCGTGGCCTGGGGCCGGCTTGGTTTTTTCAAGACCTTCAAGCATTTGATCCATAGATTCTTTAAATTCACTGACTTCAGCAAAACCGTCAACTCTAAATGCTGATACATAATGAGCTCTTCTTGAAGAATCAAGTGTTTTAAATCCAAATCCATTGCTTAACATTCCGCACATAATATCAACTGAAACAGCAAGGCCGTAACCTTTATGAGAACCAAGTTCTCTAGTTGAACCTAATGGAAGCTGCATTCGCTGAGGACCTTTAGCATATTGAAATTCTCCACCACCATTCATGTCTGGAGTACCATCGTCATGCGCAACCCATCCAGGCTGCATTTCTGCACCTATTCTTTCTAATAAACCCATTTTATTTCCTGCAATTGTGGTAGTGGCAGCATCAAAAACAAATGGAGGTTTATTGAGAGTGGGGACTGCGATGGCAATGGGATTTGTGCCTAACTTGGCTTCTGCACCAAAAGTAGGAACCATTGTATTGCCTCCAGCTGTCATGCATGTTCCAACCATGTCATATTCAAGTGCCATCATTGCAAAATAACCAACAGCACCACAATGCTCTGAATTCCTTATAGATACCGAACCAGTACCATATTTCTCAGCTTTTTCAATTGCCAAATTCATAGCATGAGCAGTAATCATTAGTCCTAAGCCAGCATCCCCATCAATAGTGGCAGTGGTTGGAGATTCTTTAATAATTTTCCATTTAGGTCTTGGATTTGTTTTTCCGGAGTTATACCAAGATATATAGTTTCTGAGTAAATTTGAAACTCCATGAGTTTCAATTCCTCTTAAATCTGCATGTAATAATACATCAGCCCCAAGCTCAGCTTCATCTTCAGAAACCCCACATTTCATAAACATTAGCTTAGTAGTTTCTTTAAGAATTTCTGGTTTTACAATAACAACGTCTTTTTCAGGAACCTTAAAATAATCTAACAATAATCCCTCCAATTTAGTAAATATAACCATGATAATACATTAGAAAATAATTTTTTTAAATCAAGACTTTTAAATTATTGTCTATAATAATATGCTTAATTTAAAGGAATAAAATGAAAATTAAAAATATAATTTCTTATCCTGTTTGGATAGGAAGTAGAAATCAATTATTAGTTAAAATTGAAACAGATAATGGATTAGATGGTTGGGGTGAGTCAGGTTTATCTGCTAGAGAATTGGGTGTGAGTGGAATTGTTGAGCATTATAAAAATTTACTAGTGGGAATGAATCCTCTTGAGATAGGAAAAATTTGGCAAAGATTATACAGAAGTCAGTATTTTGAGGGCGGCAGAACAATAACTGCTGCTATTTCTGCGATCGATTTGGCTCTTCATGATATTAAAGGGAAAGCCTTAGATGTTCCTGTATACGAATTATTGGGTGGAAAGCAAAGAGAGTTGGTTCCGACATTTGCTACAACATCAGAAGCCCCAGGGCCAAAAATGATTGATCAGGCAAAAAATTTAATTAAATCAGGATGGCAAGCTTTCAGATTATCTTTATCACAAGATGGTGGAGATGAAGAATTTGAATCAATATACTCCAAAAAATTTCTAACTTTTCCAACTTCAGAAGACAACTTTTCAAACTTCAGAAGACAAGAAGATAATAATATTTTTGAGCCAAGAGAATCATTAAATAAAACTGCAAAGTGGCTAATTGAAGCTAGAAAAGAATTGGGGACTGAAGTAGTTTTAGGAGTTGATTTACATCACAGATTTTCAGTTGCAGAAGCTGCATCTTTTTGCAATAAATTACCTCAAGGCACACTGGATTTTTTAGAAGAGCCAATAAGAGATGAAACTCCAAGCTCATATGAAGCATTAAGAAAGATGACAAATATTCCTTTTGCGATTGGAGAGGAGTTTGCTTCAAAATGGCAGTTTATCCCATATATTGAAAATGATATTACCCAATTTGCAAGAGTAGATATTTGTAATGTTGGTGGAATCACTGAATCTATGAAAGTTGCTGGTTGGTGTGAAAGTCATTACATAGATATGATGCCACACAATCCCCTTGGGCCAATATGTACAGCAGCCTCAATCCATTTTGGTGCATCAGTCCCAAATTTTGCTTGGCTTGAAACAAGAGAATCTGCAGCTGAAAATGCTGGATTTACCAATGATGAAATTATTAAATCAAGTCACTACATGGAAAATGCAATGTATGTAATATCAAACGAACCTGGGCTTGGAATTTCAGTTAATGAAGATTATTTAAAAAATAGTAAATTTAAACAATGGGACCCACCTCAATTAGAGAGAAATGACGGGTCTGTAACAAACTGGTAAGGAAAATTAAATGGATTTCAAAGGTAAAAAAGGTTTAGTTTTTGGGGTAGCAAACCACAGAAGCATTGCATATCACATTGCAAAAGTTTTAAGTGATAATGGCGCTGAAATTGGATATTCTTTTCAAAATGACAGGGTGAAAGATAGTGTATCTAAATCATTAGAAGGAACTAATCCAAAATTTTTACTTGAATGCAATGTTTTAGATGAAGAAAGCATTAATGAATTTTTTCAAAAAGCATCTCAAGAATTTAAGGAAATCGATTTTTTAGTTCATAGCGTTGCATATGCTGAAAGAGAGGACCTTGGTGGTGATTTTTCAAATGTAACTAAAAAAGGTTTTTCAACAGCACTCGAAACAAGTGCATATAGTTTGATTCCTTTAGTTAAACATGGAGCAAAATTGATGAAGAATGGAGGCTCTATAATTACACTTTCTTTTGAAGCTTCACAAAAAGTCTACCCAGGATACAACATAATGGGAACCGCTAAAGCTGCATTAGAAAATTGTGTAAAGCAATTAGCAAATGAATATGGAAAAAATAACATAAGAGTTAATGCTATTTCCGCAGGCCCATTGCCAACACTTGCAGCGAGAAGTATTAATGGATTTAATGAAATGAGGAAGGCTCATTCAGAAAGATCCCCATTAAAAAGGAATATTACTCACGAAGAGGTCGCAAATGCTTCAAGTTTTATGCTTAGTGATTTATCTTCAGGAATAACTGGTGCCATAATACCAGTTGATAGCGGGTATGGAATTATGGGGCTTTAAGGGAGGAAATACGTCTTTAAAAAAAAGAAAATATTTTATGGATGGAAAATTGTTGGGGCTGGGGCATTAGTTCAAGGATATGCTTCAACAGTTTTTTGGAGAGGGTTCACAGCATTTTTTGACCCAATTGCTGATTCTTTAGGAGGAAGTAGGGCTTTAGCTGCTGCAGGGATGTCCATTCAAAGATCAGAGGGAGGAATGATTTCTCCATTTGTTGGAATAGTTCTAAAAAAATTTGGAATTAAGAAAGTAATGACTTTTGGAATTTTCACCACTGGACTGAGCTTTGTTTTAATGGGGTTTATTCAAGAAATTTGGCATTTTTATCTCTGCATATCATTGTTAACAATTGGGATGTCATTTGGAACATTTATTGTTTTAGTTGCAACTGTGGGCAATTGGTTTATTGAAAAAAGAAAACTAGCTCTTTCTCTAATGATGTCAGCTTCTGGAATTGGAGGATTACTCGTCCCAGTCTTGGTTGAATTAATTTCAAATTTTGGATGGCGACCGATAATTATTTTTGCAGGTGTAGGATTCTGGATTGTTGGTTTTCCAGCAACATTAGTTATGAGATCAACCCCAGAAGATTATGGATTTAATCCTGATGGAAAAGATAATATTGATATAGAAAACAGTAATAATCAAAAAGTTAAATTAATAAAAGATAAATCAGTTAAAGAAATATTTAAATCTGCGACTTTTTGGAAGTTTGCTATAGCTACAAGTATGTGCCAAGGGCTTTTTGCATTAAATCTTCTTCATATTCCTGCATTAACAAGTTTTGATGTGTCTCTTACCTTAGCTGGCTTCTCAATTGCAATTATCGCGTTTGCGGATGTTGGAAGTAGACTTCTAATAGGGTTTAGTAGCAATAACCTTAATTCAAAGGTATTAATGAGCATTTGTTTTTTTATTCTTGGAATTGGTTCTCTTTGTTTAAGTTTAGTTGGGCAAGAAGTATTTGGATTTAAAATAAATAATTATGTCCTAATTACAATTTTTGCGCTTTCTTGGGGTGGTGGATTTGGTGCATCAATACCTCTAAGATTGTCAATGGTTGCTGATTTTTTTGGCAGAAAAAATTATGGTACAGCAATTGGAATGATGAGTACGATTGGTGGGATTTTTTCCGCAATTGCTCCGATATTAGGAGGTCTTGTTTACGATTTATTTGAAACTTATAGAATATCTTTTGCGGTAGGATCTATTCTTGTTTTTCTTGCAATACCATTAATATTGAGCATTAAAACAGAAAACTAAATTTTTCTGATTTTGCCATTTTCAAGCAAAAAGCATTCATCTGACAATCTTTCAGCCTCTATTTCATCATGAGTAACCATAATTGTTGTTGTTCCTGTATTCCTGATTATTTTTTTAACTTCATTAGACAATATTTTCTTTAAACTAAAATCTAAATTCGAAAAAGGTTCGTCCATTAATATTGCAGATGGACTTACAGCCAAAGCTCTTCCAATAGCAACTCTTTGCTGTTGACCTCCTGACAATTGATTTGGATATTTTTTTTCATGACCCTTTAAGTCAATCATATCTATAATGCTTTGTATTTTTATTCTTCTGTCATTAACTTTTCTCCCTAAACCAAAACCAACGTTTTCGAAAACATTTAAATGAGGAAATAATGCATAATCTTGAAAAACAAATCCTAAATTTCTATTTTCAGGAGGCATATGTGAAAAACCTGAAGAAGCTAATTGACCATTTATTCTTATATAACCTGATGAAATTCTTTTAAAACCTGATATTGCTCTTAATAAAGTTGTTTTTCCAATTCCACTTGTCCCTAATATTGATACATATTTGCCTTTATCAATATTTAAAGCAAAGTCATTTAAAATAATATTTTTATCATCAAATGAAACAGTTACATCCTCTAGTTCAATTTTTCCATAACTAGCTGAATTCTTTTTAATTAATGGGTATCTTCTCCAGAACATTTAACCTCTTACATCTATATTATTTTTTTTGAGAACAAGGTATGCAGAAGCAGGCCCTGATAATAAAATTAAAATTAATGCCGGTAATGCTGCTGATGCAAAAAATGCTTCAGAAGCATACGCCCATATACTTGTTGGAAGGCTTTTAAAATTTAACGGCGAAAGAACAAGTGTTAAAGGTAATTCTTTCATCGTAAGCAGAAAGATTAATAGAGAACCAGCCAATATGCTAGGCATAAGCAATGGCACAGTTACTTTTATAAAAGTTTTTATGTAACCATATCCAAGGCCTCTTGATGCGTCCTCTAAGTTAGGGTTCAGCTGCACTAGGGTTGATTTAATTGCACTCACACCTACAGGTAAAAATAATACTGAATAACCGAATATTAATACTGCAGTAGTTTGGTATATTGGAAATAAAAAGTTAATAGAAAAATATACTAAAGATAGCCCAACAACAATACTTGGTAGCCCAAATCCAATGTATGAAATTTTTTCAATTAACAATGAAAATTTATTTTTATATTTAACAGCAAAAAAGGAGATGGGTAGAGAAATTATCATTGTTGATATTGCTGCAAGAAATGAAACTTTTAATGAAGTAAATATAGTTGAGAAATTAAAATCAATTACATCTCCATAAATTATACCTTTAATTAACCACGTTAGTAATCCGATTATTGGGATTAAAGCACCAATTATCGGGACCAATAAAATCAATAAGAAAATAATCCATTTTTTATTATCTAACTGTATTAATGAACTTGAACTTGATGTCGAAGAAGAAGAAAAGAAGTTTCTTGCACCTTTTAAATAACTTTCCATACTTAAAATAAGAATTGCAAAGAAAACGAGCACCAAAGATAGGGCTGCAGCTGAAATTCTATTATATGCTCCGTTATACATATTCATTATTGCCCAAGTAAATGTTTGATATCTGAGTAAGGCAACCGCACCAAAATCACTCAAAGTATAAAGTGCCACAAGTAAACCCCCAGATCTCATTGCTGGTAAAAGTAATGGCAATGTTACGTAATAAAATGTTTTAATCCTTCCCCTTCCTAAGCTTCTTGATGCATCTTCAAATGAATCATCAAGACTTATCATGGCAGCCCTTAAAGGTAAGAAAACATACGGATAAGAAAGGAATGTCAAAGTAATTGTGGCTCCCCAAAAACCGTATAAATCTGGAAAGGAATCAATTAAATTCCATGAATTGAGAATCTGAAAAACTTTTCCTCTAGGTCCCAGTAAATGGACAAATACCATTCCATAAACATAACTCGGTATAACAATTGGCAGGCAACACAAAATTGTTAATAATTTTTTAAATGGAACATCACTTTTGGTTAAAAATTGAGCTAAAAAAAATGAAATTACAATTGAAAAAAATGTTACAGAAATTACCAAAGAAATAGATTTAAGTGTTATCCAAAAAATTCTTTCTCTAAAAATTAATTCTATAAACCCATCATGACTTACTGCTCTAAAAAGTAGGTATAATAATGGGATAGATACCACCAATGCAATCAAAGTTGAAATACTTGAAAGCCATAGATAATTTTTATTTACAAATTTATTCTTTATCATCGCGGTAAAGTATACATAAAAAAGAGGGAGAAAGTTAATCCTCCCTCTTTTGGAAATGTTAAAACCCTACTCAGAGCCTATGGCAGTGCGCCAACATCTTGTAGAAGTTTTTGAGTTGCTTCCACATCACCTAAATCTGAGATGTCTATATCAGGTGTGTTTAATGTGGATAAATCAGGAAGCAAGTAACTCTTATTTACACCCTCAACTAGTGGGTATTCATATATTTCGTTAGCGAAATATGCTTGAGCTGTAGTACTGAGCATGAATTCCATGAATCTCTCAGCAGCTTCTTTGTTGTCAGATGCTTCTAAAATACCAGCACCTGCAACTAATACAACTGAACCAGGTCCTCCACTTGGAAGGAAGTAGTTTCTAGCTGCAAAAGATTCAGTTTCTGCTTTTAAAAACCTGTGAAGATAATAGTGGTTAACAAAACCGACTTCAATTTCACCAGCTCCAGCTGCTTCAACTGTAGGTGTGTTTTTCGCATAAACTTTAACATCATTATCAATAATTCCCTCTAACCAAGTTTTAGTCTTTTCTTCACCCCAAACTAATCTTAGCCCAGTAACCATTGCCTGAAATGAACTATTTGTTGGGGGCCAACCAATTTTCCCTTTCCATTTAGGATCGATAAAATCATATAGGTTGTCAGGAAGCTGAGTGGCAGGGTCTGTTATTGCATCCGTGTTATACACCACCACTCGAGCTCTTCCTGTGATACCTGTCCATTTCTGATTTGGAGAATCTGCCCAGTCAGGTACCTTACTAGTAATACTAGAAGGAAGTACCGCGAACATATCTTCAACTGACCCAAGACCACCAGGGTCCTGAGCATAGAAAATATCTGCAGGAGTTTTATCCCCTTCTTCCATTAATGTAGCAGCCATTTCACCAGTTTTACCGTATTTAACTTCAACTGGAATTCTAGTGGCATCTGTAAAAGCTTGAATTATTGGGCCAACCAATGATTCTTTTCTACCAGAATATATCACTAAAGGTTTATACTTTTTCTCTACTTCAACTTCTTTTACAACTTCTTTCTCTACTTCAACTACTTTTTCAGTCATAACTGGTACTTCTTTTACAACTTCAACTGTTGTAGGTTTTTCTACAACAACTTCCTTTGTAACTTCAACTACTTCAGTTTCACCCGCACAGGCGAACATCAAAATAGCAAAAACAGAAAGAGGAATTAGAAATAATTTTTTCATTTTAAGTCATTCTCCTTATTCTTTACTAAATAACTAGAGAATAACGTACTATTGTTGATCTAATAGATCAACATCTTTTTCTAGTATTTTGGTCAAGAAATATTAAATAGTTGTTAAATTTTTAAACTTTTATCAATAATTTGTAGTAAAATTATAGAAAATAACAAATTGTGTTGTAGTATCATTGGGATGTCTATTACTGAAGAAAAAATCGGATATTTAGTTCTTAATACAGGTACGCCAGATGCACCTACTATTCCTGCTTTAAGAAGTTATTTAAAGGAATTCTTGTCTGACCCTGACATGCTTGACTATCCTTCAACAAGGCCAGATCATTTGGCTAAAGGCTTTGATAAAATTAAAAATTATATTTCTGTTGTTTTGCGTTGGATAGTACTAAATCTTATAGTATTACCTTTCAGGCCTTCAAAAATCAAAGATAAGTATGCCGGAATATGGACAAATGAAGGATCACCTCTTCTTGTAAACACAATTAAATTTGTTGATAAATTAAAAAAATATACTAATGGTAATATTGAGATCGGCATGAGATATGGCAATCCATCCATAAAGAATGCGATAAAAAATCTTCAAGCTAACAGAACACAAAAACTTTTTCTTGTATCGATGTTTCCGCAATATGCTCAAGCAACATCTGGTTCGACATTTGATGAAGTGTATAGGGTATTATATGAATTAGATTATCACCCTGAAATAGTTAAAATAGAGCATTATTATAATGAAGATTTTTATTTAAAGTCTCTAGCTAAAAGTATTGTTGAATCTCAGGAATATAAAGAAAGTGAATATCTTCTTTTCAGTTTTCATGGTCTCCCGGTAAGACATCTAAAGAAATCTGACATCTCTCAGTCGCATTGTCAAAAAATTGATAATTGTTGTGAAAAAACATCCGAAAATAATGAGTTATGCTATAAATCTCACTGCGTAAAAACAATTATGAAAGTAGCTGAAATTATTGACCCTGATAAACCATTCAAAGTCTGTTATCAAAGCACATTTGGTCCAGAACAATGGATACAACCAAACATTGTTGATGTACTCGAAGATTTAGCTGAAAAAGGGGTTAAAAAGGTTTCTGTAGCATGCCCTTCTTTTACAGCAGATTGTTTAGAAACACTTGAAGAAATTGCAGTTGAAAATCATGAAGACTTTGAAAAAAATGGTGGTGAATATGTTAAGCTCATTCCAAGCCTTAATGATAATGATGATTGGGTACAAAATTTTGCAGAATATTTAACTGAAAAGGAAGATGAGTTCGTCAAAAAATAATTCACCCCACCAAATGAAGAAAAGTAAGTTTCTTCTTATTAGAATCTTGTGGATAACACTTGGAAGCAGCTTTGTTGCAATAGGCACCATTGGCATATTTGTTCCTGGGCTTCCAACAACTGTATTCATGCTTTTGGCTGCAGCATGTTACGTTAGGTCTTCTGAGAGATTATATAATTGGTTAATAAGAAATAAGACTTTTGGAAAATACATTAAAGATTACCGTGAAGGCAAGGGCATGCCAATAAAAGCAAAAATTTTTGCTCAATCTATGATGACAATATTTATTTTTTTAGCTGTGTTTCCTTTATCCCCAATATCTGTGCCAGGTTTATGGCTTAAGATACTTATATTGTCATTAGGTATTATTGGTTTCTACTACGTTGGCTTTAAGGTTCCTACCAGAGTAACAAAATAAACCAATAATATAAATTTATTGAAATAATCAAAAAATCTTGATTTTAAAAATTGTTCTAAACTTATTAATTCATTCATATACAATAATATTTATTAAATAAAAGATTTAACATGAGTAACTTAAACTTTAGTATAAATAAAAATAATTTTCTTTACATAATTGTTGGGATTTCAGTTGCGATTTTGATAATAATAATAATTATAGCAAGCAATAACTTGAACTCTGACCCACCAGGCTATAATGCTGTAAACCCTCAATTTGCAACTCCAACACCAAAACCTCCTGAAAAAGATGATTATGTTCCTGCAGATACTCCGACCCCTCAGCCAACTCCAACTCCTGAGGTTCCAAGCTTTGGAGGTTTATTTATGGCAGAACTATCAAATAAACTAAATATAAAATCCTCAAATATAAAGTTGATTTCATATGAAGATTTTATATTTAATGACTCATCTCTTGATTGCCCGGAGCCTGGAAAATTTTATACACAAGTGATTACCCCTGGGTGGAAAATGCAATTTGAAGCTGATGGAAATATTTATGAATATCATTCCAATTTAGATGGTTCATATTATATTGATTGCACCTCAACAAAGAATATTGAAACAACAAATGTTTTAAAAAAATTTAATTTATATAGTCCAGAAACCATAGATGTATACAGACGAAATAATGGTCAATTTTTACCATTAATTGAATTGAAGGGGGATGAAATAAAATCCTTTATTGAAAGTCTTGATGACCCCATAAAAATAATTGAAAAAGAAAATTGTAATTTTTTATATAAAATTTCATTTGTCTTTAAAGAAAAAACTCATAATTTATTTTCAATTTGCGAAGATGGAAAAAAGTATGGAGAATTTGAAATCTCTGAAGATAAAGCCTATGAAATGCCTGAAGGATTTATGAATTTAATTGGAAAATATTCTTCATCGTTAAGTTTTCCAGGAAAACCTAGTTTAGACTAACTTGTTAATTTTTTTCAAAAATCAGAAAATCTAACTATGACAACATTAAATGAATCAAATACAAAACTTATAACTAAAGTTAAAGAATATTTATCCGATGAAGATGTAAAGAAAATAAATGAGGCTTACAAATTTGCTGAAAAATGTCATAGTGGCCAACTGAGAAAAACTGGTGATCCTTATATAATTCATCCAGTTTTTACAGCAATTTATTTATCAAATATGAAAATGGATTGGGAGACGATATCTGCAGCATTATTGCATGATGTAATTGAAGACTGCGGGGTAACTTTTAAAGAAATTGAGAAACTTTTTGGCAGGGATGTTGCTGGATTAGTTGATGGAGTAACAAAATTACCTACATTAAAAATTAGCTCAAAAAAAACAAATTTATCTATAAATAATGAAATATCTAGGGCAGCCACTATTCGAAAGTTATTGATATCAACCTCTGAAGATGCAAGAGTAATTTTAATTAAATTAGCAGATAGATTGCATAATATGGAAACTTTACATGCCCTTGACGAAAATTCTATATTAAGAATTTCTCAAGAAACTATGGAAATTTTTGCACCTCTCGCCCACCGTCTAGGAATATGGGACTTTAAATGGAAACTTGAAGATGAATCTTTTAAATATCTTTTTCCTAAATCATACAAGGAAATTGCAAATTTAATTTCAAGCAAAAGAAAAGAGAGAGAGAAATACGCAACAAGGGCAACAAGGATGCTTGAGGAGGCTTTAGCAAAATCATCCATTCAGTGTCTTGTTGAAGGGAGAGTCAAACATCTTTATAGTATTTTTAAAAAAATTGAAAAATACTCTAATTTAGGAAAAAGGTTTGATGAAATTCACGATCTTATAGCTTTGAGAATAGTTGTTAATACTAAGCAAGACTGTTACTTAGCTCTTGGTGTGCTTCATGAGCTTTGGAAGCCAATTCCTGGAGAATTTGATGATTATATTGCCAACCCTAAAGAGAGTATGTATCAATCAATACATTCAACAGTAATGTGTCTTGACAGTTATCCAGTTGAAATTCAAATACGAACTAAGGAGATGCATAATACTGCAGAGATGGGCATTGCTGCGCATTGGCAATATAAAGATGGAGTTGATGAAGATGGTGGGTATTTGAATAAACTTAATTGGTTTAGGAATTTGATAGATTGGCAAATTGAGCTCCCAGAAGATGAGAACTATATAGATTCAGTTAAAACTGATTTATCAAAAGAAAGGATCTACTGCTACACTCCTGCAGGAGATATAAAATCAATACCTGAAGGTTCAACTCCTATTGATTTTGCATATGAAGTTCACACAGAATTAGGAAATGAAGTAAATTCAGCATTAATTAATGGCCAAACTGTTCCATTAAATGCAACAATTTCTAATGGTGATTTAGTTGAGATAATTAAATCTAATTCATCACAAGGCCCTAAATTAGAATGGCTTAATACAGACTTAGGATTCGTAACAACTAGTAAGTCAAGATTTAAGATTAGGCAATGGTTTAGGAAAGAAGAGAAAAATTTGAGCATAGAGAGAGGAAAAGGTGTTGTTTTGAGCTTAGTAGATAAACTTAAAATTGATTTGCCACTAGAAGAAATTGCATCCAAACTTAAATATCAAAACTTAGATGAATTGTTATTGCTTATTGGCTCTGGTTCATTAAATTCGCCGAAACTTGTTAAAAAGTTAACGACATTAATTAATTATGGTGGAAGAAAAAATATATCTTTAAAAATAAACTCAGATGACAGAGTGGGGCTAATTAGAGATGTTACTGAAATTATCTCTAAGGAAGGCTTAAATATTATTTCTATATCAACCAATGATATTAATACTGGAAAAAGTATACTAATTGAAGTAGACTCTAACGGTTTAGAACAACAAAATAAAATTTACTCTATAATTGAAACTATAGACGGAGTAAACAGTATAGATACAATATAAAGGTAAAAATGCCAAGCAAAAAAAGTCATAGGACATCTGTTAAAAATGCTGAATACAATAGGCCAATTGCATCAAGAGCGAAAACCCTATTAAAAAACTCAATGGAATTAATTGAAGAAAATAAAGATCAAGACAAAATTCAGAAGAGTTTTAAGGAAGCTATTTCAGCACTTGATAAGGCATCACAAAAAGGTGTCATGCACAAAAATAATGTTGCAAGAAAAAAGTCAAAACTATCGAAAAAATTAAATTCAAAATAGGTGACATTTAGTAATTGACACTAAAATTCATGTCTTTTAATCTTCAATAATGAGATTGAATCAAAAACTATCTGAAAAACAAGTTTTAATCATTGATTACATTGAAAATTATGTTTATGAAAATGGCATATCTCCAACTATAGAAGATGTAAGAATTGGTTGTAAATTAAGTTCAAAATCTGTCGTATCATACAATTTAAATATACTTGAAGAAAATGGTTATTTAGACAGAAAAAGGGGGATGGCTAGAAGTATAACTAGCACCAAGGAGGTTGAAAAAAACAGTGATATTGTTAATGTTCCAATTGTAAGCAATATTTCTGCGGGATCACCACTTGATTTATTTTCATCAGATGAAATATTTTTTAAACAAAGAAGTAATTTCGAATCAATAAGTTTATCTAAAAGTATGTTGAAAAATAACACCAATATAGTTGCATTAAAAATTTCTGGTGATTCAATGAAGGGTGATTTAATAATGGATGGAGATATAATAATTTTAGATTGCAATAATATTTCAACAAATGATATAAAAAGTGGTGATATTGTTGCTGCAAGAGTTAATGATGATTATGCAACATTAAAAAGAATGTTTATAAATAATAATAAAATTGAACTCAGGCCTTCAAATAAGCTATATTCTTCAATTTTTACTGATAAAAATAATGTAAAGATTGATGGAAAAGTTGTAGGATTAATTAGAAATTATTAATTAGGAAAAATAATATGAATTTTTTAAGAGGTATAGGACCATTAGAGATTTTTTTAATATTTGTAATCATCATGGTTGTATTTGGTGTTGGCAAACTTCCTGAAGTAGGTGAAGGGTTAGGTAGAGGAATAAGGTTATTTAAAAACTCTTTAGCTGGAAAAGATGAAAAAGTAGAAAAAACTACAAAGAAGAAGAAATAAACTATTTTCTTGTCCTTGATAACAATATACCTACTTCATACAATAGCATTATTGGCAAAGCCACTATAATTTGATTAATTGGGTCGAAGGTTGGAGTAATTATAGCACCCAATATAAATGAAAAAATAATAAAGTATTTTCTAAATTTTGATAATTTTTTCGAATCAACAATTTTTATGAGTGCCAAAATATACATAATTATTGGCAATTGAAAACATACACCCATCCACATCATCAAATTTATTGTCAATTGAACTAATGAGCCAATTCTTATTAACGGCTCTGAAATGTCTCCACCAAAATAAACAAGAAATTTTATAGCAGGTGGTAATAAAACAAAGAAACCAAATGCAGCACCAGCATAAAAAGAGATAATAGATCCAGGTAAAAGAATAATGATAAATTTTTTTTCGTTCCTTTTTAATCCTGGCAAAATAAATGCTAAAACCTGGTAACTAATTAAAGGGAAAGATATTAATAATCCAGAAAGCAATGAAACCTTCATAACAACGCTCCAAAATTCAGTGATATTCGTAAAAACTGGAAGCCCCTGTGAAAGTTGATTAATTTCTGTCACAGGCTGAACCATTAAGCTTAAAATATTTCTATGAAAAATAAATCCAAATATAGTCGCAATTAGATAGAAAATTAAAGAAAAGATAATACGTTTTCTTAGTTCGCTAAAATGACTATTAATATTTTTTACTTGAATTTTAGAACCTGTCATTAACTTATTTCTTATCTTCATCATTGTCATCAATAAGTTCTTTAAGCTCATCTTTCTGAGAGTTAAATTGCTTAATTAATTTTGCAAAATCCTTTGAAAACTTATTAATTTTTTTTGGACCTAAAATTATAAATGCAACTAAAAAAATTACTAATAATTCAAATGTTCCTATTCCTAAAATATTCAATTTTTTACCCTTTTTAAATTAACAATACATTCTACATGCTTTGTTTGCGGAAACATATCTAATGGTATTATTTTATCTATTTCATAACTTGTTCCCAAAATTCTAATATCTTTTTTTAAGCTACTTACATTACAAGAAACGTAAATAATTTGGCTTGGAGATAAATTTAAAACCCAATTTAAAGCATTAAAATGAACACCTTTTCTAGAAGGATCAAGTATAACTATGTCAATATTTTCTTTAAATTTATATTCTTTAAGGTTTTCAACTTCATTTTGAATCAATTCTACATTTTTTGAATTATCTAAATTAATTTTTGCATCTTCCACAGATGAATAAGAGGATTCTATTGCATATATTTTTTTTACTTTCTCAGAAAGAAGTAATGAAAATGTACCTACTCCTGAAAATGCATCAAGAATAATTTCATTTCCATGTAAAGAACAAATTTCAGCTATAATTTCACCCATCTTTTCGGCCTGTTCAACATTAACTTGAAAAAAAGATGGTGAAGAAATTTGTATTTTTTTATTCTTAAATTTTTCATAATAATTTTTTTGTCCAGTAATTATATTTAAATCATTAAATTTTGGTTGAATTAAAAATGAATCACCTTTTACAGATACTCTAACAGAGTATTGAGACATTCCTTCTAAATGACCTTTCAATTGCCTTTTCTTGTCATTTATTTTTTGGTTCATAATTTCACATTTTTCTATATTTACAAGTTTTTTAGTCCATCGATTTATAAATCCTGAGTTACCAAGATACTTTTTACTTTTAGATACTGAAAATCTAGCGTGATTTCTATAATTAAATTGCTTATCACTAGGAAGAACATTATGAATTTTTTTTAATATATTTTCTTCTATTTCTTCAAGCTCTTTTACAACAAACTGTTTTTTTATTTCTAATTGTTTTTCATAACTAATATGTTGCAATTGGCAGCCAGAACATTCTAAAAAATATATACACTTATTTTTAATTCTATAACTTGAATGTTTAACTATATTTACAACATTACAAATTAAGTCAATATCTTTGCCAATAACTTCAACATCAACAATCTCTTCTTCAATTCCACCAAAAACTCGTAATTTATTACCAAGATATTCTGCTTCACAAGAACCATCTTGCAAGAAATGCTTTAAATATAAATTTTTAATAATTAAATTATTTTTAAAGTTAGTCATCATAATTTTGTATAAATATCTTTATAAATATTAATGTATTAATGTTAGAATATTAATAAATTAGTTATTTATTATGGTTCAATCAAAGAGAAGACTCCCTGAATGGTTTAAAGTTCAGGCACCAACATCAAACAATTTTAATTCATTAAAGGGAAAATTATCTTCAGCCAAACTTAATACGGTCTGTGAGGAAGCTGCGTGCCCTAATATTGGAGAATGCTGGGATAGAGGCACAGCTACATTCATGATTCTTGGTGATATTTGTACTCGAGCTTGTAGATATTGCAATGTTAAAACAGGTAGGCCATCTCAAATAGATATTTTTGAACCATCCAGAGTAGCCAATACTGTTAAACAAATGGGGCTGTCATATTCCGTTGTAACTTCTGTTGATAGAGATGATTTAGTAGATGGAGGTGCAGGTGCATTTGCAATGACAATAAAACAAATCAAAAAATTTAATCCAGACTGTAAAGTTGAAGTGTTGATACCTGACTTTAATGGAAATAGAAGTTCTCTTGAAACAGTAATTAAAGCTTTGCCAGATGTACTAAATCATAATATTGAAACTTGCAGAAGAGTTTTTAGGGTTGTAAGGCCTAAGGGTGATTACGATCAATCATTAGAACTTCTAAGAAGAGTTAAAGAACTTAACCCAAATATACCAACAAAATCTGGAATGATGGTTGGGTTGGGAGAGACAGAAGATGAAATAATTGAAACTATGAATGACTTAAGGAAAGTTAATTGCGACCTACTTACCATAGGTCAGTACCTTAGACCTTCAAAAAAACATCATGAAATTGACAAGTTTTATCACCCAAAGGAATTTACAAAATTTGAACATATAGGTATGGAGTTAGGGTTTAAGCATGTTGCAGCCGGCCCACTAGTTAGAAGTTCTTATCATGCAGATGAACAGCATAAAGCTTCAAAAAAATAATGAATCCTCTTTATATAGTCCCTACTCCTATAGGTAATTTGGATGATATAACAATTAGAGCATTAAACATTTTAAAAAATAGTGATTTAATTTTGTGCGAAGATACTCGAAGAACTGCAAAGCTTCTCAACCATTTTTCGATTAAAAAAAAATTAATAAGTTTTTATAAAGATAATGAATTATCAATGATTGATAAAATTTTAGATCTATTAAAATCAAACGTTATTTCATTGGTTTCTGACGCAGGTACTCCTGCAATCTCTGATCCAGGCTCAAAATTAATTAAAAAATTAAATTCAAAAGGAATTCAAGTTATTCCTTTGCCTGGGCCATCATCAATAACCACAGCATTTTCTGCATCTGGGCTTGATGGCGAATTTATATTTGTTGGATTTTTACCAAAAAATATTAAAAGTTTAATTAAGAATTTAACAAATCTTTCTCAAATAAATAAAAATATTATTCTTTTTGAATCACCAAAAAGAATTATTCGCTTAATAGATGAGTCCAGGAAAATTTTTCAAAATTCAAATCTAATTATTTTTAAAGAATTAACCAAATTAAATGAGAAAATTATATATCTAAAACCTGAAGATTCTTTGCCTGAAATAGACTTAGCAAGGGGTGAGTACATACTAATAATTGAAAATAATAAACTGAATAAAAATGCCGAAGACTATACTGAAAAAGATATTGCATCAAAATTGAATGAGTTATTAAATTTAAATTTTTCAGGAAAAGATGCTATTAAAATTGCATCAAATTATTTAGGTATTAACCAAAAAAAAATATACAATATATATTTAAAAAATTTTAATAAATAAAGAGCTTGAAAAATAAACCTGAAAATATATTAGTATGCGTTGCTTGGCCTTATGTTAATGGAGAACCTCATTTAGGACATATTGCTGGGAATAATTTGCCAGCTGACATATTTGCCAGATACCACCGAATGGTAGGGAATAATGTATTAATGGTTTCTGGTAGCGATCAACATGGAACACCAGTAACAATTAGGGCTAAGGAAGAAAATACAACACCTAAAGAAATTTCTGAGAAATATCATAATATTTGGAGTGAAACATTTAAAGATTTAGATTTCTCTTTTGATCTTTACACAAAAACTGGAACAGAAAATCACAAGGAAGTTGTTCAAAAATTATTTAATTTATTAAACGAAAAAGGATACTTGCAAGAAAAAGTTTCAAAGCAACCATATTCAGAAGAATCTGAAATGTTTTTGTCAGATAGATATATTGAAGGAGACTGTCCACATTGTCCATCACGGACTAAGGGTGATCAGTGTGACAATTGTGGTAAAGATTTTGAGCCTATTGATTTAAAAAATTTAATTTCAACTATCGATAATAGCAAAGTTACTTTCAAAGAAACTAATCATATATATCTAAAACTGCCTGAATTTCAAGAAGGCCTAAATAAATGGATAAAATCTAAATCATATTGGAAGCCTGGGGTGAAAAATCAAAGTTTAGGATTTTTATCCAAAGGTTTAATAGATAGGGCTATTACAAGAGATATCGATTGGGGAGTTGAAGTCCCAATTAAAAATTATGAAAAAAAGAGAATCTATGTTTGGTTTGAAGCTGTAATTGGTTATTTATCAGCATCTATTGAATGGGCTGAAAGTGATAAAAATATCTCAAATAATAAAGATATCTGGAAAGAATGGTGGCAAAATCCTGAGTCAAAACATTTTTACTTTCAAGGCAAGGACAATATTCCATTCCATACAATAATTCTTCCTGCTATTTTAATGGGTTCTGGTGATTACAACCTGCCTTATGATGTAGTGGCAAATGAATATTTAAATTTTTCAGGAAAACAGTTTTCAAAATCTAAGAATTGGGCTGTTTGGGTATCTGATTTTTTAAAAGAATACGACTCAGAAGCATTAAGGTATTACTTAACATCTATTATGCCTGAAAGTTCAGATTCGGATTTTACATGGGATTCATTTTTTGAATCAAATAACAATGAGTTAGTTGCCACATTTGGTAATCTGGTAAATAGAATACAATCTCTTATAAAAAATAATTTTGATAATGTGGTTCCCAATTTTAAAAAAATTGATGATAAAGACAATGAGATGATTTCTGAAATTAAACGTTCTTACGAATCCACTGGTAAATTCTTAGAAAAAAGGCAATTCAGAAATAGTTTGAAAGAGATAATGAATTTGGCCAAGCTTGGAAATAGATATATTGACCAGAAAGAACCTTGGGCAACAATTAAATCAGATAAACAAATTGCAGCAAATACTTTATGGGTCGGGGCAAATTTAATTTCAAACTTAGGCGTACTAATTTCACCTTTTCTGCCAAAAACTTCATTAAAAATATCCTCTATGTTTAATTTTGGAAATGTTATTCCTGAATGGAAATATAGAGAAGCTAAATCTGGAATTAAAATAGACAACATAAGTCCATTATTTAAAAAAATTGAAATAGAAAAATAGTAATGTCTTCATTTAACGAAATAATCGAATACGTAAAAGACGACTTAATTATTGTAAAAAAGAATATCGAAGAGTTGTCAGGAAAAGAGTCAGGATATTCTGAAGAAATATCGAAGAGATTATCTTACGTTCTTTCTTCTCCAGGAAAACAGCTAAGGCCAGTAATAACTTTACTTTGCTCAAATTTATTAAATAATTATGACAGAAATAATTCATTAAGAATGGCTACAGCAGTTGAACTTCTTCACATAGCTACCTTAATTCATGATGATACTGTTGATAAAGCAGATGTTAGAAGAGGGAAAGCTACAGCAAGCAATCTATGGGGAGGTAACATTGCCGTTTTACTTGGTGATTATGTTTTTGCTACTTCTGCAATATTTGTTTGTGATACTGGAAATATTTTATTAGTAAAAAGGTTTGCAGAAACAATAGTTGAACTTTCCAAAGGAGAATTATTTGAAAATATTGAGTCTAATAATTTTAGCTTAACTAAAGAAAAGTATTTTGAAAAAACTTATCTAAAAACTGCTTCGCTATTCAAAACTGCTTCATTTAGTGGATGCGTAATAGGTGGTGGAGATGAAAACAATATTAAAGATATTTCTGAATTTGGTTATCATTTCGGAATGGCATACCAAATACAAGATGATATCCTTGATATAACTTCTTCAAAGAATAAAGAGGGTAAACCAGTACTGAACGACTTATCAGAAGGAGTTATAACTTTACCCTTAATATTGTACTTAGAATCTCAAAAATACAATAAGGATATTATTAAAAATTTATCAAACAAAGAGAAAGATAATTTATTAAATGAAATAATAAAATCAAACTCAATTAAACAATCTAAAGACATAGTTAATGATCATTATGAAAAAGCACTTAATTCATTGTTAAACATTCCTAAATCAAATTACAGAAAAGCTTTAGAAACAATAATTGCAATTTCAAGAAATAGAATCTAATAAATTGTTAAAGAAAGAAAGAGCAGATTATATATTAAACAAACTTAATGAATTATACCCAGAGGCACCTATACCGCTTAAACATAATAGCCAATTTGAGTTATTAATAGCAGTTTTAATGAGTGCTCAATGCACTGATGAGAGAGTAAATCAAATTACTCCAAAATTGTTTAAGATTGGCAATACTCCTGAAAAGATTATGAAAATGTCTATTTCAAAAATTGAGAATATTATTAGGTCCTGTGGATTAGCTCCTCAAAAGTCGTCAAATATATTTCATCTATCAAAAATCATTATAGAAAAATATAATTCAAGAGTTCCTGAAAGCTTCAAAGATCTTGAAAGCTTGCCAGGAGTTGGTCATAAAACAGCAAGCGTAGTAATGTCGCAAGGATTCGGACACCCTGCATTCCCTGTTGATACCCACATACATCGTCTTGCACAAAGGTGGGGATTAACGAGAGGAAAAAATGTAAAACAAACTGAAAATGATTTAAAAAAACTTTTTCCAATTGAAAGCTGGAATAAATTGCACCTGCAATTTATTTTTTACGGAAGATCAAATTGTACTGCAAGAGGCTGCGATGGAACTATATGTGAAATATGTAAATTTTGTTTTCCTGAAAGAAAGAAACCAATTATTACTAATAAAGCTTAAATATAAAAAAATATTTAAATTAAACTCAAAGACAAAGAAATAAAAAAATGTTAGGATTTCAATTTAAATAAGTATCAACATTATGAAAAAAATAGGTATTATAAACATTACTAGTTATTCTGGTTTAGAGCTTTTAAGGATACTTAAAATGCACCCAGAAGTTGAAATTACTCAGGTCACTGGAAGAAGTATGGCAGGTGAAAAATTGAGTAACGTTTTCAATTTTTACAATGGAGACCTAGTTATACAAGATGAACTAAAAGATAACGTAGATTTAATATTTTCATGTTTACCCCATAAGGCAAGTGCTGAAGTAATCGGGAAATTTGTTAACAACGAAGTTAATACTGTTGATCTAAGTGCAGATTTTAGGCTTCCAGTTGAAATTTACGAATCTACATATGAATCAAAGCACCCTTACCCATCTTTAATAAACAAATTTGTTTACGGTTTGCCAGAATTAAATAAAAAAAAGATTTCTTCTAGTAAATTTATTTCTAATCCTGGATGCTTTCCAACATGTGGGACTATTCCTTTAATTCCACTTATTGGCAAAAATATTGTAAATATAATAATAGATGCAAAAACTGGGATTTCAGGAGCAGGAAGAAGTAAAAAAATTGAACATAATTTTTCTGAAATATCTGATAATTTTTCTGCATATTCACTAAATGGTCATAGACATGAACCTGAAATTGAAAATAATTTGAATTTTAAACTACATCTAACAACCCATCTTGCTCCTATGGTAAGGGGAATATTTTCAACAATTTATTTTCAATCAAATGAAAAAATAGATATTGAAGAATATATTAATTATTTTTCTGAACACCCCTTTGTAAATGTACTTAGTGAATCCCCTAAAGTTAAAGATGTAAGGGGTACAAATAATTGTAATTTATACTTTCAAGAATTAAAGAAGAATAATGATTTGAATTCATATAGAATAATATCTGTTATAGATAACTTAACTAAGGGTGCGTCTGGACAAGCAGTACAGAATATGAATTTATTGTTTGATTTTGAAGAAACGCTTGGATTAAATAATATGCCATTGTATCCTTAATAACCTATTAGTAAGGCCCCGTTAGTGTAGCGGCCTAACACGCCACCCTTTCAAGGTGGAGATCACGAGTTCGAATCTCGTACGGGGTACCAAAAAAAATGATTACAGACGTTCATACACATATTCCTTCACATCAAAAAAAAGTTCCTGATTCAGAAATAAGATTTGATGAATCTATGCAGTCTGGATCTCAATTCAAAACTAAATTAACTAATTCTGTTGATGATTATTTAAGCTCTATGGAAAATGTAGAGTTTAGTTTTATATTTGGTATAGCTAGAAAACCTTGGGATGCTAAATCAGAAATATTATCAGCACCTGGGTGGGATAAAAAATTTAATCATAATGATATCGCATCTATAGTTTCTAAATTATCTCCAAAAAAAATTGTCCCCTTTATGTCTCTTCATCCAATGGATCAAAATTTAGATTACGAGTATAAAAGGTGCCTTAATGAATTAGATATTAAGGGTATTAAATTAGGTCCTAATTATCAAGATTTTCATCCTCATTCAGTTGAAGCCATGAACCTCTATTCTAGGCTTGAAAATGACAATGTACCTATCATTTTTCATCAAGGGACTTCCCCTGTAACTAATGCTCCTTTAGAATACTCTCACCCTAGATTCATAGACAAGATAGCTACAGTATTCCCAAATCTTAAAATGATCCTTGCTCATCTTGGTCATCCTTGGCAAGAATATTGCATGTCTGTTGTAAGAAAACATAAGAATGTATACGCAGATCTGTCAGCTCAATTTTATAGACCATGGTCTTTTTGGCAAGGAATGAATTTATTTAGTGAATGGGGGGTTTTAGATAAAGTTTTTTTTGGGTCCGATTGGCCAGTTACAACGCCTCAACAAACCGAAGAAGGAATAAATAATTTAAACCTTTATGCTAAACAATTTAATTTGCCAAAAATTCCAGATGAAGATCTTAAAAATATTTTAAACAGAAATGCAGTTAAGATATTAGATATTAAAATTTAAGATATTCCAGATGAGGTGTCCTTAAATCTTTTTTTATATTCTTCTCTTAAACCATTATATTTACTGCCTAATTTAATTTTGCTAAACACAATATTTTTTGCCCATTTTCTGGAGATTTTTAAAGTCATCTCATCGCTGATCATTTTATATGAAATATCGCTTATACCACTTTGCCTGCTTCCAATATAATCACCTGGACCTCTAAGTTTTAAATCAGCTTCGGCTAAATCAAATCCATCCTTTGTTTTTTTAAATAAATCTAATCTCTCAAAAGACTCTTCTGATAAATTTCTTGTAAATAAATAACAGAAGCTCTTTTTATTACTTCTTCCAACTCTACCTCTTATTTGGTGCAATTGAGCCATTCCAAATCTGTCAGATGATTCAATAATAATACATGTAGCATTTGGTATATCTACACCAACTTCAATGACTGGTGTAGCAATTAATAGATCAAAATTTTTATTTTTGAAATTTTCCATAACCTGACTTTTTTCATTAATATCCATTTCTCCATGCAAAAAGTCATATTTGATTTTTGAAAGTTCCGAATTTTCAATTTCATCTTTTATTTCTTCAATTGAAACTGCATTAATTTTTTCAGACTTATGTATTAATGGACATACTATAAAAACTTGATTACCCTTACTTATTTCACTTAATACCTTTTTATATGCATCTGACTTCTCGTCTTCGTTCCTGCACCACCTTGTATCAATAGGCTTCCTTACTGAAGGGACTTGTTTTATTGAACTAATATCAAGATCTCCATAAATTGTTAAAGCTAAACTTCTTGGAATAGGGGTAGCTGACATAGATAAAATATGAGGAATCTTTGTTTTTTTTAATAACTCATCACGTTGATTTACACCGAATCTATGCTGTTCATCTATTACAACATAACTCAAATTATATGGTTTAAAATTTTCTTGAAATAATGTATGTGTGCCAATAATTAAATCAATCTCTCTATTTTCAATTAATTTATACACTAATTTTTTATAATTTGCAGTTTGGCTACCTGTTAATAGAGCCACAACAATTTGCTTATTTAACAATCCAGGAAGGACTATCTTGCTTATAGATTTATCGTAATCCAAAAAAGGTTCACCAATAAAATTTTTTATAATGTTTAAATAATGTTGCTCTGCTAATATTTCCGTTGGAGCCATCATAGCACCCTGTAGTCCTGAATTAATTACTGCAAAAAGGCTAATTAAAGCTACAAGAGTTTTCCCGCTACCAACTTCACCTTGCAACATCCTTCGCATTGGAACATTTTTTGATAAATCATTTAGAACTTCATCTAAGCAAGTTAACTGATCTTTTGTTAAATCAAATTCAAAATAATTTTTAAAATCATTAATTATATCTTTTCGAATATCAACTCTTATTCCAGATAGTTTTTTTTCTCTTTCACGCCTTCTAGTTAGCATGTATATCTGATTAAAAAGCATTTTTTCAAAAGTAAATCTTTTAATAGATTTATCTAGCATTTCAATAGTTTTCGGAAAATGAATATTCCTATATGAATCATTGATATTTATTAAATTAGTATCTTCTAAAATTTCAAAAGGGATATAGTCATTAAACTTATCTTTATATTTATCTAAACATTTTTTTACAATATTTCTAAATGTAGCTTGAGGGATAACTTCTTTGAGAGAATAAAAAGGTAATATCTTTTCATCAAGTAAGTTTTCTAGATTTTGATTCTCTATTAATTCAGTTTCTGGATTAGTAAGTTGAATTTTATTTTTGAATTTAGTAATTTTTCCACTTACTAAAATTGTTTTCCCTTTTTTATATTTTGAAGCAAGGTAAGGTTGTCCATACCAAATAATATCAAGAAAGCCAGTGTCATCAGTTATTGTAGCCGAGCAAGAACTCATCTTTTTGGAAAAATTTACTTTTTTTATATTGATGACTTTGCCTAGAATTGTTACATTGTCATCTTTTTTACATTGATATATTTTTTTTAAGTCAGAGTAGTCAGTATATTTATAAGGATGATAATTAACTAATTGGATTGGGCTATTTATTCCAAGTTCGTTTAATTTTGACTCTGTTGTTTTTCTTATATTTAAATCTTTGGCTAGGCTTCTATTCAAAGTTTAAATCTACTCAGGAGCATCACCAATGAATGCTACCCCCACAGCTCCTGGGCCAGCATGAGCACCAATTGCAGGACCAAATTGTGCTTTTACAACATCACCAATATACATGTTTTTTGTAGATGCATTGCTATCCTTATTTCCTTTTTTTGATTCCTGATTTCCAGACAATGAATTGTACAATGCCCTAGAATCAAATGATTCCGTAGTTTGCATTACAGCCATTCCTTGGTGATTCTTGTAGCTTTCTGCTTCTCTTCTAAGAAATGAAAGAGCTTTTACCATTGATCTCGGTCTTGAAATTGCAATAACTTCACCATCCCTATTTCCAATTACAGGCTTAACATTTAGAAGTGCTCCAAAAAATGCTGCAGCTGAACTTACTCTGCCACCTCTTTTTAGATATTCTACTGTTTCACAAGCTACAATAATTCTTGATTTTCTAACAAGATCCTTTGCATATTTTTCAAGATCTTTTATTTTCGAAGATTTTTTCTCTTTAAGCATTTCAGCAACTTTAATTATTACTAATCCTGTCCCCATGGAAACACTTAAACTATCTACAACAGTAATTTTTCCTTTTCCGACTTTATCTGCCGCTTGAACCGCTGAATTATAAGTACCACTTACTTTTGAGGATATGTGAATAGATAAAATTTCATCATACTTTTTTAGTAAATTATTATAGATTTTTTCAAAGTCACCTGGTGATGGTTGTGAAGTGGTAGGAAAATCATTACTAGAAGTAAGTTTTTTATAAAATTCATCTCCAGTAATGTCAACATTTTCTTTGTATACTTTATCTCCGAAAGTTACATTAACAGGAACTTCGGTTATGTTAAATTTTTTTAAAATATCTTTTGGTAGATCGCATGCACTATCTGAAACTATGGCTATCGACATCTTTCCCCCTACGGAATTATTTATTTATTATAATTTACAAGATTGAAACTACCCTGTAAATAGACCATTACTCAACAGAAACAATAAAATCATATTCAGAAGAAGAATGAGTTATCCTCTCCACGCCGTCTAATTCAAAGTTTTCTTCTAAATATTTTTGAATTTTAGAGGACTCTTCATGCTTATTTTCATGAGATAAAATAGTTACAAATCTATGATCTAAATCTTTCAAGTTGTTATTTAAATCTAAATTTTCTACATCTGAATCAGATAGATGTATAGAAATGTTTTCATCCAAAGCAGATGAGATGTTAATCATATTTTCATTTAAATCAGTCTCAGGGCTAAATGCAAAAATAGATGAAATAAGTTCTGAATCATTGCTTGATTGAATAATTTTAAAATTACTACTTATAGAATCTGCAAATTTACTTAATTTTTCATTTACTTTAATCGAATTTCCAATAATAAGGACATTTTCTGATTCAATTCTTTTTATCAAATTATAAAATTTTGACTTATCAATTTCTTCAAAATCTTTATTTGAAAGGAAGCTTATTGACCCAAAAGTATTTTTTTTCAAGAAATTTGTTATCCCTTCTCCCGAAGTTATTGCAAGAATTGAAACGTTATTTTTGAATTTTTGAGAAACATTACTTTTCATTTCATCAAACTGTTCATCCATGTTTGAAATATTTTCATTTGATATTTCACCAAACTTTTTTGAAAATTCTAAAATTTCACCAGGGCTTTCAGAATGAATATGAACTTTGCACACCGAATCAGAACCAGAAACGACTAGAGATCTTCCTTTATCAGATAGCTGATCTTTAATTTTTTCTATATCAATACCTTTGCCAGAAATAGCAAAAACAACGCAGTATCCCCAATCATCATGAGAGGAGTCTTGGAAAAACTCCTTATTGAAGCTTCTTTCTTGAGGTATATTCGGAATAAAAGAGTAGGAGCCATCTAATTTTAAATTCACATTTCCTTTATTATCTATTCCTAAACAATTAAAAGCTGCTTCTAGCATCACAGAAAATCCATAAGCACCAGAATCAATTACATTTGCCTTCTTTAATAATTCCATTTGATTAATTGTTTCATCAGCTGCATTTTTCGCACTTTTAGAAATTTCTTCAAAAACTTCAACGAAACTCATGTTTTTATTTTTTAGTGACTTAGCTTTTGAAGCGCATTCTCTCATTATGGTAATCATGGTACCTTCTTGAGGTTCATGTACAGATGTATAAGCATATTCATATGTTTTATCAAAAGATTCACTTAACTCTTTTAGCCCTAATTCATTTGAACCTTTCATTGCGCTATTAATACCTCTAAAAAGTTGTGCTACTAAAAGACCGCTATTTCCTTGAGCAGAAAGTAAAGCAAAATCTGCAACACTTTTTGACAACTCGTCAAAATTATTTAAATTAGACTTATCTTTAAGACTATCTTGAATGCCTTTTATAGATACATACATGTTTGTGCCAGTATCTGCATCAGGGACAGGGAATACATTTAGTGAATTCATATAATCTTTGTGCTTTTCGAGAGCCAAAGTAAAAATTTTTATTAGCTCAACATATTCAAAAGAGTTTAGGCCACTTTTTGCCAAAGATGTACTACTCATTATCGCTTTCCATACTACTATACAGAGACATTATATTAGATTTAACATCACCATTCCAAAAAATTGATGAGCCAGATATAAATACATTTGCACCTGCTTCAAGGCAATCCTTAATATTTGAATTATTAATGCCACCATCAACACCAATTTCAAAGGTATTATTTAAATTTTTTTGATTACAATATTTTTTAATTTTTTTTATTTTATCTAAAACTTTTTTATTAAATTTCTGTCCTGAATAGCCTGGGTTAACGCACATTATTAATACTCGATCAATTTGATCAATATATTTAAAAATATTTTCTACATCTGTTAATGGATTTATCGCAATTCCAACTTTTATATCTTTAGATTTAATTAATTCAATTATTGATTTATGATCAGAAGTAGCTTCATAATGGAAAGTGATTGTTTGAACATTTAATTTAGAAAATTGTTCAATGTTTTTTTCTGGATTATCTACCATAAGATGTACATCTACAGGCAAATTAATATCTTTTTTTATTGATTTTAAAATAATTGGACCCATTGAAATTTCTTCAACAAATCTACCATCCATAACGTCAAAATGAATTTCGTTGCAACCAAATTCTTTCAAGTTCTTAACATTTTTTGAAATATTCAAAAAGTCTGCAGCTAATATCGATGCTGATAGAGTATATTTATTTGACTTAACCATACTTAAAGCTTAAGGGTCTTCTTGGCAGTTATGATTTCTTTTTTAACTTGAACTTTTGAAGTCCCACCTTTAAGTTTTCTGGAATTAATACTTTTAAATAAATCAATTTTTAAATTGAAATCTACATCAAGTTTTTCGTTAAGTTCCTTGGAGTTAAGGTCAGATATGACTTTACCTTGTTTTTTTAATTTCTTAGTTAAATTTGAAACCTTTATATGAGCTTCTCTAAACGGCATGCCTTTTAATGATAATAAATCAGCTATATCAGTGGCTAAAATATTTCCATCAGTAGCATTTTTAAGTTTATCTTTGTTAAACTTAGACTTTTTAATTATCTGTGTCATATTTACTAATGAATTAGAAAATTCATCAACAGAGTCTAAAAGTGGTTTTTTATCTTCTTGCATATCCCTATTATAAGAAAAAGGTAGGGACTTCATGGTAACGAGTAAAGAAATAAAATTACCTAAAATTCCTCCGAACTTCCCTCTAATCAATTCTAAGAAGTCAGGATTTCTTTTTTGAGGCATCATACTAGAAGTTGTAACTACATCATCTGAAAGTTCTATAAATTCAAATTCTTCTGAAGACCAAATGATGAATTCCTCAGATATTCTCGATAAATGCATCATTGAAATTGCAATTGAAGACAAAAATTCAATAATGAAATCTCTATCACTTACTCCATCTATACTATTAGAATTAATCTTCTTGAAATTTAATTCTTTTGCAATAAAGTTTCTATCAAGTTTATAAAATGAACCAGCTACTGCGCCAGAGCCCAAAATTAATTCATCTGAAATTTCATAACAATTTAATAATCTTGCTTTGTCTCTTTGCAACATTTCATAATATGCCATTAGTTGGTGTGAAAGTAGTATTGGTTGAGCTCTTTGAAGGTGAGTGTATGATGGCATTACAAAGTCTAAATGGCTTTCTGCTTTTAATACAATCTCTTTTTGCAGTGTTTCAATTTTGCTAAATAAATCAAGTATTGAATTTTTCACATACATTCTTTCTATTGTTGCAATTTGATCATTCCTAGATTTACCTGTATGTATTTTCCCAGCATATGGACCTACTAAGTCATGCAATCTACTTTCAATATTCATATGAATATCTTCGAGTTCTGGTCTCCATTCAAACTTTTTATTTTTAATTTCCTTAAAAATATTTTTTAGAGCCTTCTCTATGCTTCTCTGTTCTTTGGGATTAAGAATATTTATTTTTGCTAAAGCTTTGCTGTATGCGATAGATAACTCAATATCTTCTTTGTATAGCCTTTTATCTTGACTCAAGGAAGAACTAAAATTGCTTATTAATTTTTTTGAAAAAACTTTATCTGTATTATTTTTTTTCATATTAATCTGTTAGCTCATCATGAATTTGCTGTTTTCTTTGAATTCTAGATGGAAGGCTGTATATGTCAATAAACCCTTCGGCTGAATCATGCTTAAACTTATCGTCATTAGAGTAAGTAGCTAAATCATACGAGTAAAGTGAATAAGGGGACTTAGCTCCAACAACATCACATTTCGATTTATATAATTTTATTCTTACCTCGCCTGTCATATATCTACACGAACTTTTACAATATGCATCTAAATTTTCCCTTAAACCAGAAAACCACCTACCGTCATATACGAGATCTGAATAATTGCTTGAAATCATATTTTTCATCCTTGACTGATCTCTATTTAAAACCAATTTCTCAAGTGATTGGAAAGCATTATGGATAACAGTAGCTCCGGGAGCTTCGTAAACTTCTCTAGATTTAATACCAACCAATCTATTTTCAACATGAACTACCCTTCCTACTCCATGATCTCCAGCAATTAGATTTAATTTTTCAATTATTTCCAAAAAATCCATTGTCTCTCCATTTAATTTATTAGGCATACCTTCTTTAAACCCAATTTCTATGTATGCAGGATCATTTGGAGTATCCTCTAAATTCTTTGTTATTAAATATGCATCTTCTGGTGGCTCTACCCATGGATCTTCTAAATCTTCGCCTTCTATAGCTAGTCCCCATAAGTTCCTGTCAATTGAGTAAACTCTTTCTTCAACACCTGGCAATTTTATTCCAAGTTTTTCAGCATATTCTTTTTCTTGATCTCTAGTTAAAGAAGCTTCTCTTGCTGGAGCTATAATTTCTAAAGGTTCATTAGCTGAAAGTGTTTTAATAGCTGTATCAAACCTAACCTGATCATTTCCTTTTCCTGTACAGCCATGAGCTACTGCTCTCGCGTTGTATTTGTAAGCAACTTCAACTAACTTTTTTGCCATTAATGGCCTGCCAATAGATGTTGCTAATAAATAATTATTTTCATAAATCACTCCAGCTTTTAGACTAGGTAAAATAAAATCTTTAACAAATTCATTTTTAACATCTAAAATAACGCAATCTAAAGCACCTGCTTTTTTAGCTCTTGATTCTAGGTCATCTGAAAATTGACCACCACCTAAATCCACTGTCAGGGTAATTACTTCATAACCATAATTTTCTTTGATCCAATCAATTGAAATAGTTGAATCTAAACCTCCGCTGTAAGCTAATACAGCAATATCTTTTGCCATAAAGACTCCCTTATATTTTTAGTTCGTCAAAAGCCTCTTCAAGGATTTCAATAGCTTTATTTATATCTCCTTCAGTTACATTCAAAGGAGGGAACAACCTTAAAGTATTTGGCCTTACTGCATTTACTAGTAAACCTTTTTCTAGACATAATTTCATTACATCTGGCGCCTTATTTTTTGAAATTTCAACACCTATTAGTAAACCATATCCTCTAATTTCAACAATATTTGAGTGTCTTGATGCAAGGCCATCAAGCATTGATTTCAAATATTTACCGGCATCTGCACAATCAGATGCAATATCATTATCAATGATGTATTTTAGTGCTGACCAGCCAGCCGCAGTTGTTAAGGCATTTCCACCAAATGTACTACCATGATCGCCAGGCTCTAAAACTGAAAATCTTTCTTTGCATAAAAATGCACCTAATGGTGTCCCAGCTCCTAAAGCTTTGCCTAAAACCATTACATCAGGATCAAGACCAAATTTTTGATAACCAAACAATGTGCCTAACCTGCCCATTCCAGTTTGAACCTCGTCTACCATAAAAAGAATATTATTTTGATGGCACCATTCTTGGACTTCAAGTAAATAACTATGATCAGGAATATTTACTCCTCCCTCACCTTGGACAACTTCTAGCAATACAGCGCAAGTATTTTTCTTTGTTGCTTTTTTTATTGCTTCAATATTGTTATATTCAACGTTCACAAATCCTTCTGGCAGTGGTTGCCATTTTTCTTGATACTCTTTTTGCCCTGTCGCCGCCATCATTGCCAAAGTTCTTCCATGAAATGAGTTTTCCATAGTAATAATCTCATATGCTCCATCTAATTTATGCTTGCCCCACTTTCTTGCTAATTTACAAGCCCCTTCATTAGCTTCCGCTCCACTATTTGAAAAAAACACTCTGTCAAAACAAGAATTATCAATTAATAACTTTGCCAATTTTAGCTGTGGAATTGTATAAAAAAGATTTGTCATCTGCATTATATTGTCCACTTGATATTTAATCGCATTTGAAACTGCAGGATGAGTGTGGCCTAAATTCATTACAGCCCACCCAGATGTAAAATCTAAATATTTTTTTCCAGACTCATCCCATACTATTGTTCCTTGACCTTTCACCAAAACTAAAGGCAGCCTGTTTACAACCTGCATATAGTATGTAGATTCTAGTTTTTTCCAATCTGATGTTGTCATTTTTTTTCCTTAATTTATAATTTCTGTTCCTACACGCTTTCCCTTGAATATATCTACCAAGGTGTTCCCGCTACCGTTTATTATATGACTATGGTCAACCCCCTGCATTGAATCAATGCAAGATTGGAGTTTTGGGACCATGCCCCCAACAACAATTCCTGAATAAATAAGATTTTTTGCTTGATCAAGAGTCATTTTTGGTATTACTCTTCCTTTTTCGTCTTTGATTCCATCAACATCGGTTTGATAAATTAACTTATTTGCTCTCAAAGTTTTTGCAATTTCTGATGCAACAAAGTCTGCATTTATGTTTAGTATGGACTCATCGATATTTTTTGGATTATGGTTAATTCCCAACGGTGAAATAACTGGAACAAAGTTATTATTTATCAAATTTTCAATTAAATCTGTATTTATACTTCTTATTTCGCCTACAAGACCTAGTTCTTTATTTGCTACATTGGCCATAATCATATTGCCTGATAGGCCAGAAATGCCAACTGCATTTATTTTTCTGTTATTTAAATAAGAAACTAATTTACTATTTACCAAACCTGATAATATTGAAATTGCAACTTCTAAAGTATTGCTATCTGTTTTCCTTAATCCCTTAACAAATTCTGGCCTAATACCTAATTTTGAACCCCATTCACTAACTGTTTTACCTCCACCATGAACAATAATTATTGATTGCCCCATATCTAAAATATGGTTCAATTGAGATAAGTTTTTACCCCAATCATTAATTGTACTTCCACCAATTTTTATTACACTTAATCTTTCTGAATTCATATTTAAGTGGTATAAGCTGAGTTAAAGATTACGTATTCTTCTGTAAGGTCAGACCCCCATGCCATGCCCCTACCATTACCAATTCCCAAATCAATTACGATATCAATTTGGAATTTATTTAAAGCTGACAAAACAGATTGATAATGGAATGAAATTGATTTTCCTTCTTCTGCAATTTGTATTCCGTTAACATAAATTTTTATTTTATCCCTTAATATTTCAGCATTAGCATTTCCAATTGCCATCATTATTCTGCCCCAATTAGGATCTTTACCAAAAATTGCTGTTTTGACCAAAGAAGATGATACTACAACATTTGATACTTCAAGAGCATCATTTTCATTTTTTGCCCCTTTAACTTCAACAGTAATTAAATGACTTATGCCTTCACCATCTTCTGCTATTAATCGCGCTAAATGCTTCGTTACATAATCCATAGCTTCTTGGAATTCATCAATATCTTCTTTAGTATGGATTTTATTACCGGATGCTCCATTCGACATTACAACAACAGTATCATTTGTACTAGTGTCTCCGTCTATATCAATTTGGTTGAAAGAATTTTTAACGGATTTTCTTAAAATTTTTGTTAAATTAGTTGATGATATGTCAGCATCAGTAGTTATGTAACTCAACATAGTGCCCATTTTTGGATGAATCATCCCGCTCCCTTTTGCTACTCCGCCAATTTTATAAGATCCATTTTTAGAATTTACTTCTACTGAAATATTCTTTGTTTTTGAGTCAGTTGTAATTATAGCTCTCGAGAATTTTTCACCACCTTTTACATCAAGATTAAACTTTTCAATAGAACCTATAATTAAACCAACTGGTATTTCAACCCCTATGACCCCGGTACTACTCATTAAAAAAGGAAATTTAGACTGAAAAATCTCTTCACATTTATTTGTTATATTTTTTGCATCAATCAATCCTTGTTCACCAACACAACAATTTGCAGATCCGCTATTTACTATTATTCCTTTAATTTTGCCTTTTACTTCTTTGCAGTAATCTATGGAAGAGCTTTTAATTTTATTATCGGTATATGTTGCTGCCCATTCGCAAGGGTATTCTGAAATTAGTATTCCTAAATCTAATTTATCTTCACCTGCAGATTTTAATCCTGCGAAAATTCCATCAGCCATAAAGCCATCTGGTGATGTCACATTTCCGTTTTTTATCTTTTTAAATTTTTTCATATAATATAAGTAAGTAATATTTGATAGTTGATACTTTAAATCATTTTCATATCAATCTCCATTACAAGCCACAATTTATAACATAATGAAAAAAGAAAAAATACTTATTACAGGTGGATCCGGTTTTGTTGGTACTAATTTAATTGACAAATTGCCAAAGGATATTTATGAAATTTTTTCCATTGATATTGAAAAGCCAAAAATTAATTTTGATGTTGTTAAATATGAAAAAATTGATATTAGGTCTAAGCATATTGGAAGTCTAATTAAAGATATTGACCCAAAGATAATTTTGCATTTAGCAGCACAATCGAGTGTATCTGTGTCTTCAAAAAATCCTGTTTTGGATAACGATGTAAATCTTAGTGGCTCACTAAATCTTTTTTTAAGTTCAACTAAATCTAATGTTGAACAATTTATATCATTCTCAACTGGTGGTGCTATTTACGGGGAAGAATTAGGAAAAAATTTTAAGGAAAGTGATGATACAAAGCCTTTAAGTCCTTATGGAATTTCAAAATTAAACTTTGAAAATTATTTAAACTATTTCTCTGCAATTAAAAAATTTAAATGTAAAACAATAATAATAAGGCCAAGCAATATATATGGACCTTGGCAAAACCCTCATGGCGAAGCCGGAGTGGTTTCAATTTTTGCAGAGAAAATGCTTAAAAATGAAAATGTTTCCATTTTTGGAAATGGTGATGAATATAGAGACTATATTTATGTAGACGACGTTATAGATTTTGTACTTAAAATTATAAATTCTAAAGAAATTGGAACATTTAATATTTCAAGTGGAGAAATTACTAAAACAATTGAAATATTTGATTATATTTCTAATATCATTGGGTATAAAAAGCCACCAATCTTTCTTGAGAAAAGGGAAGGGGATATATTTGGCATTGAAATAGATAATTCAAAATCTAGAAGTATTGGCTGGTCACCAAATTATAATTTGAAGGCTGGACTAGAAAGCACAGTAAGTTTTTTAAAGGATTCATGAGTCAATTAAGAATAAATATAGATAAATATTTTCCAAGTATTATATTTTTTGGATTAAGCCTTATATTGTTTATGCCTTTAGTTGTTTCGCCTGAAACTGTTTTCCCTTATGTTGTTGGAAAGTCTATGTGGCTAAAAGGGATTATATATTTCCTAAGCGGCATCTATTTAATTTTGTTAACTTCTAATAAATCTTATTTGCCAGATAAGAATTCATTAATTCTAATTTTTTCAATATTTGTCCTTATTCAATCTCTAGCAGCATTAGCAGGATCTAGCCCAGTTAATAGTTTTTGGAGTAATTGGGAAAGAATGGAAGGGGTTACAGATTATTTTCATTGGTTATTATTGATTATTGTTTCAAGTTCAGTTCTAAGAAAAGAAAAATCATGGATTAAATTATTAAAAATAAATGTTTTTGCTGGGTTTGTAGTTTCTTTATTGGGTTTATTAGAATTTTTTGATTTAGTTATTCCAATATTATTTGGTTTAGATATATTCCCAAGTGTTGTTAATCCAGAACGATCTTACACATTGGGAGAGAGAGTTGAATCTACCATTGGAAACCCAGCATACCTAGCTTCATATCTTTCTATTATTTCTTTTATGTCAATTGGATTAATTATTAGAGAATTTCAAATAAGCTATATTGATTCAATAAAAAAGACATATTTGAATTTTGGCACAACTTCAAAGTTATTTGTATGGATATCAACATCAGGTTTAGTAGTTTCTATATGGACTATTTTTAATTCAGGTTCAAGAGGCTCACTAATAGGTATATTTACAGGACTAATATTTGCAATTTCAATACTAGTTTATAGAAGGGAGGATTTAAGAAAATATTTATATGGCCTTTTGACTGTATTAGGGTCCCTTATAGTAGTTTTTATTTTATTAACAAATTTTATTGAATCACAGAGGTACGAGATTAAAAACACTGTTTTAAAAAGTTATATTCCTGAAGAAGTTATTGCAAGTGAAGAGTTGCCATTTTCTTTTGAAGGAATCTTAGATGTTGGAACCAATGCCTCCAAAGAAATAAATAATATTTTGAGTCAGTTAAATTTTTTGAGAGTATTTCAAGATGCTGAAAGAAGCTCAGGTTCTAGTTTGGACATGAAGAGTTTAAGTAAATTAATTGAAGAAAATAACTATTACCCTGATGAAAAAGAGATTTACTGTTCAAATGAGATGATGTTATATTTTTGGGCTACTAATAGGTATTCATTTAGAGAATGTACCTCAGGAATGAAAGTCATTTCAATTTTTGGGCCAGGAATTTCATATCCTTTTAAATCAGGTTTTAACATAAATGATCGAGAATATGCATGGGATATAGCTATAAAAGGTTTCTTATCTAAACCATTATTTGGTGTTGGCCCTGAAAATTTTCCTATTCTTCACTATAAATATCTTGACCTTAGTATGAATGACAATAAGCCACATTTAGATAGGGCACATAACCAAATTTTGCACGTTTTATCAACTTCAGGAATTTTTGGTGGTATTTCTCTAATTGCATTATGGATAACTATATTATTTTTATTGATTAAAAAAATCCATTCAAGCAAATTTTATATTTTCTGGATTATGTTAGCGTCTGCATTTTTATCATATGCAATTTCCGTTATGTTTATTTTTCCTGTTTCTTCAACTTATTTACAATTTATATTAATAATATCTCTGCTATCTAAATCTTCTGAAGTTAAAGATGTTTCAAATATAGTAGAAAATAACGAAGAGCGTTTCACAAAAGATTCAATATCAGTTGTAACTTCAATTATTACTTTAGCAGTTGTCTTTATAATGGTTAGAAGCTTTATATATATTCCTTTCGAATCAGCAAAAGTTACACCTCCTCTTGGAAATCCAACCTCAGTTATAGAAATTCAAGAAAACATAAATAAATTTCCAAAATTAGCAAATTACGGAAGACAAGAATTATTTTATATTTTAATTAGAGATTATGACCAAATGCTTTCTGATGCTAATAGTCAAGGGAAATTTGCTGAGAGTTATAATTCCTTAAAAATAATTATTGATCAAGAATATAATGCGGCAGTAAATATTGAGCCAGATAACTTTAATATTCACTTTGCTGTAGCAAGTCTTTATTTAAACTTATCAAAATATGAAGCATCAAATATTGATAAAGTTTCTTCGATTGTAAATGAACTGGAGAGACTGTCTCCAAATTCTGTTCAAACACTTGAAATAAAAATTAGGTTGTCGTTATTAAAAAATGATGATATTGAGGCTGAAAAATTAATAATTAAATGGCGCGAATTCATGCCATACCAAGTTAAAGGTTTTTGGGATGAAAATTTGGCAATCACTAAAGGTGAATTAATACCTGATGTTGAATTGAATTGTAAAAATGACCAATACCCTACAGATAAACCCCAGTTTGATGATTCCAATTTACTATATACAAATGAACTTGAAGGTGGTGTAGTTGTTGGTATTAAAAAAGAAGCTGATGAAGATGCAAAGTCAGTTGTTCCTGGCACAATTGTTAAAATGGATTATGTTGGTTGGTTACCTACAGGATGCTTATTTGACAGCTCTTTCTTGCCTGGAATGAATCCTTTAAGTTTTTTGGTAGGAAATAACCAAGCGATACCTGGAATTGAAGAGTCAATAATAACTCTTAAGGTAGGCAATATTGCAAGAATAGTTATACCACCTGAAAAAGCTTATGGAACAATTGGAATAAGTGGATTGATACCTCCAAATTCACCACTATATTTTGAAGTTGAGATTCTGGATGTAGAGACAACTGGAGAAAAAATTGATTAATTTTCAGGTGAATCCCATCTTGCAAAAATACTATTAAAAACCGAAAGTATAATAATTTTTAAATCAAAAAATAAACTCATTTTTTCTATATATTCTATATCGAATTTAATTTTTTCACCTGGCTCCAAGTCGTATGAGCCACTTATTTGAGCTAATCCTGATAAACCTGGTGTCACTTTAAGCCTTTCATCAAATTCAGGAATTCTTTTAATAAATTCATTATGTAGTTCAGGTCTTTCCGCTCTGGGTCCAACGAAACTCATTTCTCCTCTAATAATATTTAATAACTGAGGTATTTCATCTAATGCGGTTTTTCTTAAAATATGACCAATCTTTGTAATTCTAGGATCATTTTTTGTTGACCATACGGCTCCAGAAACTTTTTCAGCATCTGGTATCATTGTCCTAAATTTATATACTTTAAATATATTTTTATTTTTACCTATCCTATTTTGAGAATAAAAAATTGGTCCCCTATCTTCAAGCCAAATTAGTAAAGGTATAATAAATATAACTACAATCCAAAGTGGCCATAATAATGGAAATAATAAGCCTCCAAAAACTAAAGATAAATCAAGTAATCTTTTAAGCTTATAAGTCTTAATATTCATTGTTTATTCCATCCTCCTGATAACCATCTGAACAAACCATATAAAAACCCCATGCCCCAAGATATATGCATTGATAAAACTATGAATGGTATTAAAAAGATAGAGGTTATCGAAGAAGATTTTGAACAAATTAATACTATTAGTAGCAGCCATAAGATTGATATGAACCCAAAGAAAGAATTTAAAAAAATTAAAAAATTACCTTGAATCATAATATTGGAAATTACAATACTTAAAATAAATAAAACAAATAAAACTGGAGCTAATTGTCTTAATTTTAAGGATTCGGGGTGAACAGAAAGAGTCTTTGTTTTCCATAAACCATACCTGAAAAATTGCTTTATTAGCCCAAATAAAGAACTTCTTACAAAGTAATCTACGATCAAATCAGTGATTAATATTACTTTTTTGCCACTTTTTCTCAACCTTATATTCAGTTCATAATCTTCGTTAATTTGAAACTCCTCATTGAACCCACTATGTTCTAATAGATCCAAAGTTCTCCAACAACCAAGATAGACTGTGTCTGTTTCAAGGTATTTATCTGAATCTAATGGGTCAGATTTTATTTTTCTATAATTCACACCACCCATTGCATACCCTGAATTCATCACATCAGCAATAACCTTTGTAAAATAACTGGTACCAACAGCTCTTTGAATAGATCCTGCATTTCCACCACTACTATCAATTATGGCTTGCCAACATTCAAAGATGTAATCTTTTGGATATATTGAATGGGCATCGGCTCGAATAATTATTGAGTTATCTTTTTTATATTTACTATTCTCAATTCCAATGTTCATCGCATATGATTGATATAAATTAGGATTTTTAAATATTTTTAAATTTAAATCTTCAAATTTTTCATTTATTATCTCAATTGTTTTATCTGTGCTCATTCCATCAACAATGATGAATTGAACATTAAATTTATCTGAATCAATACTTCTGCAATTCAAAAGGGATTTTATACAATTTTCAATAAATTTTTCTTCATTTCTTGTTGGAATAATTACTGAAATATCAACTATAGAATTCTCCTTAATCATTTCTAATACCAAAGCCTTCCATTATTTTTTTTCAAATACTTTAAAGCTTTTAATTTAAATGGATTCCTGTTTTTGGTGTTCAATTTACTAAAGCCTTCTGATAAAGCTAAAAAGAATTTTAGCAATTTAAAATTTATTACTGACTTAATAAAATAAAATGAACACCATATTGATAAATGAACAATTAAATATATTAATGGTAAGTGTTTATAAGAAACCCATATTCTATTTCTGATACTGTAATATGCTTCATCTTTTAATTTACTTCTTTTATCAACTACTGATTTTTTGGGCTCGTGAATAATTTCAATTTCAGGATAATAAATGATTTTTTTATTTTCCTTAATTATTTCTGAACTTATATCAAGTTCTTCAAGGCCATAAAAAAGATCATTGTCATATCCACCGACTTTAACAAATGTTTCTCTAAGCAACACATGGCCAGCTCCAATATAGTAAGAAACGCCTGATTCAATATCCTGAATATTTTTAGTTAAAAATCTTTTTAATTTACTAAATGGGATCTGCAGGCCATCTGAATCCTCTCTTAAAATAATTTTAAAGGCCATTCCAGCTATTTCTTCACTAGAAGAGAATTTAATTAAAATCTTCTCTAAAGAATCTTTATTTACAAAGTATGCATCATCATCGAGAAATACCATGACCGACCCTTCAGAAGCCTCAACTAATTTATTTCTTGCACCTGCAACCCCAGAAGGTTTATCAGACCTTATCCACTTTATTGACTGACCCTTGAACTTATCTTCAATCTGTTCTCTAATATTAATTTCGGAGGCATCATCCAAGACAACTATGTTAGCTTTAATAGTTTGATCTAAAGAACTTTGAATTGCTCTTTGGATTTCTTCGACCCTATCTTTTGTTGCAATCAATACAGTTATGTCTTTTTCAGTAAACATTTTATATTTCAGATAGTAATTTTAAATATTTTTTTGATGAAGAATCTAAAGAAAATCTATCAATATTTTTAAATCCTTTATCAACGTGCCTTTTCTTTAATTCATCATTATTTAAATAATTTTTTATTGCTTTTACCAAATCATCTATATTGTCTTTTTTGGCAATTTGACCCGCCTCTCCATTGAGCAATATTTCTCCCAGTCCTCCATCCTTGCAAGACGATATTATTGGTGTTCTTAATGCTTGAGCCTCAACTGCAACTCTTGGCAAACCTTCCCACAATGATGGAATTACAATCATCTTTGCCTTTTTTATATAATTTAATGGATTGTTTATTTCACCTTTAAAAATTACTTTAGAAGATAAATTCAAATCTTTAACAACTCTTCTTAACATATTTTTTTCTTCTCCGTCTCCAACTATTATCAAATTTAATTTATCGTTTTTTAACTTTGAAAAAGCATTTATGAGCAATTTAAAATTTTTTTGTTTAGTTAATCTTCCTAACCCTAAAATATAATTATTTGACTCCAAATCAATATCATCAGATGCATTGAAATCGTTTTGATTTTCAAAATGTGGATTGTAAATATGAGTTATATTGCTTTCTAATCCAGTCATTTTTTTTAGCATTCCCATTAAACCCAAAGATTCGGCAACAACCCTATTTGCGCTACTAAAAACTTTTCTCCAAATGAATCTTCTAAAATAATTATTTCTAGGATAGCCCTGTATGCTAACAATAAATTTTGTATTATTATTTCTGGATAACTTTAGTGATATCCATGCTATAAAAGGCATCATTGATACAAACAAAATTTCAGGTTTAGTTTTTTTTAAGTACTTAGACAATGTAATAATTGTTCTTAAAGAAATAATTAAAGAGGTAAACCTAAATTTCAGATAGCCCCTTGTAGGAAATTTTTTGAATGCCGTTGAAAGATATACTAAGTTCATATTTTGAGCAAACTCCATATCTTCCCACTCTTTATGGACACTTAATAGGTCAACACTAAAATTATTTTCGGAAAATTTTTTTGATAGTCCAAAAGTTGCTTCTTTAACTCCTACAGGGTTAAGAAAAGGTGAAAAAATAGCTATTTTTTTACTCAATGTAAATCCTTTTGACCATTTTTTTTGACCTTTCTATCCAAGAATATTTAATAGCTAGCTTAGCTGAATTTTTAGAAATTCTCTTATTCAGTTCTTTATCATTAATCAAGGTATTAATTTTTTCAACCATACTTTCAGGGTTATCAGGCTCAAAAAGAAGGCAATTTATATTATTTTCTAAAACTTCCGTATTTGATGGTATGTTTGATGCAATTATTGGCCTACCTATAGACATATACTCAAAAAGCTTCATTGCAGAAGTATAATTTTTAGATTTATTATTTTTTGCTGAAGAAGGCAAGAGAAGTATATCTGATTTATTCAATAAATCTGGAACATTAGAATAATTTACTTGACCAATAAAATTAATATTTTTGATTTCTTTTTTATTTACAATTTTCTCGTAGTAGTCAACATCTTCTTTTAAACCGCCAATTATTTGAAAATCAACATAATTAATGTATTTTGCTGAATTTATAATTAAATCAATTCCTTTTGATTTTGATAAAGATCCACAATAAGTTAATAATGGAGTGCTATTTTTACTAGTTTTATTATTTTTAAACTTTTTTAGGTCAACACCATCATGCAATGTCTCAATTCCTTTTAAATTTTTTATTTTTCCTAATTTATTAAATAGATCTTCAGATAGTTTATTGGTAACTGCAAAACAAACAGTTTTTCCTGAAATCATTAACCCTATTTTAAATATTAATCTTGATAAAAAAGGTGGAATATCATGAAATTCCACAACACATCTTTTTGAAAAGATTGCACAAAATAGATAACTAAATGGAGTATTGTCTCTAAATATATAAAAATCTCCATTTAATTTTGAACCTAACCTTGCAGATTTTATACCCCATAATAAATTAACAATGAAAGAAAAAATTCTATAAAAAAACTTCGGCATTAAAGATCTATATTTATAAGGATCTAAAAAGTCGACCAGATTGTGATCAAAAACTTTTTTAACATTATAAAAATTAAAAACACTAGTTTTATGGGAAATTTCATTTTGGATTCTTTTTGGACTTATTAAAACAACCTCATTATTTAAACCTGAAAGGGCTTCAATCATTTTAATTATTTGAACTCCATGAGCCTTTTCAGTCGGTAATCTTGCGTTTGTGATGTAAACTATCTTCAAAATATTGTTATAAGTATATAAAATTGTATTCTTATTAATTGTAAATAATATGGTCAGAGAAATCACTTTCAACAATTCAATAATAAATGATGCTTCAAGTTGTTATGTAATTGCCGAGATTGGAAATAACCATCAAGGTGATGTAAATAATGCAAAAAAATTAATTCAGGCAGCTAAATCTAGTGGTGCATCTGCTGTCAAATTCCAGAGGAGAGATAATAAAGAGCTATTTACGAGCGAGATGTTCGATTCTCCTTATGCGGGGCCACAAAGTTTTGCCCCAACTTATGGTGAGCATAGGGATAAACTAGAATTATCAGATAATGATTTTGAAGAAATTTATAAATATTCAAAAAAAATTGATATAGATTTTTTTGTTACCCCTTTTGACTTAAAGAGTGCTGACTTTTTAAATGAACTTGGATTAGAAAGTTATAAAATTGCATCTGGAGACCTAACAAATTTTCCTCTAATAGAGAAAGTAGCAAATTTTCAAAAACCAATGATAATTAGCACTGGGGCTAGTGATTTCTCAGAAGTTGAAAAAACATTTAACTTTGCAAAAAATATTAACAATAGAATTATACTTCTTCAATGTACATCAATTTATCCTGCAAAACCTGTAACAATTAATTTAAACGTTATTAAAACATTTAGAGATAAGTTTGCTGATACTGTAATAGGGTATTCTGGCCACGATTCAGGCATATCAATTCCAATTGCAGCATATTCACTTGGCGCAAGAGTGATTGAAAAACACTTCACTTTAGATAGGACTCAAAAAGGCACAGACCATCAATTTTCATTGACACCTGAATTGTTAGAAGAACTTGTTACAGAACTTGAAAATGTTAAATTGTCTTTGGGTGATGGTAATAAAAAATTACTTTCTGAAGAAAAGTTGGCAAGATTTAAGATGGGTAAAAAAATTATATCTTCCAAGGATCTTAGTAAAGGCACTATATTAACAATTGAAGATTTGTTATTTAAATCCCCTGGTGACGGAATACCTCCAAGTGAAATAGATAAAGTTTTAGGAAAGAAAATAACAAAGGACTATCTATACGAAGAAAATATTAAATTTGAAGATTTAGAATAAGCATGAAATCAGTAAATGAATATTTATCAAATATTTCTCCTTCAATTAAAGAAAAATTTAAAAAAATAAAATTTATTGTTTTTGATTTTGATGGAGTGTTTACAGATAATCAAGTTTACACAGATCAAAATGGTATAGAATCTGTTGTTTCATCAAAATTTGATGGTTTTGGGCTACAAAAATTAAGAGATTTGGGAATAGATTTGCATATTTTATCAACTGAAAAAAATAGTGTAGTAAAAAAAAGAGCTCAAAAACTTGAAATTAATTACATTCAAGGTTTATCAAGCAAAGAAAAGTTAATTGAATTTATAAAATTAGCTAATGAAAAAAAATTTAATTTTAGTGATATAGCATATATGGGTAATGACATAAATGATATTGATTGCTTAAAAAAATCTGGCTTAGCAATTGTTGTAAATGACTCTCATCCTGAAATTATAAAATATGGTGATTATAAAACTGACACAAATGGTGGGCATGGTGCTGTTAGAGAGGTATGCGATATAATCGAAGCATTAAATAATTAAATAGTGCCTTGAAAAATAACTTTAATATAGAAAACAATGTAATAATTCTAACCGGAGGAAGTGGAAACCTTGGTAGCATATATGCTGAATATCTAATTTCAAATGGTGCTAAAGTTTGTAACTTTGATTTAACTTCACCAAAGGATATAAATAAATTTGATGAAAAGCATTACTTATTTTTAAAAACTGATGTAACTGATAAAGAAAATATTTCAGATTCTCTAAAATTAGTTTTAGAAAAATTTGGATGCCCACAAGGACTGATTAATAATGCTGCCCTTGATTCGCCTCCAGGTGATAGTGATGTAATAAATGGTCCGTTTGAAGATTACCCAGAAGAAGCTTGGGATAAAGTAATTGATGTAAATTTAAAAAGCATTTTTCTCACCTGCCAAATAATTGGTAAAGAAATGGCTGATAATTCAGGCGGTTCAATTATAAATATATCTTCGCACTATGGACTTATTTCTCCAGATCAAAGAATCTACAATTATAGAAAAAATTTTTATAAGCCAATTTCTTATTCAGCATCAAAATCAGGAATATTTAATATTACTAGGTATCTAAGCACTTATTGGGGGCAACAAAATGTAAGAGTTAACTCCTTAACATTAGGTGGTGTTTTTGATAATCAAGACGAAGAATTTGTAAACAATTATTCTGAAAAAGTTCCTCTTGGCAGAATGGCAGAAAAACATGAATATAATGGTGTAATTCATTTTTTATTAAGTGATGCTTCTTCATATATTACTGGAAGTAATATAGTTTCAGATGGAGGATGGACTGCATGGTAATTACACATGAAAAATAATGTTGCTCTTATTCCAGCAAGATCTGGCTCAAAAAGAGTAGTTAATAAAAATATTACCCCTTTGAATGGTCACCCACTCATAGCTTATTCTATCGTTTCAGCAATTGAATCAAATATATTTGATCAAGTTGTAGTTTCAACTGATTCTGAAGAAATTAAAGATATTTCAGAATACTATGGCGCCAATGTCCCATTTATACGGCCTTCTGAGTATTCTCAGGATAAATCTCCTGACATACTTTGGGTTAAGCATGCTTTAGATTTCTTTAAAGAAATAAAGAATTATGAATTTTTTAGCATTATTCGCCCTACTAGCCCTTTTAGAAAACCAGAAACAATTAAAAGGGCTTTTGAATTATTTTTAAATAAAAAATGTGATTCTTTAAGGGCTATTGAAAAATGTTTGCAACATCCATATAAAATGTGGGTTTTGAAAAATGATTTTATGGTCCCATTTGTCAATTCAAGTGAAAAAGGCCCTGTTGATCAACCTCTTCATAGTTCGCAATACCCTTCTCTCCCTGAAGTTTATGTGCAAAATGCAAGTCTAGAAATAGCTCACGTAAAGACTGTGTATAACTTTAAAAATATATCCGGTGAAAAAATCATGCCTTTTTTTACTGAAAATGACGAAGGTTTTGATGTGAATGTGAAAGAAGATTGGGAACTTGCAAAAATATTAATTAATAACGGAGAAGCATCTTTACCAAAGATAAATAAAAAATCTTATTTAGAATGAAATTATCATATATTAAAAATGAATATTTTGAAGATCTATTGTCACTTGAAACTGATCCTTTAATTAAAAATAAATTAATTTCAGACATGTGTAGAATCAATATACTGTACATGATATGTTGTGCTGGATCGGGGCATATAGGGTCTTCATTTAGTTCAATTGATTTAATGAATTGGATTATTGGAGAATTAGATAAAAAATATGAAAATCTATATTTCTTTTCTTCAAAAGGGCATGATGCTCCGGCTCTTTATAATTCATTGATTGCTCACGGCAAATTAGATTTTTCTTATTTGAAAAGATTAAGAAAAATAGATGGGCTACCTGGTCACCCAGACATTAATACTCCAAATATATTTGCAAATACTGGTTCATTAGGAATGGGTATTTCTAAATCAAAAGGAATCATAAAAGCTAACAAATTAAAAGGAATTGATTCAAAGGTAATTGTTCTTACTGGTGATGGCGAATTACAGGAAGGTCAAATTTGGGAATCACTTAATAGAGTTCCTCAAGAGAACCTAAAAGAGTTAATGATTATTGTTGATAATAATAAATTTCAGTCTGATCGTTCTGTTAAGTTCACAAGTAATTTAGGAAATATTGAAAAGAAATTTAAATCTTTCGGAATAGAAACAATATCTTGTGATGGT
>CACNIC010000004.1 GCA_902620405.1 uncultured SAR202 cluster bacterium
AAGAAAAGATTTTGAAAAAGAAAAAAATATATTATCAGATAAGTCATTTGATAGCTTAGATAATGAAATTTTTGAATTTTTGTATGGAAATTCAAAAATAAAATTATGGAAAGATTTTGCTTTAAATTTTAGACTTAAAAATAAAAGTTATTATGTTCCAAGCAAAATTTATTGTAATGAATCGGATAATTTTGATTATTGGTTATCAAAAATGAGGATAATTAAATGTACTCGAGAACTAAATGCCAGCTTACTTTCAAGAGGGCTACAGCATATAAGAGGATTAGGAATTTATGAGTAAAAAAGAGCTTAATTTTGAAAAAAATTATGATCATTTAGAAGTAGAAAAAAGAATTGTTCGCAATTGGGAAGATAATAAAATATTTTATGGAATTAATCTAAATAATAAAAAATTATTTTCAATAGACACTCCTCCTCCTACAGCAAGTGGACACCTACATATTGGGCATGTTTTTTCATATACCCATCAAGATATATTAGCAAGGTTTAAAAGAATGAATGGATATGAAATATTTTATCCAATGGGCTGGGATGATAATGGATTGCCTACTGAAAGAAGAGTGCAGGATTATTTTAATGTAAGATGCGACCCGGATGAAAAAAGTGTTAATAATATACAAGAATTTATAAAAAAAATAGATAGAAAATCAAATCCGGTTAAAGTTTCCAGAAAAAATTTTATTGAATTATGTCATATTGTTACTACTGAAGATGAAAAAGTATTCAAAGATTTATTTATGAAAATAGGGTTGTCAGTTGATTGGGATCAAGAGTACGCAACAATTCAGGAAGTTCCCCGTGAAATAGCGCAAAGAAGTTTCATTGATTTATATAACAAAGGTCATGTCTATAATGTTCAAAGCCCATCATTATGGGATCCTGAATTCCAAACTGCCGTGGCACAAGCTGAAATAGAGGACAGGGAAGTTCCAGGAGCTTATCATGATATTGAATTTGAAGCAGATGATGGTAATAGCTTTATTATTTCAACAACTCGGCCAGAATTACTTGCAGCTTGTGTAGGAATTGCTGCACACCCTGACGATAAAAGATTTATAGATTTAATTGGCAAAACTGCCATAACACCATTATTTGAAGTTGAAGTCCCGATTTTTTCAAGTGAACTTGTTGATAAAGATAAAGGGACAGGAATTTTAATGGTCTGTACATTTGGTGATAATGTCGATGTTCAATGGTGGAAGGAAGAAAGACTTAAAACAAGAATAATAATTAATAAATATGGCAGATTAAAAGAGATTGATTTTAATAGTGATGGATTTAAATCAAAACAGCCTGAAAAAGCCAATCAAATATACAAAACCATAGAGGGAAAAAATCTAAAACAAGCAAAAAGAATTATTGTTGACTTGCTTTCTGATCCTTCAAATTTTAAAAAGAAGGCTGCACTAGTATCTAATCCAAGAGAAATCATGCATAGCGTTAGATTTTATGAAAGAAGCAAAACCCCGCTTGAAATTTTAAGCACAAGGCAATGGTTTGTTAAATTGCTGGATAAGAAAAAAATGCTTTTAGAAAAATCGAGCCAAATTGACTGGCACCCAAGTTTTATGAGTAAAAGATTTGAAAATTGGACAGAAAATTTAAATATGGACTGGTGTATTAGTAGGCAAAGATTTTTTGGTGTACCATTTCCTGTCTGGTATAAACTTGATGAAAATTCTGAACCGAATTACAACAACCCTATATTCCCAGATGTATCTGAATTGCCAATTGACCCTTCTGAAGATACACCTAAAGAATTTGAAGAAAATCAAAGAGGCGAACCAAACGGATTTATTGGTGAAAAAGATGTGTTTGATACATGGTTTACAAGTTCAATGACGCCTCAAATTGGTGGTAAATGGGGCACAAGTGAAGATTTTTTCGATAAAATTTTACCTTATGATATCAGGCCTCAAAGTCATGAAATTATAAGAACTTGGGCATTTTATACTGTAGTGAAATCAGTTCTTCATCATAATGAGATTCCTTGGAAAAATGTAATTATTAGCGGATGGGTTCTTGACCCTGATAGAAAAAAAATGAGTAAAAGTAAAGGTAATGTTGTTGTTCCTAATGATTTAATTGAAGAATATAGTGCAGATGCTGTGCGTTATTGGTCTGCAAATGCAAGATTAGGAGCAGATACTGCCAATGATGAGCAAGTGTTCAAAGTAGGTAAAAAATTAGTAGTAAAAATATTTAATGCAAGTAAATATGTACTTAACAATTATCATGAAGTAGATATTTTGGACAAATCCAACATAAAAAATCCTTTAGACATTTCAATAGTCATCATATTCAATAGTTATTTACAAAAAATTTCTAAAAGATTAAACAATCACCAATTTGCTGAGGCTCTAAATATTCTTGAAGATTTTTTCTGGAATTATTTCACAGATAACTACATTGAATTAGTTAAAAATAGAAGACAGAGTGCAAGTACAGTTGATTCTTTATCTGCATCAACAACATTGATTCTAATTTTACAAAATATTCTAAAATTATTTGCACCATTTGTTCCAATGATTACAGATGAAATATGGTCTATTATGAAGCCTAACGAAGAATCGATTCATCTTTCAAAATGGCCTGAAGTAATAGATATTGAAATAAATACTATTTCAACTAACGAATTTGAGGTAGCTAAAGAAAGTATTGCAAGTGTAAGAAAAGAAAAAACTTCAAAGGGAATCGGCTTAGGAAAAGAGGTTGATGAAATTACAATTACAATCAACAGTGAAAAAAGTAATTATTTAAAACAAGTTTTAAATGATGTCAAAGATGCATCAAGGGCAAAAAAAATTACGATAAATCTATCTGAAGAAAAAGATGAAATAAGTGCAGAAATTTAGTTATCTGATATTTCTAAGTCAACTCCAAAAAAATCAACCCATGGCTTAAATTGTTCAACGAAACTTTTTCCATCTTCAATTGTGGTTAGTCCTTTAATTGCTCTTCCTGGATCATAACCTTGAGCCTTTGCCATCGCTTCAATGCCTCTTTTAGTTAATCTAACACCACCGACAACAAACTCATCTTCGTTGTCGTCAAGAACAACCAAATCAAGGCCCTTACTTTTTTCTTTCCAAAATAACTTCATATCAATTAATAATTGTTTTTAATTTATCAATGATATTGGATGCAATAATTTTTTTATTTTCAATATCACTTTTAAATATATCACCTTTTTTCGTAATTATCTTAACTTGATTATAATCAGACTCAAAACCAATTTGGGAATTAGATACATCATTAATTACAATCATGTCTAGGTCCTTAGAATTTAATTTGTTTACACCAAATTCATCATGATTGGATGTTTCAGCAGCGAAACCTATTTTGATACATTTAGAATCTTTAATTAAATTCAAAATATCATCGTTTTTAACTAAATTTAATTCCATTTTTTCTATACCATCTTTTTTTACTTTTCCTTCATTGAAAATTTCTGGTTTAAAATCAGCAACAGCTGCAGCCATAATGATGCAATCCATAGAATCAATCAAATTTATTATTTCTACTTTCATTTCTTCAGCAGTTGAAACTGATATTTTTTTTATTCCGTTTGGAACAAATAAATTTGATGTTGTCACTAAAGTAACATTTGCGCCTCTTTGCGAGCATATTTCTGCTAAAGAATGCCCCATTTTTCCTGATGATCTATTTCCAATAAACCTAACTGAATCAATAGGCTCTCTTGTTCCACCAGCTGAAATCAAAATATTTTTTCCTTTTAAGTCATCAGCAATTGATAAGACCCTCTCAACTTCGGCAGTAATTTCTTCTTGATTTCTTAGTCGTCCTTTTCCTGTCAAACCTGAAGCTAAATAACCTGATTCAGGCTCAAGAACAATGACACCATTTTTTTTCAATAATTCAATATTTTTTTTCACAGCAAAATGGTCATACATGTTTCCATCCATTGCTGGTGCAATAATTATGGGTTTTTCTGTTGCTAATAATGTTGTAGAAATTATGTCGTCAGATACTCCATGAGCTATTTTAGATATCATATTAGCTGTTATTGGAGAAACAATCAGAAGGTCTGAATTTTTCGCGATATCCAAATGATCAATATTCAAATCAGACTCATTATTCCATAAATCATCGACAACTTTATTATGAGTTATGCCTTCAAAAGTAGCTTTTCCAACAAATTTTTGTGCAGATTTGGTCATAAGTACTTTTACATCTGCTCCTTGTTGAACCCATTTGCTAGCTAAATCGACTGACTTGTATGCAGATATACTCCCGCAAACGCATAAAGCAATTTTTTTATTTTTTAATATATTTTTCATTTCTTATTAAGATTGTAAATTATTCTCATTCCATCCAAAGTTAAATTTTGATCTATTTTATCAAAAATTGGAATTTGATTATTAATAATTTCAGCAAACCCTCCAGTGCCAATAATAATATACTCACTTTCTTTTAATTTTAATTCTTCAATAATTCTTTTAACAATACCTTCAGTCAGCGAAATATATCCCCAATAAATCGATGATTTAAGAGCTTCATCTGTATTATTTCCTAAAACTTTTTGATTATTGCTCCATTCATCAAAATTTATTTCACTTAATAAAGATGCTTTAAGAGCTAAAGCTTTTGAGGCAACTTCAAGCCCAGGGAATATAGAACCACCTAAAAATTCGCTATTATTTGAGATTACTTCAAAGACTGTTGCAGTTCCAAAATCAACAACAATTTTGAACTTTTTTTTATCATAATTATTGTTTGCTGCAACGCAATCGGCTATCCTGTCGGGACCAATATCTGAAATTGGTGAATAATTAAAGTTGATTCCAGTAATTAAATCAGAATTAATAAAAGTTGGTGTAATTTTTAAACTATCTTCAATAATCTTGATTACATTTTTATTAACCTCTGGGACAACAGACGATACTAAAACAGAATCGAATTTAGATATGCCTACTTCTTTTAAAACTGAATTAATTTTTTTAATGTTATCGCAATAAAAAACATCAATTTTATTTTTAATATTTGGATTTTTACATAATCCAATTTTTATTCTGCTATTACCTATATCTATTAAGAGAATCATATTTCTATACTTTTAAATACTTGAGGAATGAAAGATATCACATCAGATGCTGTCATTGAAGTACTTCCTTTACAATCTCTAGATAACTTTCCTGAATTAGAGTGTATATATGTGGCTATAATTGCGGCATCTTTAATTTTCATTTTAGGGTAAGATGCTATTCCTCCAATAAGCCCAGTAAGTACATCGCCCATTCCAGGCTTAGACATTCCGCCATTTGGTGATGTATTTATGACCATTTCTTTCCCATTAGCAATAAATGTAGAAGGGCCTTTTAACAACAAGCACATATTAGTTTTTTTAGTAAAATTTAGGATTTTTTTGAAAATGTCTTCATAATCTTTAAATTTATAAATTTTATTAAATTCGCCAAGATGAGGTGTAAGAATTGTTGTCGATGGTAATTTTTCCCACCAATATTTAATCTCACTTAAGATATTTAGTGCATCTGCATCAATTACGATGTTATGTCTGTTTTTTGTATTATTAATGTAATTCAAAAAACTATTAATAATTTCTTTGGATTTTTCATCCTGACTTAACCCAACTCCTAAAGATATTGAAGAAAACCTTTTAAAATATTTCTCTTCGCTAAAAGAAGATGTAAATAAAGTTATTTCTGGTGACTTTTCTATTATTTTCTTGGCAATTGAACCTTCAGTTAAAACTGCTGTATGGCCAGTGCCAGACATGTTTGATGACTTTGAGCATAATAATGCTGCTCCTGGATACTTATTTGAACCACCAATTATCAAATGAGAACCAAATTTATTTTTGTACAATGTTTCAGGTCTTTTTGGAAACTTCTCTTCGATTATATTAGGGGTAAGTGCCTCAAAATTAAAATTTTGTTTTTTTAATTCACTTCTTTTAAAACCAATATCAACATAATTAATTTTTTTGAAAGTTTCAGGATTTAATATGCTTTTTTTTAACTGTGATCCAAGAATTATTATTTCGTCTGAGATAAATGTATTTTTATCTTTTAATCCACTTTCAGGATCAAAACCTGTTGGAATATCAAGTGAAAAAATTGTTACTTTGTCATTTTTTTTGCATAAACTATTTAAAAATTTAATTTTTAAACTTAATTCCGGTTTCAAATTGCCTCTTGAAGAAATACCAATTATTGCATCAAGAATTATTATGTTGTCTTTGTTTTCTTTAATTTCTTTAGTTAATAATTTTTTATCAAATTCTTTGACATTTATGTTTTCATTTTTTGAAAAAATTAAGTTCTTGTTTGACGAATTTTTTTCGATACACGACACAAATTGAACATTTTCACTTCCAATCTCTTTTTGAATCAATTTTCCAGCAATTAATCCGTCTCGACCATTCATCCCTGGTCCAAAAAAAATGAATACCGCGGAAGGATTTTTTTCAATAATTAACTGACTTATTCCTCTTGCGGCTCTATGTTGAAGAATGCTTTTATTATTACTTTTAATAAGGTATTTTTTTTCAACCCTTTTAATTTCTTTTGGCGACAGTATTGGTATCATCAGTGCATAATCACCATTGCTGTTGCTAATTCTTTTGAATGACTAATGCTAAGCTCAATTTTTTTTATACCAATAAAATTAGCTCTTTCTTTCGCTCTACCATGTAATTTTATAAATGGTTTTCCAGATGGTAATCTTTGAACTTCAATTTCTTTCCATGCAACTCCTCTAGTACCTGTTCCTAAAGCTTTCATTGTAGCTTCTTTTGATGCAAATCTAGCAGCTAATTGGGTAGCTCTACCTCTACAATAATTTCTTTCATATTCGGTAAAGATTTTTTCAAGGAATCTTTTTGGATGTTTAGTCAAGACATGTTTAATTCTATTAATTTCAATTATGTCTATTCCGCTGTGTATTTGATTGTTATCGTCCATTTTAAGTTGTAATATAAAAATCTGTTAAAACTAATTTAATTCAGATGTTAATTGATGGAAAAGAAATTTCAAAACTAGCTTATAAAGATATTGTTAATGAAATTAAAATAATAACAAAAAAAATTAAAAGACCTCCAACATTAAATATTATTTTAATAGGTGAAAATCCATCCTCATTGACATATGTGAATAATAAATTGAAAAAGTGCGAAGAAATTGGCATTAAAGGAAATTTAATCAAAAAACCTAACAATATAGGACAAAAGGATGTTTTGAGCATTATTAGTGAGTTAAATGCAGATAAAAGAGCCGATGGAATTATTCTTCAGTTGCCAATACCAAATCATTTAAATGAAAGAATTTTAATTGAGAGCATAAATCCATTAAAAGATGTTGATGGCCTTACAGCAACAAATATAGGTCTTTTGAGTATCGGTAATCCAAGATTTATACCTGCAACTGCTTATGGAATTATGGAGATATTAAAAAAAGAAAAAATTAGTTCTGAAGGTAAAAATATTGTTGTTATTGGGAGAAGTAATATTGTTGGTAAGCCTATGGTGGCTTTATTGAGTGGGAAAAGTGAAAATGCTACTGTTACTGTTTGTCATAGCAAAACAATTAACTTAGAGCAGCATACAGTTAATGCTGACATTATAATTGTTGCAGTTGGGAAGCCAAATGTTCTCGATGGCTCAATGGTTAAGAAAGGAGTAATAGTGATTGATGTTGGAATTAATAGAATAGAAAATAAGGAAAATTCAAAAGGGTTTTCAATAGTTGGAGATGTTGAATTTAATTCGATTTCGAAAAAAGCATCTTTAATTACACCTGTTCCGGGAGGTGTTGGTCCAATGACAATAGCTATGTTGATGAAAAATGTGTGTGAGGCTGCGAAATTAAATATATAAAATTATTTTTTATACTCTCAATTCTGTTGTAATATTATAAATGAATTATGAATAAAGAAGATCATCTAGATTTATATAGAAAAATGTACTTGATAAGGCTCTTTGAAGAGTCTTGTGGTGAAAACTATTCAAAAGGTTTCATTAGAGGTTTTTTGCATCTATACATAGGGCAAGAAGCAGTTGCAGTTGGGTCTATCGACTCTTTAGAAGAAAAAGATTATATAGTTACTCACTATCGTGATCATGGCCACGCAATTGCAAGGGGACTCAGCACAAATGGATTAATGGCTGAATTGTTTGGTAAAGAGACAGGGGTCAGTAAAGGTAAAGGTGGTTCAATGCACCTGTTTGATTCAGAAAAAAACTTTATGGGAGGGCATGCTATTGTTGGTGCCCAAATGCCTTTAGCAGCAGGTTTTGCTTTGGCATCTCAATATAGAAAAGAAGATTCAGTTACTATGGTTTACTTTGGAGACGGAGCTACTAATCAAGGCACATTTCATGAAACAATGAACCTTGCAAGTGTATGGAAATTGCCAATTGTATTTTTCCTTGAAAACAATTTTTATGGTATGGGGACAAGCGTTGAAAGAATAAGATCAAATGGAAAATCCTTTTCTAATATGGCAGAAGGATATGGAATTCCAAGTACAATTGTGGACGGAATGGATGTTATTGCTGTAAAAGAAACAACAAAGGAAGTTGTTGATAAAGTAAGAAGTGGAAATGGACCCGCTTTAATTGAAGCAACAACATTCAGATTCCAAGGTCATTCAATGGCAGATCCTGCAAAATATAGAGAATCGAGTGAAGTTGATGAGTGGAGAAAAAAAGACCCAGTTGAGTCTTTTCCTGAATACATTATTTCAAGTAATATTGCATCAAAAGAAGAGATTGAGGATGTAAAGAAATCTGTTGAAGATGAGATGAATGCTGCTGTTAAATTCGCAACGGAAAGCAATGAACCTGATTTAGAAAGTTTGAGTAAGGACGTGTACCTATAATGGCTGAAATAACACTAAGACAAGCTTTGCAAAAGGGGTTGAGTGAGGCAATTGAAAATGACCCTGATGTATTTATTATGGGTGAGGATATTGGAGCTTATGGTGGAGCATATGCAATAACTTCTGGTTTTTTAGAAAAATATGGCCCAGATCGTATTAAAGATACTCCAATTTCTGAAGCTGGATTTATTGGTGCTGGGATAGGGAGTGCAGCTGCAGGTTTAAAACCTATCGTAGAATTGATGTCAATAAGTTTTTCTCTTGTTGGATTTGACCAAATTGTCAATATGGCAGCAAACATAAGATATATGTCTGGAGGGCAAATTAATGTTCCTATGGTAATTCGTGCACCCACAGGTGCAGGAATGCAATTGGGTGCTACCCATTCTCAAAGTTTCGAAACTTGGCTATGTGAAGTACCTGGCCTAAAAGTTGTTGCACCTTCAAACCCGAAGGATGCTCTTGGGTTATTAAGATCTTCAATCAAGGATCCAAATCCAGTTATATTTGCTGAATCAGCAGGACTGTATGGAACCAAAGGTGAAGTTTCTGAAGAATATTATGAAATAGAAATTGGTAAGGCAGAAATTAAACAAGAAGGCACAGACATAACTCTAATATCTTATGGTCATGGCATCCCAATGATTAATAAAGTTTCTGAAGAACTTGCTAAGAAAAATGTAAGTTCAGAAATAATTGATCTAAGAAGTTTGAGTCCAATTGATTATGATTTAATTAATAATTCCGTTCAAAAAACTGGAAGGGCACTTCTTCTTGATACAGCAAGAAAGAATGGTGGGGTTATGGCAGAAATTGCTACAAACATAAATGAAGATAGTGGTGACTATTTAGATGGACCAATTTTGAGGGTTGGAAGTGAAGATGTTCCATGGCCTTATAATAGAAAGCTTGAACAGCATGCAATGTCTAGCGTCCCTAAAATTATGAACAAAATTGAACAAGGCTATAGTTTATAACCAAGGAGGTTAAATTGATTTCAGAAGTTACAATGCCTAGCATGGGTGCAGATATGTCTGAGGGAACAATTGTAAAGTGGCTTAAAAAAGAAGGCGATCAGGTCAAAAGGGGAGATAAGTTAGCTGAAATCGAAACCGACAAAACAGTTGTTGAAATGGAGTGCTATAACGATGGAATTTTAAAAAAAATTATTGTTCAAGAGGGTCAAGCGGTCCCAGTTGGAGATTTAATAGCATTTATTGGCGATGAAAGTGATGAGGTTCCTGAAGCCTCTTCTTCACAAAGTGCACCTATTGAATCAAATGCAAATGATTCATCTCAAGTTGAAAATAAGCCTGAACCAACACCTTCTCAAAGTAATGTAAAAGTAAAAGCTAGCCCAATTGCAAAAAAATTAGCCACTGAATTAGGGGTTGATCTTGGTGCGATAAATGGAACTGGTCCTGGAGGAAGAATCACAAGAGAAGATGTTGAGGCAGCCGCAAAAGGAGGTTCTTCAGTAGGGGATTCAAATGAAGCAAGTGGTGAATCTAAAAACATTCCTCTGACTCCAATGAGGAAAGCAATTGCTGGTGTTGTTTCTAAAAGTAAGTCTGAGATACCACATTTTTACATAAGTAATAGTGCAAATATGACTGAAGTGATCAAGAAAAGATCAGAATTTAACGAAAAAAATAATGTCAAAGTATCTGTAAATGACATAATATTATTTGCTGTTACACAAGCTTTAAAGAAATTCCCTAAATTTAATTCTTCATTTAATCAGGATAGTTTAATTGAGCATAAAAATATAAATATTGGTATGGCAATTGCTTTGCCTGTTGGACTAATTGTTCCTGCAGTTCTAGGCTGCGAAGAAAAAAGTTTGATGGAAATATCAAATGCTGCAAAAGATCTTGCAAGCAGGGCTAAAGGAAGTGGATCACCATTAACTCAAGAAGAAAATAATGGGGCAACATTTAGTGTCAGCAACTTAGGGATGTTTGATATAGATGAATTTGTGGCAATTGTTGTTCCACCTCAATCAGCAATATTATCTGTCGGTAAAGCAAACGATGAAGTAATAGTTGAAGATGGAAACATGGTTATATCAAAAATTATGAAGATGACACTTTCTGTTGACCATCGAGTAAATGATGGTGCTGAAGCAGCAATGTTTTTAGGTGAATTGAAACAAATACTAGAGAACCCAGATCAAATTTTTGGGTAGTATGTATTTTCAAGAAGAATTTACAACAGAAGAAAAAGATATCTTATTAAACCACTTTTCAAATATAGATAAGCCTGTTTTTTGCTTAATTAATATGCCAGAAGTTGTAAAAGGAGCACTTTACGCAAGATATAGCAGGTCTTCTAAATCTTTAAGGAGATTATTTTTGGATGAATTTTGGAGTGAAGGTAATCTGGGTGACTCAATTGAAATAGACAGTTCAAAGGCAGAAAGTTTATATGAAAGGGTTTTTACTCAATATGGTGATGACTCTGTTGCTCAACTAGGTTCAGCTCATTTAGCTTGCGAACAGGCATCAAACATTCTAACTAAAATTCTTGAGTGGGGAAGAATTGCTTCTTATTTAGAACAAAGTACAAGATATATCTATTATGATCAAAAAATTGGAGACAAATTTAGGTATATAACTCCACCTGAACTAAATAAATCAAATTTAAAAAAAGAATATGAAGAAACAATGGATACTATTTTTGAAACGTATTCAAAAGTTGTTCGGAGTCTTGTTGAAATTTACAAAGTTGAGTTTCCCAAAGAAGAATCAGTTTCATTGCAAGCATACAATGGCACTATCCGTGCTAAAGCTTGTGATGTTGCAAGGTACTTTTTACCTTCTTCTACAATTTCAAATGTTGGTATATTTGCCAGTGGGCAAGCATATGAACACATGTTGATGAAAATGAGAATACATAAATCAGAAGAAGTAAGAAATTATGCAGATATGATTCTAGTTGAATTAAGAAAGGTCATACCCTCTTTTTTGAAAAGAGTTGACGTTGAAAGCAGGGGCGTGGAGTGGTCAAATTATCTGAAAAATAACCAAGACAACATAGATAATTATGTTCTAGAAAATTTAAATAATTCACCGTCTGTGGCTCCAGAAGTAAATCTTGTAGAGTTTGAAAATGATGCTGAAAGAAAAATTGCTGCTTATTGCTTGTATTCATCTTCTCAAAAATCAATTGAAGATTTAAAGCAAATTGTTAATAAAATGCCTGATGATGAAATAAAAAATATTCTAAATAAATATACTGGAGTCAGGAAAAATAGGAGGCATAAACCTGGAAGAGCGTTTGAAAATTCTTATTATACTTTTGACATACTGTCTGATTATGGATCATTTAGAGACCTTCAAAGACATAGGTTAATGACAATAGAATGGCAAAAAATGAATCCTGAATTAGGATTTAATTTCCCTGATGAAGTAAAAAAGACTCCTTATGAAAATGAGTGTAAAGAGTTGATAGCTAAATCAAAAGAACTTTATAAAAAACTTGAAGCAAATTTCCCTCATCTTAAAGAATACTCACTATTATTTGGCCACAATATTAGGTATTCAATGACAATGAATGTGAGACAAGCATTTCACTTAATTGAGTTAAGAACTGCCAAACAAGGGCACATCTCTTACAGAAAAGTTTGTATGAAAATGCACGATCAAATAAAAGATATTGCAGGTCATTCAAATTTTTATGAGTTGATGAATTTTACTGACCACGAAGAATATGAATTGCAAAGATTAGACAGTGAAGTAAAACAAGCTAAAAAAAAGGAAAATTTTAATTAATTTTTAATTGACGTCATGATGTAGCCAATAGGAATTGAAATTATGCAAATTATTAATCCTATTAGAAAAAATTCCTGAAATACTTGTAACCCAGAATTTAGAGTTACATCAGTCAATTCTTGTTGTGCTAAAGGGTCAAGTGAAAAACCTTCTAGATCGCTTGTAAGTTGAGAAAATCTTGTAGTTCCCCATGCAGTAAGGGAAGACAAGCCAATTGTCATTCCAAGCATTCTTGATAAAGTTAGTATCGATGATGCTGACCCTCTTTCAGTGTCTTGAATATTTTTCATTGCACAGTAAGTAATTGGAGAAATGCAAACTCCAAAACCTAACCCAAGAAGAGATAGATGTATTGTCATACTTGGGTCTTTAATATCTAAGCCCCACCCATACATAAAATAAAAACCAATCGAAATTAATATAAATCCAATCATCAGAGGAATCTTAGAATTAATTCTTTCAGTTAAAATTCCACCTAAAAAAGCCCCTATTGAAAGAGCGATAGTCAATCTCAGAAGCCTTAAGCCGCCTTCCAATGGTGACGCTCCCATAATTGTTTCGGCCATTACTGGAACAGTTATTATAGCTATAATTAATCCAATACCAATAAAGAAATGGGTAAGATTTGAAATTAAAAATAATTTATCTTTTATTATTTTTCTTGGGACAATAAATTCACTTCCTGATTTATACCTCAACACTCCAAAAATTATAAATATTATGCTTGCTATTAAGAATAAAATTAATAGGCTATTTGATTTTGATATCTGAGCACATGCGATAGTTATTGAGGATATGATAATAAAGAAAATAAAAGATCCTAGATAGTCAATTTTTATATTTTGAACTTTATTTTTTGGTATCCAAATTATTAAACTTATCATTATTAATAAAGTTGGAGGAATATTTATCCAAAAGGCCCATTCCCAAGATGATATTTGAGTAATGAAACCGCCTACTAAAGGTCCAAATACACCTCCAGCTTCAGCACTTGCACCTATAATACCGTATGCAATTGGAAGCTTTCTTCTAGGTAACAAGAATCCTGCAGCAGCGATTGAAATAGGTACTAATGCTCCTCCACCAATAGACTGAATAAACCTTGTAGCTAAAATCCAATTTACATTTGGTTCTCTGTGAAAAATTTTTGAAATTTCTGGGCTCAATGCAGTCAAAATGGAACCTATTAAAAAAATAATTAATGAAGCTAAAAATAAATTCCTAAAACCAAATTTATCTGAAAGCCTTCCAGTTAAAGGCATAATTGCGGTATACCCAATTAAATAAATTGTTATAAGCCAGGATGCAATATCTAAACTAGTTACAGGAATTTCAAAATCAATCATAATCTGAGGAAGAATAGTTACAACCTTTGTTTGATCGTCAGCTCCAAGAAAAACACCTGCGCAAAATGGCAACAACAAAACATAGTCAGAAAAATATGAATATATTTTTTTCATTAGAATGGAGGATTTACTTCAAATTCAGAATCAACATCCCAAATTTCGATAATTCTTATTACGTTATCTTCATCTAAAGGATTAACTTTTCCTTCAATTCTAGCAGAGAGAACATTCATGTTATTTAAGTCTATTTCAAGTACAACATCAGCAATTTTTGACTTATCAGATACTCCAACCAAAGGTTCAAAAACCATAGCAGCAACTTTTCCAGATATTTTTATTTTACTTCCTGATTGTGCGCCTAAAATAGGATTATTTATGTTTGTTAATATATCTTTTACTACTTCACCTACATCAAATGTCCCAAAAGGACTTTGGCCTTGAGGAATTTCACTCCACTTTTGATTAATAGGGTTTGTCCAATAACTTCTTTCATTAATTAATATAACGTCCAATTTGATTAATTGGCCTAACGTGATTGCATTTGTTTCTAAGCTAACTCTTCTTGGTAAAATTATTTCTCCTCTTGCAGATTTAAGTTGATAAGAACCACTTGCAAGACTAGTTAATCCTTCTTCGTGTTCTAAACTGAATCTAAATGAATTCCATTCAGATACTCTTGAAGAAGAATTTGTAATAATTTCATTTGCAGTTAAGTTATTCTCAACTTGATCAGAACAAGATATTAAAAATAAAAAAAGTATTGTCAAAATAGTTTGGTATTTATTTTTAAAAATTAATTTCATTTTAAGGATCCGAACAATCTCTTATATAGCCACAATTTTGACATTTGATTTTACAGTGTACATCTAAAATTTTAGCACCACATATGATGCATGTATGCTCTTTTTCATCTTTATTAAACATATTTTTAGTTTATTTTTCTCCCTTGATATTACAAATAATATAAAATAATATTGCATTAGTTTAAGGGGGAGCACATTGCTGAGAGGGTAAAGTAAATCTTTACCGACCCGTAATACCTGATTTCTGGATAATGCCAGCGAAGGGAAAATTTATTGAATTCGATTCTAAAAGTTAAAAACCTAAAGAAGTCTTATCAAGATAAAGTAATCTTTGAAAAAATTAGTTTTGACCTTCATGAAAACCAAATAATTTCAATATTGGGCCCCAGTGGTATTGGAAAAACAACACTTTTAAATGTAATTTCTGGAATCGACAAAGAATTTGATGGAAGTATTAATTTGAATTCTAAAATCCACCATGCAAAAGAAAATTTTGCTTTTTCTCAATCAAAAGATTTATTAATTCCTTGGAAAAACGTGATTGATAATGCTGTTTTTTCACTTGAATTATCTGGTGTAAAAAAAGAAAAGTCTTATCCGGTTGCAAAAAAACTTATGTCAGACTTTTTCTTAAAAGGTTCTGAATTCAAATACCCTCATCAGTTATCTAAAGGGATGAAACAAAGAGTTTCACTAATCAGGTCATTTTTAACTGGTAGACCAATATTGCTACTTGATGAACCTTTTAGCCCTCTTGATTCAATAACAAGAGACGATTTGCAAGATTGGCTAATTGATATCTTAAAAAAACATAATAAATCTGTTGTTTTAGTTACACACGATATTGATGAGGCATTGAAGATTTCAAATAAATTGATCATCTTAAATGGTGAACCGGCAAAAATTGTTGATGAAATAGATATTAATAAAAAAACAAACCATAAAGAATTGAAAGTAAAAATTAGAAGCCTTCTAAAAAGAAATGAATAAACTAAATTTACAATTTATACCATCTATGTTTTTAATATTTATTTTATTTATTTTATGGGAAGTATTGGTAAGGGCATTTAATGTGGAAGAATGGTTTCTTCCGCCTCCGTCACTAATTTTTAATGAATTATTTTCATCTTATAAAATAATTTTTGATCATTTTTTAACAACATTTACTGAAGTAGTAGTTGGCCTTATTTTATCTGCAGTTATAGCAATAAATATTGCAATAGTAATTTTCTTTTTTAAAAATTTAGAAAAAAGTATTTATCCTTTGCTTATTGCTAGTCAAACAATACCTGTAATCACACTTTCACCTTTATTACTTGTTTGGTTCGGACCGAATATACTTTCAAAAATTATTATTGTAATTATTATTTCCTTCTTTCCAATTATTGTTAATTTCTTAGATGGATTAAAGTCAGTGGATGCAGAAATGATAAAAATGTCTGAACAATTTGGTGCTTCAAAATTACAAATATTTTATAAAATTCAAGTTCCTTATTCTTTCCCTTATTTTATTTCGGGAATGAAAATAGCATCAGTATCTTCAGTAATTGGTGCAGTAGTAGGCGAATGGGTAGGAGCAAGTAGTGGACTAGGTTGGTTAATAAAAATTTCATCGCCTCAATTTTTAACTGAAAGGGTTTTTGCATCTATATTTGTTCTCTCTTTTTTGGCGATAGCATTATTTTTATTTTTTTATTATTTAGAAAAATTAGTATTAAAAAAGTATCCGATTAGAGGAGGGTAGAATGAAAAAATTATTATTGATAATTGTGTTTACTTTAATTTCTTGTAGTAACGAACAAGAATTAATTGATATTTCACTGGCATTAGATTGGTATCCAAATTCTAATCATGCAGGAATATATTACGGTATTGAAAATGGCTATTTTGAAGAAAATGATATTAATGTAGATGTGTATACACCTTCTGATCCAGCTTCAATTCTTCAAACTGTTGCATCAGGAAGAGATGAGTTTGGAATAAGTTATCAACCCGATTTACTCCTAGCTAGAAGTGAAGGTATTCCAGTTGTTGCTGTTCACTCTATTGTGAAGACACCTCTAAATTCCATTATGACATTAGGAGATTCTGGTATAGATAATCCATCCAAACTAAAAAATAAAACAATTGGATATCCAGGTATACCGTTAAACATCGGTATATTAAGTTCAATTCTTGAAGAGCAGAGCTTAACAATTGATGATGTTGAATTGGTAGACGTTGGATTTGACCTTGTCCCAGCATTATTAAGTGAAAGAGTAGATGCAATAATAGGTGCATTTTGGTCTCATGAATCGATATTGATTGAACTAGAAGGAAGGGAAGTAAATATTCTAAAATTTGAGGAATGGGGCATTCCAAAATACCATGAACTTGTTCTTGTAACTAGTGAAGAATATTTAAAAAATAACAAGGAAATTGTTGAAAAATTTGTTGATGCTTTTTCACGAGGTTATGAAAAATCCATAGAAAATAATGATGAATCAATGAAAGCATTGATTGCTGCATTCCCTGAAGTGAATGTTGAACTAGAAACTCAAGGAATTAAATTATTGTCTCCGTTATGGCAAGAAAGCTTTGATTCTGATGGAATGGACAGCTGGAATAAATTTGGAGATTGGATGAAAGATAAAGGGCTTATTAGTGAAAGCCTAGATGTTGAAAAATCTATTATGAAATAATTCGTAATCTTCAGATGTATTAATATCTATATTTGATGAAAAGTCAGTCGTTTTAAACCTAATAATTGACTCTGAGTTGTTTTTGATAATTTCTCTTATTCCAAATGATTCTTCTTTAATATTAGATAAATCATCTAAAAATAAATTTGAAAAAATTATTGGGTGACCTCCATGACCTTCTTTGTAGGGCATCGATATCTTTTTATTTAATGGGTTAGTAATGTGGAAATTGACAACTTTATTAATAAGGTCCTCTGTTCTTGGCTGGTCTACTGCTATGAGTAAAATGTCATTTTGATCGTTCCCAATATAAGAAATTCCTTTCTTTATTGAAGATGTTTTTCCGCTTAAGTAATTATTATTTTCTGCAATTTTAATTTCATTTTTGAAAATAGACTTTTTAACTTTTTCTGATTCTGATCCAACAACTACAATTTTTTCAGTAATACTCTTGTGACTCAAAGAATTTATTTGATAGTTAATTAGGTTTTCATTTCCCCAATTAAGCAAAGCCTTTGTAGACCCAATTCTTTTTCCTTCACCTGCCGCCAGAATAATAGCTGAAATCATTTATTACTTTGAATTACTAATAATTTTCTTAAATAATTTTTCATCAAGTTTCATAGGCATTGAAGAAGAGTTATTTCTAAAACTTATCATCTCAGCGACAATGCTAACGGCTATTTCATTTGGAGTTCTAGCTCCAATATCTAAGCCTGCAGGAGAACGAACTTCTCTTAATCTTTCTTCAGAAATACCTTTTTTCAATAGAGATTCATAAATTAATATTGCTTTTCTTTTACTGCCCAGCAAGGCAACATATTTTGCATCTGTTTTTACTGCTTTTTCAAGCACTATATCATCAAAATTATGACCTCTTGTAGCTATGATAATAAATGTATTTTTTCTAATAGGCAGTTCATCAAATGCATTGTCAAAATCGGAGTTTACTATTTTTTCGGCTTCGGGAAACCTTTCACTGTTAGCAAAATCTTTCCTGTCATCTACCACCCAAACATTAAAGCCAGATGCTTTTGCAAGTGGCGCAATGGCTTTACCGACGTGTCCGCCTCCAGCAATTAATATAGCTGGGTCTGTCGTAATACCTTCAACGAATATTTTTGTTTCATCTAGTTCGATTATTTTATTATTTCCAAAAGTCATTAATTCATTTGAAATATCTGAAATTTCTTTTATAAATTTTTCATTACTGATATTTCCAAAAACCTCACCATTATCTTTAATAATTAACTTATTACCAATTTCATTTTTTTCTTTTGAATCAACTATTGTTGCAGAGGCTAAAGAAAATTCACCTTTATAACCTTTTTCGATCTCACATAATATTTTTTCATTGATTTTGACATTAGATTTTCTGTATGGGTCGATTAAAAAATACATTGTTCCGCCGCATACTAATCCATCATTTGCAGCCAGATCTTCATTTAAAACATAATCTTGATACTTTGATTTGCCGCCCTTTTCAAGAATTTCTTTTGATGCAAACCAAATATCTCCTTCAACGCAGCCACCACCCAAAGTTCCAATAGTTTTACCATCGGTCTTTACTAAAAGTTTTGATCCAGGCTTTTGGGGAGTTGAGCCAGAGGTCTTCACAACTGATGCAACAACAAACTCATTGCCACCATTTAATTCTTCTAATGCTTTATTAAATACTTCTTTCATATTTATAATTTTACTCTAGAAATATGTATTGTAGAAGTTGCTTGCAAATTTCTATATTGTGTTTAAGATATTGTTAGCATGTTTCGGCCCCGTAGCTCAGCGGTCAGAGCAGTCGGCTCATAACCGATTGGTCGTAGGTTCGAACCCTACCGGGGCCACCATGTTAAAATAATTTCATGAGAAAGTTGATATACATAATTTTTATATTTTTGCTACTTTCTTGTGCATCTGATGATAATGAATCTAATGAAAATTTTTCTGATTCACAAAGCAACAACCAAAGTGAAGAATTAATTTTTTCTAATACTGAAATTTTAAATACTGACGTTAAATGTGAAGAATTTGATACACACGTATACTGCATATCAAAATCTGCTCAAGTTGCTAAAAAATATCCAAAATGGGGAACTTTAACTGGTTATTCACCAGAAGTATTTTGTTCAACTGACCTTCCATTGCTTGTATGCACTGAGACAACTAAGTCTTTGCTGGCAGCAATGATGGAGTGGGGTAGTTATGGAAATGCAGAATATTGGATTATAGGTTCAGATAAAACAGCTGCAAAGAATTTAACAGACCTAAATTGTCAAAGAAGAAAAGAAAAAGATCAAATGAGGCTTGAAGACTGTGAATGGAAGCATGGGCCAAATGGAGATCACGGGTTTGAATCTTATAGGCTAATTGGAGAAGAAAGTATAAAAACTAATCAGCCTAGTGGCAGTGCTGGCCTTAATGGTGATAGGGGATGGGGATTTCATTATTTTACTTCTTCAATACCAATTGGTTTAACTGATTACTTTCCATACATTGAACCTTGGCAAGAACAAAAGCTTGCATTTCATGAATATTTTCATGCTTTCCAACATTCATTTATTGAAACTGAAGATTATGACATAAGAGACAAGCTTCTCGGTCCTGTCTGGTTTAATGAAGGGGGGGCAGAATACATGGCCCATATAGGATTTAAAAAATCATTTGATGAAGGCATTTTATCAACTCCAATTAAAGAAGACACAACTAATCCATATGACTTTAAAGAAGCTATGAGAAATAAATTGGAATATGCCAAGATGAGTAAAAAAGAGGTATGCCCAAACTTAGATATTGGTGATATGTCTTATCAAAATGATTGTAATGGTGCTAGTTATGATCTTGGAACTTGGGCACATATATTACTTGAAAGTAAAACTACAATGCCAAATCTATTAGTTGATAAATTTTACCCAATATTAGAAGAAAATGGCTGGGAAGAAGCTTTCAATAAAACATATGGAATATCTCCAAAAGAATTTTATAGTGAATTCAACCAATTTATTAATCAATCAACTGATGATCAATTAAAGCTCCTAGATAAAATTTTTGAAAATTATAATTTAAATTAATTTCAATTTTTTAATTGTTTTAATAATTCTTCTATTGACTCAGATGGCAATTCGCAATGATAGTTTTTGCAGAAATATGCCAAATTCTTATTTTCTACGTATTTATTATCTGAGATGTAGAAAGATTTATTTCCATTATTAAAACCAAATGTTGTGGTCGGCATAAATTCAGAACTTATTGCTCGAATAAAATTATTAATACTATTTCCAGTTAAAACTATTTGAGAAGAATAGTTTTCAAAATTCAAAAGTTTTATCCAATTGCAATGAGCTGCTGGAAACCTTCCAATATCATTGCTGGCATTTTTTAATTGTTTTTCAACAATTTCTTTATATTCTTTATTATTTGTAATTACGCTTAATTTAATTAGGACTTCGCATGCAACAGAGATGCCTGAAGCAGTAATATTATCTTGAGTGGTACTAGGCCTAACTAGAGTGTCGGTGCTACTTTTCCCTGAATCATAAAATTTACCTTCTTTTTCTGACCAAAATTCATCAATCATTTTTTCCGCAAAAAACATTGCTTTTTCAATCCATTTATTTTCTCCAGAAGATTCATTAAGCTCTATTAAAGCTTGGATAAAGTATGAATAGTCTTCAAGTTGCCCATGTATATTTGAAGGTGTATTTTCATATGATGCACGCTGTATTTTATTATTTAAAATATTATTTTTAAGTAAGTATTTAGCATTTTTTTCTGCAATTTCTATCCACTTTTTATTTTCAAAAATTGCACCAGCTTTAGCAAAAACTTTAAGTGCCATTGAGTTCCATGAAGTTATAACCTTTTTATCAGTTAGTGGAGGTACTCTTTTAGATCTTTCATCGTATAATTTTTTTAGTGCTTCAGAAATAATTTTTTTATCTTCATTATCAATATCTTCATTTTTAAATAAAATATTTTTTCCTTCAAAATTACCTTCTTTAGTTAAATTAAAATTAGAAATAATTTTTTCTGCCTCTTCTTTATTTAAAACAGAATTAATTTCATCGATTGACCAGGTGAAAAACTTTCCCTCAACGCCTTCACTATCTGCATCTTGAGCAGAATAAAAGCCACCGTTTTCTGAAAACATTTCTTTTGATAAGTAATTAAGTGTTTTTTCAACTGTATCTTTATATTTTTCTTTCTTTGTAATTCTGTATGCATTTAAATAAAGGTAAGCAAGTGAAGTATTGTCATAAAGCATTTTTTCAAAATGTGGAACAAGCCACTTTTCATCTACTGAATATCTATGAAATCCTCCGCCAACTTGATCATGGATTCCGCCTTTTTCAATTGCATCTAAAGTCTCGAGTGAAATATTTAAAAAATCTTGATCTTTAGTTTTTGAATAGTGTTCTAGTATAAATTCATGAAGAATTGGTTGTGGAAATTTAGGGGCCTTTCCAAATCCTTTATTTGTTTGGTCAAAGTCGTTTTCAAGATTGTTTTTTATATATAATCTTGCAGTATTTTCATCGTTTTCAATTTCTTCCTTATTGCTTTCAAATTGCTTTTTTAATATTTCAGTTATTTCAGTTGAGGATTTTTCAATGTCATTTCTCTTGGTTGCGTAAAGCAATGTTATTTTCTTTAATACTTCTATAAAACTCGGGATGCCGTGTCTTCCCTCTTTTGGAAAATATGTGCCAGCAAAAAAAGGCTTTCCTTCTGGAGTCAAAAAAGAACTCATTGGCCAACCTCCGTGTCCTGCAATAATTTGAACACTAGTCATATACACGGAATCTACATCTGGTCTTTCTTCACGATCAACTTTTATTGAAACAAAGTTTTTATTTAAAAAATCAGCGGTTTCCTGATCTTCAAAACTTTCCTCCTCCATAACATGGCACCAATGACATGCGGAATACCCGATACTTAAAAAAATTGGTTTGTCTTCATTTTTAGATTTTTCAAAAGCTTCTTTTCCCCATGGGAACCAATCAACAGGATTGTCTTTATGCTGCAAAAGATATTCACTTTTTTCATTTTGAAGTCTATTTGGCATTAGTCATACCAAAATCTTTGCTCTTTCCAGGGGTCACCATACATATGATATCCGTATTGTTCCCAGTATCCTGGCCTGTCAGATTCTCCTAAATGGATACCTTTAACCCATTTAGCAGATTTCCATAAATAAAGATGAGGCACCAATAATCTTGCAGGACCTCCATGATCCTTTTCAAGATCTTTTCCATCAAAGGTTGTGACCACAGACCCCTTTTTATCTAATAAATCTACAAGAGGTAAATTTGTTGTATATCCGCCAAAACAATATGCCATAATAAATTTATGCTTTTCTTTATCAATTATTCCATCTAAAAGATCTTCTATGTATACACCAGTCCAAACAGTATCTAATTTTGACCACCTAGTAACACAATGTATATCGGTCTCAATAGTTTCTTGTTTTAGGTTATTAAATTCTTCCCAATTAAATGATCTTAGTAATTCATTTTCATACTTTATTTCAAATACCCATTCTGATGTTTCTACTGTTGGAGCTGGTCCATCAGTTAGCACAGGAAACTTGTCAGTCACAGTTTGACCAGGCGGAACTCTGTTGTTCTCGTCTTTCTCAACTTTTAATGGTTTTTTAAAAAACATGCAATTTAAACTAATATATAACTATTAAATATATTATCATTCGGGGGTTTAACATGGGAAAACTAGATAACTTAGGTGCTATTGTAACTGGTGCAGCAGAAGGAATTGGAGAAGCAATCGCTTTAGAACTTGCTTCAAATGGGGCAAAAGTTGCATGCATAGATTTTAATGAAGAATCCGGGAGTGACACTGCAAAAAAAATAATTGATAGTGGGGGAGAAGCAGTTTTTATTAAAACAGATATTTCTGACCCTGATCAAGTAAAAAAAATGGTTGATGGATCAGTTGAATATTTGGGATCTATTGATATTTTAGTAAATAATGCTGCTAAATTTACTTTTGGTGCAGTAGAGGATGTTTCTCAAGAGGAGTGGGAAGATATTTTAAAAGTTAATGTTATTGGTTATTCGACATGTGTAAAAGAATCTCTTCCTTATCTAAAAAAATCTGGGAAATCTGCTGTAGTGAATCTAGCATCAGTAAGCTCAATAATTGCAGGACCAAAATTTGTTCCATACAATACAAGTAAAGGAGCAGTGTTAATGCTTACAAGATCTCTTGCTGTAGATTTAGCTGAATATGGAATAAGAGTAAATGCAGTATGCCCAGGCTCGATTCATACCTCTGCAACTTATAAACATATTGCTCACATGGGAACTGATGTTGAAAAGACATTAAAGGAATTTCAAGAAGGATCTTTACTGAAAAGGCAAGGAAAACCTGAAGAAGTTGCTAAAGCTGTATTATTTTTAGCAAGCAACGAAGATTCTTCTTTTATTACTGGTGAAAATATCATTGTTGATGGAGGGTTGATATATACATAAAAATATGGATGAAAAACTTGAAAAACATGTAGATAAATTAATTGAAGAGAATCTTAAATTTAATAAAAAAAGTTTAGATGCAAAGAGGCAAGCTGCAAAAAAACTAAAAAGAAAAGTTAGGTCATTAAAAAATTTAGATGCACCAGATAACGTGGCAATTTATGGTACTGACGGAGGAAATAATACTTTTAATTTTGATGCTGCTGGACTAAAAATTGTAAGAGTTAGTGACAATAATAATAATTTTGAAGAAATAGACATAATAACTGATGCGGATAAAAGGCGAGACGCACTTGATAGAAAACACTTGAACTCTAGGGGTGAACCAATTAAAAATCCATACACAGGAAAAACAACATCAATTGGAAAGTTAATGTATGAGATGGGGTTTTCCTCAATTGAAGAATTTACTCTAATTACACAAAAAAGACTTGAAGAAGGTTCATCTTGGCTAACTGATTACAGAGAACTTATGGAATGGGCAGTTGTTTATGATTTCCTAGATCATGAATTTTTAAATGATACTGTCATTCTTAGAGAAGGACAACTAAGGTCAAAGATATTCAGAGGGGAATATTTAATAAAAATTGGTGAGAAAATGAATGAAAAAATTGAGAATCAATATAAGAAAAGAAAGAAAAATATATTTCTTGCGGCAGTTGCAAAAAGTAGTAGCTTTATTGATATGAACAGAATGGCCTTAAATGAAGAAGGCGTAATGGTAATAGATAAGCCAGCATGTGTTTATCTCCCTGAAGACCTTGAGCAAAAAGCATTAAATTATGGTGAGTGGGGTATGAGAATAAATTCTTGGGATGGAAAAGGTGAACACCCAAAACAAAATTTGTCTGAAGCATATTTGGCAAAATTTGGACCAAGAAAGTATGACAAAGTCTATCCTGTTGATATTTTTTATACTCAACAAAGTAAGGCAGAAAGGATAATAAGCACTATAGCAAAAGATTCAGAAGGTTCTTATCCGATTCCTTCTTTCCCGAAATCATTACAAAGAGCCCATGACAAATCTGCTATAACAGGGCTATTTAAAGATGAATTGAATGCTAAATATATGCAGGGGGTAAGAAAGTATTTAGGTTCCGAAGGATTTGCAATTAATAAGCTTTTAAATGTAGATTATGAATCAAGGAGGTATGGCTCATGAAGTTTTTAGATCAAAAAAAGTTAGCAGGGTATTTTAAGGGTTATGATGATCAATATGTAGCTAATTTAGTCTTGCCATATGGACTACAGGATAATCCCACAGAATTGCATGACATTCCAATTATTGGACAATTTATATTAATTGAGCTTCCAAATGATTCAATTACTCTTGGAAGGATATCAACATTTAATGCAGGCGGCAGGTTAACACAAGCTGATGCTGAAGATACAACCCTTATAGAATTGCAAGAAAGAAGAAATTTACCCACTAATATGCTTGATCACTTCCTTAAATTTCATTCAAGAGTCCACATACTTGGGACAATAAAAAATATTTCAACTAGTCCTATCTTTGTTCCAACTCAAAGAAGAATTCCACCATTTGGTAGCTGGGTATATTTTCCTAGTGATTCCGCACTACAGTTTTTGGCTGGAGAAATTAACAATGATCCAAATGAATTAGGCGATTTAGCTTTTGGAGACTTTATTCATTCGGATGATACAGAAGTTCATGGAGAGCTTTTTGAAATTATTGATCCAAATATAAAAGTAAAGTTTGATATTAATAACTTAGTTTCAAAAAGATCGTTTGTTTTTGCGAGAGCAGGTTTTGGGAAATCTAATTTAACAAAGAAGTTATTTAGCGATCTATATGAAGATGATTCAGATAGTATTGGGACGATAATTTTTGATCCAGAAGGAGAGTATTTTTGGCCTGACAATAAAGGAAGGCCCGGATTATGTGATGTACCACACCTTGAAGATAAATTATTAATTTTTACAGATCGAAAAAGCGATAGCGAGTTCTATTCGTCCTTTATTGGTGGAGGTTTATCTTATAATTTTAATGAGTTTTCAGCTTCAGAAATCTTATCAATTTACTTACATCCTGAGATATTAGATCAGGCTTGGGTAAGAAATTTTATGGATTTGGGGCAAAGAAACTGGACAGAAATAATTGAATTATACCAAAATAACCCCAATGCAAACGTGCAAGATTTAAAAAATATAATTCAAATTGTAGGTGCTAATCCAGATGCACAATATGCTGCTGCGCACAGTAATCTTAAGCGTATTTTTAGGAACCATGATTCAAATAATAATTTAATTACCTACGTTTTAGATGCAATGTCCGAGGGAAAAATATGCATTATTGATATATCTATGTTGAGCTCTTCAAATGGCATGAGACTAATTGGTTTAGTGTTGAGAAATATATTTAATATGGCACAAGAAAGATTTACAAATACTGATAGCGAGCCATTGCAGGTGATTGCAGCTATTGAAGAAGCTCAGTCAGTTTTGAATTCTTATGGTACGACAGCAGTACCAATTATTGAATGGGTTAAAGAAGGCAGAAAATACGGACTTGGTTCATTTTTAATCACTCAGCAGCCGGGTAGCATTGATCAAGAAATTTTGAGTCAAGGCGACAATTGGTTTGTTTTCCATCTTTTATCAAAAACTGATTTAAATGTTTTAGGTAATGCCAATTCAAATTTTTCAGATGATATTCAATTTTTAATTTCAAAAGAGTCTCTTCCTGGAAATGGATTTTATTGGAGTTCTAGCTCTAATAGACAATACCCAATAGGTTTTAGGGGAAATAATTTTGGAGAAAAAATAAATAATAATTACATTGGTCAATATAAGCCAATTGATCCTGAAAATACTAAAAAGGCTGCTAATACTTTTGCTTCTAAGTTAAAAAAAAGAAAGTCTCCCCAGGAAAGAAAAAAAGGAAAATCAGAAGAAACTATCAATGGGGCCAACAATGAAATTAGCAATGATAGCTTTTCAAATGAAAAGTGGACCAATGAAGACTGGGTAATTCAAAGTAAAAAAGGATTAATATTTTCATACAGAGCATCTAGATACAAAAATTGGTTAGTTGAAGATGTTTATAATGAAGATAAAACTTATATAACCAAATGGTTAAAAAAAATGGATGATGAGGGAGAACTTCCAGCATTTTCAAAAAAACAATTAAAAAAATATTTTGAAAAGTAATAAATTTTCTTTAAATTCAATCTCTCCATACTACACCATGTTCCCTGTTGAATTTCCTTCAAGAATCATTAAAAGATATGTTAAAAAAAATTTAAATATTTTAGATCCATTTTGCGGTAGAGGTACAACAAATTTTGCTGCTTCAAAACTTGGATATTACTCAACAGGGATTGATTCAAGTCCAGTTGCAACTGCCATTTCAGAATCAAAGGTAACTTATGTATCCTCTAATAAAGTAATTAAAGAAGCAGAAAATATATTAAATAAAAATAAAAACATGAAAGTTCCAAAAAATGATTTTTGGAATCTTGCTTATCACCCTGAAGTACTAAATCAGATTTGTTTGCTTCGAGAAGAATTGCTAAATAAATGTGACACACCTGAAAGAAAAGGACTTAGGGCAATAATTTTAGGTTCTCTTCATGGGCCAAAATTAAAATATGAACAAAGCTATCTTTCAAATCAATGCCCGAGAACTTTTGCTCCAAAACCAAAATATGCAAGCAATTTTTGGAAAAAAAGAGGACTTCTGCCTGACAATGTAGATGTAATTCAAGTTATCCAAAAAAGAGCACTTAGATATTTTAATGATGAAATAAAAGTTGAAGGCATGATAATAAAAGGGGACAGCAGGGATAAAAATTTATTTAAAAAAATAAATAAAAAATTTGATTGGATTATCACTTCACCCCCTTATTTTGGAATGAATACTTACATTCAAGATCAATGGATTAGGAATTGGTTCGTTGGTGGTAGTCATGAAGTTGATTACACTTCGCCAGATCAGATAATGCATTCAAATGAAGAAATGTATTTGGAAGATTTATCTTCAGTTTGGAAGAATATAGAAAAAGTTTCAAATAATGGTGCGAGGCTAATAATAAGATTTGGAGACCTTCCTTCAAAAGAATCAAATGCAAGAGATTTAATTAAAAGGTCTTTAATAAATACAAACTGGAAAAACATCAGAGCATATAAAGAAGGTTTGAGCTCAAAAGGCAGAAGGCAATCTGATTACTTCTTAAAAAATAGCTCGCAACCTAAGCAAGAATATAACGTTTGGGCTACTTTAAAAGTTTAATTTACCAGTTAGTAAAGGCTCCATCATTTCTTGTTAGGAAAGGTGGGAATCCATCTAAAGTTGCATGATATTTTTCTGCAACTTCAGAATCAAATTCGATTCCAAGTCCCGGTAAATCATTACACCATGCATACCCATCTTCCCAAGAAATTTGAACTGGAAAAATATCATTTGCAGTCGTTCCAGGTTTCTTAGGCATTTCTTGAACCCCAACATTTGTGGATGCCATACAAAGTGAAACGCATGCAGCAGCACTTATTGCTCCCAATGGATTATGAGGCACAATATCTATGTAATGGGTCTCTGCCCAATTAGTTATTTTTTTTGATTCAGTAATACCACCTGCTATACAGAAATCAATTCTTGCATAATTAATTAAATCTTCTTCAATTACTTGCCTGAATTGCCATTTACTAGACCATTGCTCTCCGGCAGCAATTGGAAGTGAAGTGTGTTTTGAAAGATTTCTATATGCATGAGGACTTTCAGACCTTAAAGGGTCTTCAATGAAAAATGGGTTAAACTCTTCAAGTCTTTTACATAAATCTATTACGTGAGCAGTATCAAGCCTGGTATGCACATCGAGGCAAATATTTATGTCATCTCCAACTGCATCCCTGATTTTTGCAAACTGCTCAGTTGTTAATTTAACTGATTCTGTTGGTTCTAAAATTCCAGGATTCTTATATGTTGTTTGATCAGTTTTTACTGCATCATGAGTTTCTAATAATCCAAATCTAACAAATTTCCATCCTTCATCAGTTGTTTTTTTGCAATTTTCAACTAAAGCATCAGTCCCTCTTCCAAAATTATGAGGATAGCAAACTACTTTTTCTCTAACTGCTCCACCAAGTAATTTATATAGAGGCATATCAACTGACTTTGCTTTCAAGTCCCAAAGTGCAATATCTATTGCGGCAATTGCAGATGAATAGATTACTCCAGGTGGAAAAAAATTTCCTCGAAACATTATTTGCCATAATTTTTCAGATTCCCAGGGGTCTTCTCCAATAAGTCTTTTTTCAAGGTGTTCAATAGCAGAAATTACTGTTTTTCCCATATTTGGAACACCAACTTCACCAAGCCCTTTAAGTCCATTATCAGTACATACTTCAATATATAAAGAAATTCTTCCATCGTGAGAAAGAGGGTATTTTTTTATCTCTGTAATTTTCATTTCTTTGCTCCTTTTAGACAGTGAAGTAGGATCCTCCATTTGGAGAAATTATTTGGCCTGTTAAATAGTTTTGATCATCTGATGCAAGCATTAATGCAATTGATGCAACATCTTTTTCTACACCAGGTCTTTTAAGAAGAGTAAGATTAACTACCAATCCTCCACCACCTGATTTTAATTCTTCTCTTGTAAGATCAGTTTCAATAATTCCAGGAGAAATGCTGTTAACAAAGATATTGTGTTCTGCTCCATAGCGAGCTAAATTTTGAGTTATTGAATGAAGTCCTGCTTTTGATGCTGCATAATGCGGGGTAGTTGGTCCACCATAAAGACCTGATACAGAACCAATATTAATAATTCTTCCACCACCATTTTTTTTCATTATTGGAAATACTTCTCTTGAGCAAAAGAAAGGACCTTTAAGGTTAACAGCCATTATGTCATCCCAGTCTTCTTCTTTTACGTCATCCATTTTAGCTTGCCTATTTATTCCGGCATTATTTACAAGAACATCTATTTTAGAAAATTCATTTTCTACATTAGAAACCATTTTTTTGATTGAATCTAGATTTGAAGCTTCTAAATGAATAGCCATAGATTTAGAACCGTGAATCTCTATGTTTTTACATACTTCAATGGCTTTATTTTCATCGCTATTGTAAGTAATAATCACTGCTTCTGCTCCAGATTGAGCAAAAGTAAGAGCCATTGATTCTCCAAGACCTCTACTGCCTCCAGTAACAAGACATACTTTTCCGTTAAGTTCAAACATTTTTAATCTTTCTCTAGGGGTTTAATTATTAATCCTGCACCTTCTCTTCTTGGAAAAGGGTAGGATTCGTGTTTTGGAGTTGAGTGCTTTTCAACTTTTAATTCGTTTAATTTATCGAAATCAACATCTATTCCAAATCCAGGTTTATCGCCAAGTATTATTTTTCCATCAGCGATGTGATGATCAGTATTAAAAAATAATTCTCTTCCATTATCTACAACTTCCATCATCATGTGATTTGGAAGATTTGTAGCCAGGTGAGCCATGGTATTTCCAGGGCAATTCATCATAGCAACAGGAAGCTCATATGCGTATGCCATATTTGCAACTTTCATTGCGCCTGTAAGACCTGTTGTTCCCATTCCAACTTCAACTATATCAACAGCACCGTTATCAATTAATGGCATAAACTCAGCTAAATCATTAATGTTTTCGCCAGTCGCAACTGCAGCTTTTATATTGTCTGACACTTTTTTTAGCCCATTATAATCCCATCTTCTCGCAGGCTCTTCAGCCCAAGTAATATCAAATTTTTCTTCAAGTTTGCTGATAAATCTTATTGCTTGTTTTGGAGACCAGTATTCATTGCTATCTATGCATAGCAAAGGTCTGTCACTTGCTTTTGAAAGAGCATCTTTTACTATCCCTAACCTTCTTTCATCTGAATCTAAATCTAGACCAACTTTTAATTTTCCTGCATCAATCCCCACATCAGCCATTCTTGAATAAAATTTGTAAATTTCATCATCTGTTAAATTCAAATCTATTCCTGATGCATATGCCTTTACTGAATTAGTAGACGACCCAAGTAATTTCCATAGTGGTTGGTCTGCAATTTTTGCTTTAAGGTCCCATAATGCTAAATCTATTGCTGAAATTGCATCACATCTTTCGCCTTCATTTCCGCCTTTAAAAACAAGGTCATTCATTTCTTTCCATAATCCAATAACTGACCTAGGGTCTTTCCCTTCTAGTAATGGGAATAATTTTTCAACGTATCCATTTCCAATTAATGAATAACCAGTTATGCCTTCATCAGTAAATATTTCTAAGAAACTTCCAGGGAGCCTTTTACTTCCATATGGTCCATTCGCATCACCAATAGCTCTCTCAGCTTCACCTTCCCAATATGTAATTTTAAAATCAGTTATTTTCATTGGTTTAATCTTTCTGAATTTGCTATCTCTTCTTTGCTTGGTGCAACTTGGTACAATCCTGCTCCAGGCCTTCTTCCAAAAGGACTTGATTGAGTTGATGGAGACGTTTTTTCTACTTTTATTTTTTCTAAAATATCAAAATTTATTTCCACTCCAATTCCAGGTTTATTTCCAGGAATTGCATAACCATTTTCAAATGTAACATCCCATGTCATGCAAGGATCTGGTTCTTCTTGGGTAATTTCCATGATCATAAAGTTTGGAATCGCGGTTGCCATATGTGCATGGACATGCCCAAAAGATCCACCCAAAGTTACAGGTAATTCAAAACCATATGCTGCATCTGCTAATTGCATTGCTGTAGTCACTCCGCCCATTCCTGAGCTTACCTGAATAACATCTGCTGATTTGTAATGAAAATAAGGAAGAAAATCTCCCATTGTTTTCAGATTTTCTCCAGCACAAACTGCAGTTTTAATTCCATCAGATACTTTTTTTAATCCAATAAAATCCCACCTTCTTGCTGGCTCTTCAGCCCAAGTAAGATCAAATGTTTGTTCTATTTCAGAAATAAATCTAATTGCTTGTTTAGGTGACCAGTACTCATTGGAATCGATCATAATTAATGGGTTATCACTATTTACCTTTAAAGCATCTCTCATAATTCCAATTCTTCTGATATCGTCATCTTGATTAAGCCCAACTTTAAGTTTACCTCCGTCAAATCCCCAGCTTGCCATTTTTTCATACCATTCTTTTAAATTTTCATCGTTCATAGGAATGTCTAATCCGCTTGCATAGGCTCTTACTTTAGGATTTAATCCTCCAAGAGTTTTCCATAAAGGCTCATTGTTTGATTTTGCTTTCAAGTCCCATAATGCGATATCTAAAGCAGAAATTGCCTCATTTATCATTCCTCCATGCCCACCTTTAAATGCAAAATCCATCATTTGCTTTGTGATACCTTTCACATTCGATGGATCTTTACCTTTTACTGCTCTATTAAACATGGATTCAACCAAGGGTTTTGCTGCAGCCCCAGATGATGAATAACCTGTTAATCCTTCATCAGTTTTTACTTCAATGAGAAGGTTAGATTGAAGCTTTCTTCCTGCAGGCGAATTTGCATCCCCAACAACTCTGTTATTTTCAAATTCATACAAATGAGTTTTTAATTCAGTAATTTTCATTTAACCCTCGATTTAATTGATTTTAGTTGAAAATTACTTTTTTTTGAACCTTAAATTATTGAAATTCAGCTAAGTGAATAAATAAAATAATTTGATAATGAAAAAATTGTTAAAAAATTTAATACATTTAACAGTACTTTCAACTTTAATAATTTTGCCCTCCAGTTATTTAAGTGCTGATGAAAATGATTTAGTAATTGTAGATATGATTTCGTCAAAAACCATACCTGGATCAACTGTAGTTCCTATTGAGATAAAAGTTGAACATCAAGATAGCTCTTTAAAACAATTTATAAATGTTGGATTAGAAATGAGATGGAATTCAGGAGTGGTGCAAAATTACACCATGAAAGATGATGGGATTTCAGGAGATAAAGTTGAGGGAGACAATATATATACAGCTTTAATATCTGCAGATTCAAGCTTAGGTGAAAATGTAGCTTTGGTAAAAATTGGATGGAAAAACAGTGAAATTGAGTACCCTGTTGAATTTAAAATTAATACGCAACAATTCCCTAAAATGTTTTTGATGTCCAATTTAGATATTGTCGGAAGCGAGAATATGGAGAATGTTGTTGGGTTTGTTAGGACTGAAGTCAATGGTATTCCTTACGAAGTAGGTTCAGATGATTTAAATATTAAATTAACTGATAAAGATGGTTTTAATCGTGAAATTATTATTACTTCAAAAAATAAAATTGGAAATAATAATGACTATGAATTTTTTATCTCCACTAAGGAATATATCGAAGAAGAATTTAATTTATCTGCAAATTTAAGTATTGAATTTTTAGGCGATATTTATGATTCTCCTGTTCAACAAGTGACAGTAATAAGACCAAAATCAAACTTCTGGACAATTTTTTATATTTCTATTTCAATAATTGCATTCTTTATAATTTTGATATCTTTTTATTTGTTGAAAAAATGGAATGATAAAGTCAAGCCACATGGATTTTTATTAGATTCTGGAAGAAATTTTATTATCGATTTTTCAGAAGTAGAAAAAAGTTTATTTTCAAAGATATTAAATAAAAATTCTTTACTTCCTTCAGAATTAAAAAAATACAATTTTGGTAATTTTAAACTTGAATTTTTTAAAAACTATATTGTTATTAATTCTATAAATGCTAATCACACGGTAAGGGTAGACGGAAAACCAATTAGTGGATCATACGTCATAAAAAATGAATCATCGGTAGGTTTCGAAGGAAAGCTATTTATTGTTTGCTGTAAGGAAAATCAGTTAGTTTTTCCAGTCAATAATGCAGCAAGCGAATTAGCCTAATTTTCTCTTATTTCAATTCCAACCATTTTTACTGATGGATCATTTATCATAGATGGGTCTCTAGGTGGAATTGCTTCGATTAATTCAAGGCCTTCTACGACCTTTCCAAAAACTGAATGCATGTTATCTAGATGAGGCTGAGGTCCATATGTTATGAAGAATTGGCTTCCATTTGTGTTTGGACCTCTATTTGCCATAGAAAGTATTCCTGCAGAGTCATGACTTAATGATGGATGAAATTCGTCTTCAAAAGTATACCCAGGCCCCCCAGAACCTGTGCCATCTGGATCTCCTGTTTGAGCCATAAAGCCTGGTATCACTCTATGAAATATGATTCCATCATAAAATCCCGAATTACTAAGATCTATGAAATTTTGAACTGTTTTTGGAGTTTTATTTGCATACAATTCAATCTTAACTTTGCCCATAGTTTCACCATTTTGGTCTTCAAGTTCAATAAAGGCATAATATTCCGTGCTCATATTTAGCTCCTCTGAGGATTCATTCGTACTTTCACCGCAAGCAATACCAAATGGAATTAAAAGCAATAAAATAAGATAGAATGTTAATTTATTAATCATCATAGTTAATTTATTAGAAAATTAAATTATGTCAACATTAAATTATTAAATATGACGCAAAAAAAAATAAAAATAATTGATCTTGGAATGGTTGATTATAATGACGGTATTTCTTATCAAAAAAAAATTCATAATAATACTTCAGATAATGCTAATGTAATTTTGCTTGAACATGACAAAGTGATAACGATTGGAACAAAAGGCAACAAAAATGATCTTTTAGCTCCTGCAAATCAACTTAAAAAAGAAGGTTTTTCAGTAATTAATTCAGATAGAGGAGGGCAAGTAACTATTCATAATAAAGGACAAATTGTATGTTACATCGTGATGCCAATTTCGAAATATAATTTAAAGCCAGTAGACTTTGTAAGAAAAATAGAAAGTTTGATTATAAATATACTTAAATACTTTGATATTTCATCATACACCATAAAAGGAAAAACAGGAGTTTGGGTTAAATCAGATAATATTGAAAAAAAGATTGCTGCTATTGGAGTAAGAATAAGTAATGGAATCTCAATGCATGGTTTTGCTTTAAATATTAACAATAACTTAAATGACTTTAATTTTATTGTTCCATGTGGAATTCAGGGCAGCGTTGTAACATCTATTCAGGAGGAGTCAAAAAAAGAGGTTATAGTGAATGATTTAAAAATAATTTTACAAAAAGAATTAGAAAATAATTTTGATTGTGAGGTTGTATATGATTAGCACAGGTTCAATGTTTTCTCATATCGAATGCACAAGTTGTAAGAAGACATTTTCAAAAGACGAAATTTTAAAATTATGCCCAGTTGATGATTGCGGAAAAGTTCTATTTCCAAAATATGATTTGAATTTTGATAAATCAAGAAAATCTATTGATGATCTTAAAAATAGAGAACCAAATATGTGGAGGTATAAAGAATTTTTACCAGTTAATTTTGAAGAAAATATCATTACTCTAGGAGAAGGATTTACACCAATTTTGGACGCTAAAAATTTAGCTTTAGATCTTGGAATTAATAAAGTATTAATTAAGGATGAAAGTTTGAACCCAACATCTTCTTTTAAAGCTCGAGGTTTGTCAGCTGCAGTTTCAAAAGCAAAGGAATTTGGAATAAAAAAGTTCTCAATACCAACAGCTGGTAATGCTGGTGGAGCTTTGTCAGCTTATGCAGCAAAGGGTAATTTGGAATCTTATGTTTTTATGCCAAAAGATGCGCCGCAGGCTAATAAAACTGAAGTGAAGTACTTTGGGTCAAATTTAGAATTAATTGATGGATATATCAATGATGCTGGTAAAAGATCATTAGAACAGTCATCAAATTTAAATCTTTTTGACGTTTCAACACTAAAAGAGCCGTATAGGGTTGAAGGAAAAAAGACAATGGGCTACGAAATTGCTGAACAACTTAATTGGAATTTACCAGATCATATTATTTACCCAACTGGTGGCGGAACAGGAATAATTGGTATTTGGAAAGCTTTTCAAGAGTTATCTGAAATTGGAATGATCGAATCTGGTCTACCTAAAATGATTTGCGTCCAAGCAGATGGTTGTAGTCCAGTTGTAGATGCATATCTTAAAGGAAAGAAATATGCTGAATTATTTAAAAAACCTGCCACAATTGCAGCTGGAATGAGAGTCCCCATTGCAGTTGGTGATTATTTGATAATTAATTCTGTGAATCAAAGTAATGGAACTGCATTAAAAATTAATGATAAAGACATGGTTGAAGGAGTTAAAAAAATGTCATCAAGAGAAGGTATTTTTTGTGCTCCTGAAGGAGGCTCTATAGTTTCTGCTGCGATTAAATTGATAAGTAGTAATTTTATCAAATCAAATGAAACCGTTTTGCTACTCAATACCGGTTCAGGTTATAAATATCTTGAAGAATTGACTGATGCTATTTAAATAGTTTTTCTAAATCCTCACCATAAATCTGAACAAATTCATTTTTAAGCATGCCCATAATTGCAGAATTATGTCTTGCTCCATGATGAGGGCGACTTTGCCTTAGAGTTCCTTCGTGCTGAAATCCTAGGCTCTCAAACATATTCCGTGCATGAGTGTTATACTCTGGAATATCTACCCAAACCCTGTATAGATCAAGTTCTTTAAACGCGTGGTCCATAAGGGTTATAACTGAAGAAGAACCATAACCCAAATGCCATAAATCTTTTCTTCCAATTAGTACAGATAATTGAGCATCGCCTAGTGCATCATCAATAAATAGTTGTGCTTCGCCTATATGCTCATTTTCGCTAGAATTAATTATAGAAAAAAATGTCCTATGTGGTTCAGGATTTTTATCATCAAAAGTTCTTTCCCACTCTTCGTTAGAACTTGTTAACATTTTTTGAGGATCATAACCTAAATGCGCAGCATCGCCATATGAATATCTTCCGAACCACAACTCAGCAACTTCATCATCCTTAATCCATTCTACGACCCTTTTAACGTCTTCTCTGGTTATTCTATTTAATTCTATCTTTGGATATTTCATAAATTAAATTTATTTTACGATTCATTGTAATATATTTAATAACAAAACTTAATGACTTAAAAATGAGAGGCTATTTTGAAAGCAGCAGTATTGTACGAAGTTGGAAAAAAATTAGAAATCATAGACTTAAGTATAGGCAAACCTAAGCAAGGTGAAGTATTAGTAAATATGAAAGCTGCTGGAGTATGTGCTAGTGATCACCATGTGATTCATGGTCAGATTCCTTATCCAACGCCAATAGTATTAGGGCATGAAAATGCCGGAGTTGTTGAAGAAATTGGTGAAAACGTGCAAGGTATAAAGCCTGGTGATTCGGTTATTATGTCATTTGTTTCAAGCTGTGGAAATTGTAATTATTGCAGAACGGGTCTTGCAAACCATTGTTCAAGACATTATTCAGACCCTAAAGTTCAGCATAAATTATTTGATAACACTTTTAGAATACATGACCAAAAAGACAATGGTATCTTTCAAATGAATAAGTTGGGAGGTTTTGCTGAAAAGCAAGTTGTTCCTGAAGATTCATTGCTTGTAATACCAAATGAAGTTCCTCCAGAAGTTGCAGCTCTTATTGGATGCTGCGTAACAACTGGTTTTGGAGGAATAGTGAATCTTGAGAATATTAAAACAGGTTCGACAGTTGCAGTTTTTGGCTGCGGAGGAGTTGGGTTAAATATTTTAGAAGGGGCAAAGTCTCTGAATGCAAATAAAATAATTGCTGTTGACATATCTGACCATAAATTAGAATTTGCTTATAAATTTGGAGCAACTCATGTTATAAATGCAAAAAACGAAGATCCAGTTGAAAAAATAAAGGAAATTACTGATGGTGGTGTAGATTATTCATTTGATTCATTTGGGAGCTCAATGATAATGAAGCAAGCGGTCGAAAGCCTAGGTAGAAGAGGAACTGCATCTTTAGTAGGTCTTGCTCATCCAAAATCTGATGTAGATTTAAATATGGTGGATCTTGTTAGGAATGAAAAAAAAGTAGTTGGTAGTTTTTATGGATATGCATCACCCTTGGTTACTATGAAAAAAATTGTTGACATGTATTTAACAGGAAAAATAAATATTGAGCCTTTAATAAGGAAAAAATTTATGCTATCCGAGATTAATGAGGCATTTGAAGATATTGATAAAGGAGAAGATGGAAGAGGTGTAATAGTATTTTAACTTTTAAAAGGGGATATAATTAAAATATAATATTACTGATAGGAGAATCATTTGCTTGAAAATTATTTTGAAAATTATGCAATACTAGGCTTTTATTTGTTGGTAGCAATTACAGTGCCAATTGGAATGATAACTCTTTCAAAATTAGCTCAATTTATTAAAGTAAGACCAAGTAATCCTTCTGAGCTCAAAGAAAGCATGTACGAATGTGGCATGAAGCCTGAAACAGAAAGATGGCAAGGATTTAATATTAAATATTATTTTTATGCTTTAATGTTTGTTATTTTTGACGTCGAGACAATATTTTTATTTCCATGGGCTTCTAAATATGGAATATGGAGCAAAGAGTTTGGCATTGCATTTTTCTTATCAATGTTCATTTTTTTATTTATTGTAACTATCGGCTATGTATATGCATGGAAAAAAGGAGATCTTGAATGGAATTAGAAGATAAAAATTTTAATTTCCCCTTACATTCTCAAACTTCTGAAATAGATTTTGAAGAAGGCGATGTAATCAATAAAATGAAGAAAGAAAACATCAATGAAATACCTGTTGATGATCTAGCTAGCAATGATGAATTGAAAAAATCAGCTTTCGTTACTTCAGTAGATTTTTTATTAAATTGGGCAAGAAAATCATCACTTTTTCCAGCACAATTTGGATTAGCATGTTGTGCATTTGAGATGATTGCTTCTGCAGCTTCAAGATTTGATCTTGCAAGATTTGGTGCTGAAAGATTTTCAGCATCTCCTAGGCAAGCTGACTTGATGATTGTTGCTGGGACTGTCACCTGGAAAATGGCTCCAGCAATAAGAACAATGTATGACCAGATGTCTGATCCAAAATGGGTTATCAGTATGGGGGTATGTGCAACAAGTGGAGGACCTTATTATGATTCTTATTCTGTTGTTCCTGGTGTAAACAAGATCGTCCCTGTAGATGTATATGTCCCAGGTTGCCCTCCACGCCCAGATGCTCTTTTGTACGGTTTAATGCAGTTGCATGAAAAAATAAAAAGATACTCTCTCAAAGGGAAGTCCGCAGGCAATAATGACTAAAGAGTTGACAGGAAACGAAATTAAATCTGCAATTAATGCCAAATTTAACGATCTTATAATAAGCGTTGAACATGATCATTTAGTAATAAAAAATAATAAAGAAAAATTATTAGATTTTTTTAACAGCTTAAAAAAAGAAAATAAATTCAATTTGTTAAGTTCTGTGACTTCTGTTGATTATATGAGTAAATTCGTTGTTGTTTATCACCTTACTTCAATTGATAAGAATGAATCATTGATTATAAAAATACCCTGTGGTGAATCTCGTAAAGAGCCATCCATAATTAGTGTAACTAGTGTTTGGAGAGGTGCAGAACTACAAGAAAGAGAAATTTATGACTTGATGGGCATTTACTTTCACGATCATCCTAATATGAAAAGGTTGTTACTTTGGGAAAATTTTGACGGACATCCGCTCAGAAAGGACTTTGTAAGCTAAATGAGTACTGAGTTAGTTACAATGAATATTGGTCCAATACATCCAAGCACTCATGGTGTGTTCAGGATGAGAGTGACTTTTGACGGTGAAACAATTATTGACGCCGAGCCGATAATTGGCTATTTGCATAGAGGTTCTGAAAAGTTAGCTGAAGAAAGAACATATACACAAATAGTTACTTTAACTGACAGAATGGATTACACAGCATCTATGACTAATAACCAAGCATATATATTGTCAGTAGAGAAATTAGCTGGCATTAAGCCTGCAGAAAGAGGCGTCTGGCTAAGAATGATAGCTGCTGAATTGCAAAGAATAGCTGCTCATTCTGTTGCAATAGGATTTTTAATCAATGATCTTGGTGCCTGGCACACCCCTCTTCTCTATTTGTTAAGAGAAAGAGAGAAAATACTTGAATTATTTGAGATGATGTGCGGAGCCAGAATTACAAATAGTTATTTAAGGCCCGGTGGTGTTTTTATGGATGCACCTGATGAATTTTGGCCATCATTGAACAGATTTTTAGACGAAATGCCCGAAAGGCTAAATGATATAGAAAATTTACTTACTGATAATGAAATTATTGTGTCCAGAACTCAAAATGTAGCTGTATTAAACAAAGAGGATGCTATCAATGCTTCTATTACAGGACCAATGTTAAGGGCATCGGGTGTAGATTGGGATCTAAGGCACAGAAATCCATATGATTTTTACGATAAAGTTTCATTTAGGAGACCTTTGGGAACAGTTGGTGACAATAATGATAGATATCTTGTGAGATTGCAGGAAATTAGAGAGAGTTTAAAAATCATTGAACAATGCTTAGATCTTATAGAACCTGGACCAATTAAACCTGAGGAAGTTCCCTTTTTAGTAAGGCCTGGTGAGGGTGATTCCTATGTACCTATTGAAGCTCCTAAAGGTGAACTTGGGTTTTATCTGGTAAGCGATGGAGGGATTTCTCCTTTCAGGTGCCATGTAAGAGCGCCATCATTAATGAATTTAACTTTACTTAGAGACATGGTAATCGGATATAAAATCGCTGATTTATTTGTTACATTTGGCTCTGTTGATGTAAATATGGGAGAGGTAGATAGGTAATGGGGCCAGCAAGAGATAGCTTCCTATTTGAGATTGTTTATTGTCATTTATCGAAAGATCCTTCTTGTGATTCAGTTAGGTACATTAATCTTTCATTCATTCCAGTAGAACTAAATTGGTTATCATTTAGTTTAACTGCATTTTTTTGGATTTTTGCATTCGTTAATGCAGCACTTATCAGTGTATTAATGCTTATTTGGGGCGAGAGAAGATTGATTGGAAAGTTTCAAGCAAGGCTTGGGCCTAATAGGTGGGGTCCTTTAGGTTTGTTTACCCCAATTGCCGATGCAATTAAAGTTATGTTTAAAGAAGATGTTGAACCTACCTTATCGGATAAACTTATATACGTTCTTGCACCAATTTTAATGGTCGTGCCAGTATTTATGATATTTCCAGTAATTCCTTATGGCGCAAAGTCTTTTTTAACAAACATCAGTGTAGGCGTTGTATTTGTTTTAGCTATTACCTCAATCAATAGTCTATCAGTACTGATGGCTGGCTGGGCATCTGGTAATAGATTCGCAATTATAGGCGGCATAAGGGCAGTGGCAATGCTATTAAGTTATGAAATTCCTATGGGAATTTCCGCAGCGGGAGTTGTTATTATTGCTGGCTCATTATCTTTGAGTGAAGTTGTAGAAGCACAAATTATTCCCAATGCTATTTTTCAGCCCTTAGGTTTTTTAGTTTTTCTTGTTGCTTCAACCGCGGAACTAAATAGAAGCCCTTTTGACATAACTGAAGCTGAGTCTGAATTAGTTGCAGGTTATATGACAGATTATAGTAGCATGAAATTCGGACTTTTTTACTTAGGAGAATTCATGGCAACAATTGCATCCTCTGCAGTGATAGTAACTTTTTATTTATCAGGATGGAGAGGTCCATCATTCCTTCCAATACCTGGTGAATTCTGGTTTTTTGCAAAATGGATAGGAGTTATAGCTATATTTATATGGTTCAGGGCAACGTTCCCAAGATTAAGAATTGACCAAATAATGTCATTGGCCTGGAAAGGATTATTCGAATTAAGTCTTATTAATATTCTTGTTATAGCTTTAACAATGGCCATATGGCCAGACCCAACTTCAACACAATTGTTGTTCATGACTGGTATAAATTGGGTTGTATTTTTAGGTTCCGTATATATTTTTGGAAAAATATTGAGTCCTAATCTTACAGGTAATAAAATAGATAAAAGAAAAGTAATTTACGGATTAGATTAAGATGTTTGGTATTGGATTATTAAAAGGACTTTTTACAACTTTAAAAAATTTATTTGGACCTGTCTTTACAGTTCAGTACCCAAATAAAAAAGTTGGTCTTTTAGGGGCATTAAAATTTCACAAAAAAACTCCTGCCAATTTTATAAAAACTCAGCCTAAAGATTTTGTAAAGTCTCTTGCAGGTTTGCATGAAGTTCCTGAGTACCCTGATCAAGCTACAAGATTTAGAGGACAAGATTTTAATTGGTTTGAAGACAGATGCACAGGTTGTGCAAGTTGCGCTAAATATTGTCCACTTGGAATAATCAAGATAGAAACAAAGCCTAGTGTTAGAGATGCTAAAGAAGGTTCATCTTATGATATTGATGTATTTGATATTGATATTGGTAGGTGTATGTTTTGTGGCCTATGCGTTGAGGCATGCCCATTTGATGCATTGCATATGGGGAGTGGCTTTGAAAGAGCAAATGAAAAAAGGGATGGGTTAGTAATTCCTGTTGATGAATTGAGGACAGCCATAAAAACACCTAGTACTTGGTTTAGGCCACAAATGGAAAATAAAAATTATAAGCCTAAGGAAATTGATGCTGAAATTAAAGACTATAGAGATATAGGAAGGCACGAAAAGCCATCTGATGACGAATTGACAGAGAGATGGGTTGATGAGAGATAGAGATGCTGGTTGATGTAGTTTTTTATATTGTGGCATTACTTTTACTTGGATCTTCTTTTTTAGTACTTTTTTCATCAAATATTTATAGATCAGCAATTTTTTTAGCTTTCTCGATGTTAAGTTTCGCAAGTTTATATTTTTTATTAAGCGCTGAATTTATAGGTGTAGTTCAAATATTAGTGTACGTAGGTGCTGTTTCAGTATTAATTGCTCTTTCAGTAATGTTGGTTAGAGATATAGAAAAAAGCACACAAGGTAATAGATATCGATTCATTTCTAATATATTAATTTCATTGACAATAATTTTAATCGCATCATTTTTTATAAATTATGACTGGAATTTATATAGTGACAATATTCTAAATTCTTCAAAATGTTTACTTTCTGAATGTAAAAATGAATCTGGGATTTTGATTTCTAGTACAGATTGGATTGGAAAGTTAATAACTGCAGATTTCATTATTGCATTTCAATTGACTGGACTTATTTTGCTTGCATCACTTATTGGTGCATTGGCATTATTAAGGATAAGGATGGGTAATAATGACTCTAAGTAATTTAATATTATTATCTTGGATTATTTTTTTTATTGGGTTATATGGTTCACTTACAAAAAAGAGTGCAGTTTTAGTGGTCATTAGTCTTGAATTAATGTTCAACGCAGTAGCTTTAAACTTTGTAGCCTTTTCAAGATTTGCTCCGGGTGGATTAATAGGGTCTACAGACATAGCAAATGTGCTTTCTGGACAAGTAATGGCTATTTTTATTATAGCAATTGGTGCAGCTGAAGCTGCACTTGCTCTTTCAATTGTAATCGCAATGTATAAGGAAAAAAATACTATCGAATTTAGTGAAACTATTGAAATAAGGGAAAAAGATGTGGATTGATTATAAGGAAGTAGAAAATTTACTTACTGCTGAAATGTGGAAATCATTACTTGAGGGTGAAGGGCTTCCTGCGAAAATACTACCCGTTGAAGGAATACTTGAATGGTCAGAAACTGCAAAATTTAGATTGATGGTTCCTAAGGGAAGGGAACATGTTGCAGATGAAATACTTAGGAAGTTGTGATGTCTAATAACGAAGTTGTTTGGTTAATATTACTGCTTCCTTTGGCAGCTTTCTTTGTGAATGGTTTTATCGCATTATTTACAAGCTATAAGAATTCAAAATTTTCCGGCTATCTTAATGTAACAGCAATCGGCGTATCATTTATTTTAAGTTTATATCTTGCAATTATCGGATTGGATAAAAATTTCGATTATCAATCAGCTTCTTTTCAGTGGATTTCATTTGGAATTTTTGAAATAACCATGGCAATTATGCTTGATGAACTTACTCTGATTATGATTTCAGTGGTAACTGCAATCAGTTTCCTTATTCAAATTTATTCTCTTTCATACATGGAGCACGATGATGGGTATTCAAGATATTTTAGTTATATGGGTCTTTTCACAACTTCAATGCTAGGCCTTGTTACAGCAAGAAACTTAATTCAATTGTTTATATTTTGGGAATTAGTTGGGGCTACATCATACCTACTTATTGGTTTTTGGTATAAGAAACAAAGTGCGATAAAGGCTGCAAAAAAAGCTTTCCTTATGACAAGAGTTGGAGATTTTGGATTAATTGCCGGAATACTATTAATTGCTAAACAAGGTTCTCAATATTTGGATATAACACAATTTTATTTGGGCATCCAAAGCGGCCTTTTTTCTGAAAGCCTAATTTTTATTGTGGGGCTTTTAATTGTGATTGGTGCAATTGGAAAATCAACTCAATTTCCATTACATAATTGGCTACCAGATGCAATGGAAGGCCCAACGCCAGTTTCAGCTTTATTACATTCTGCAACAATGGTTACTGCAGGAGTATTCATTATTGGAAGAATATATCCAGCTATAGGGTATTCAGAAAATTTAGGATTAATAATTAGTTATGTAGGAGCTTTCACTCTAATTTTTGCAGCATCAATGGCCATCGTGAGCAATGATATTAAAAAAGTTTTAGCTTATTCTTCTATAAGCCAACTCGGATATATGTTCCTTGCATTAGGTGTAGGGTCATATGGAGCTGCTATACTTCATCTATTTGCTCATGCATGGTTTAAAGCATTATTGTTTCTGGGTGCTGGCTCTGTTGGCCATGCTGTCCACACTTTTGATATGAAATTGATGGGTGGAATGAGAAATAAAATGAAAAAAACCTACTTAACTATGTTGGTTGGAACAATAAGTTTGATTGGAATATTTCCATTGTCAGGTTTTTGGAGCAAAGATGAAATTTTGATTGGTGTTAAATCTGAATCTACATTTTTGTTGGTTATTGCTTTAATTGGTGTGGTTATGACAGCTTTCTACATGACTAGAATGATGGCTATGACTTTTTTTGGTGACTTTAAAGGTGGTCATGACAATATTAAATATGATGATATTCACGAAAGTCCTAATCTAATGACCATCCCAATGATTATTTTGGCAATTCCTTCAGTAATAATTGGTGTAATTTTTAGCTCTCCTATTGATTTAGGATTTATAGAAAAGCATGCTATGGTCTCATTTCTTGATCACAATAAATTAGTCTTTCCAAATTATGAATATCATGAATTTAAATTTGATATTATGATTGCTTCTGTTTCTACAATTCTTGCTTTAATAGGAATTTCATTTTCAATTTTAAATTTCAAAAAATATAAATTTAATATCAATTTCCTTAACAAGTTAATTTCAAATAAATACTATTTAGATTATTTATATGAAACCCTAATAACTGAAAAATTATTTTATAAATATTTCTCAAAATTATTTAGTGTTGTAGAAGAAAAATTAATTGATAATTTTAGTTATAAATTAACAGCAAGTTTAAGATGGATGTCAAATAAAATTTCTGTTTCTCAGAATGGTCAACTTCAACTTCAAAGTATTACATTTGTTCTTGGATTTTTAATTATTTTAATATCCTATCTAGTCTATTTAGGGGCAGGGGGTTAACTTATGCCAGGCGGAATATTATCATTTTTAATCTTTTTTCCAATATTTGCTGGAATATTTATTGGCATAGGATCTGCAAGCAATGCTATAAAAAAAAGAATAAAGTTTTTTGCATTACTTTTTACACTTATCGAAATGCTTTTATCGATACTTCTTTATTTTAACTACGATAAGGAAAATGGCGGATTTCAATTTATAGATTATTTTGATGCATGGATTCCTTTTGAATCATTTAGAGCACAATATCTTGTTGGTATAGATGGATTAAGTACTCCCTTAGTTTTGCTAACAGGAATTTTAGGCTTTTGTGCTGTTATCGCATCTTTAAAAATATCATTTAGAGAGCGAGAATATTTCATGTGGCTGTTAATTTTGCAAGGTGTTGTTACTGGAGTATTTTCTTCATTAGATATGCTACTTCTGTTTGTATTTTGGGAAGCAGAATTAATTCCAATGTATTTCTTGATATCTATTTGGGGCTCGGGAAAGGCTCAGTATTCAGCAATGAAGTTTTTAATTTTTACTTTAACATCAGGCGCATTCTTTTTAATTGGAATTCTATCAATTTATTTCGCAACTGGGACTTTCGTTATGTATGATATAGCAGAATTGAATTTAATTGGTGTATCAGGTTCAGCATTTAATATTATAATTCCGTCTTTATTAATTTTCTTAATTTTCTTTATTGGTTTTGCAATTAAATTGCCATTATTTCCGCTACATAGTTGGCTTCCTGATGCACATACTGATGCTCCAACTGCAGTAAGTATTATGCTTGCAGGTGTGCTTTTAAAAATGGGAGGATACGGTTTATTGAGAATAAATGTTGACCTATTTAATTCGATAGATCCAACAATATTATTTGATTTATCCCCTTATATTGCTTTAATTGGTGCTATCAGTGTTATTTATGGTGCAGTTTTAACAATTAGGCAAACTGACCTTAAAAGACTAATTGCTTTTAGTAGTGTGAGTCATATGGGATACATTATTTTAGGACTTTCATCATATAATGCATACTCAAATTTGGGCTCTAGCGAAGGTCTTGGAGGTACTGCGCTCCAATTATTTACCCATGGAACAATTACTGGATTAGCTTTTTATTTAGTAGGCTTAACTTACGAAAGAACTCATACAAGACATATTCCACACTTAGGAGGATTGGCTATAAAAATGCCATTAATAGCAACATTTTTTGTCATAGCAGGATTTGCGAGTTTAGGCTTGCCTGGTTTAAGTGGATTTGTTGCTGAATTAATGATCTTCGTTGGAACATTTAAGTTAGGTGGTTTATGGGCATTTTCTACAATTTTATCAGTTTTTGGTGTTGTTTTAGCTGCAGGATATACATTATGGATGATTCAAAGGTCATTTCTTGGAAGTGGCGTATCAAATGATAGTCCTGTAGCCAAAGAGTATGACAATTTAAATGATATGGATAAAATTGAGCTTATAGGAGCAATTATATTGACTATTACTATAGTTGCAGTGGGAGTTTATCCATCAATTGTGACAGACTTATTTAATATTGGTATTGGTGAGGTGTTTTCAAGATGATTAGTCTAAATGAAATTTTAATCATAACTCCTGAATTATTTATTGTTGGATTTTCTCTAATAATACTTTTATCTGACCTTATATTTGGAAGTAAATTTAGATCCTCTGACATTGCTTCTTTAGGAATATTAGCCTCATTAATTATTACAATATTATTATTTTTAGGAGTAATAAAAATTAATGATATTTCAAGTATTTCAATCCTAAATATTATTTCTGTTGATAAATATTCATTATTACTCAAAATAGTCGTTTTATTGCTTTCATTATCAATTTCAACTGTAGGAAAAGAAGTGATAAGTGACACTTTGAAGTTGCGCTCAGAATTCTGGACCTTATTTATGATTTCTCTTGCTGGAATGATGATGTTGACATCAGTTACAGAAATGATTACTGCATGGGTAGCACTAGAGCTTACATCATTACCTCTTATTGGAATGCTTTCTTTAAATAAAAAGAGATATTCATTAGAAATTTCATTTAAATACTTAATTCTTAGTGCAACAAGTTCAGCAATAATATTGATGGGCATATCTCAACTTTATGGATTGTCAGGTTCAACATTTTTTAACGACATAATGCCACTAAAAGATGCTCTTGGTGGAAGATTTATTTTTGAAGATTCAACACAATTATTAATTATATTTTCATTAATATTAATAATATCTGGATTTTCATTTAAGATTGCATCATTTCCATTCTTTACTTGGGTTCCAGATGTATATCAAGGATCACCTTCTTTAGTTACTTTATACTTATCTGTTGTAAGTAAAATAGCAGGTTTTTCAATATTAATTAGATTTTTATTTGAGTCGGTTAATATCGAGGTTTATTCAAATATATCCCTATTCATTGCAATTATTTCATCAATATCAATGTTTTATGGAAATATTATGGCATTAAGGCAAAATGATTTAAAAAGACTTTTTGCATATAGCACCATTGCACATGCAGGTTATATTTTAATTGGAATTGCTTCATTACAAATAAATGATGCAAGTTTTTCAGGTATAAATTCTACAGTATTTTATCTAATTGCTTATGGCATAACTAATTTAACTGCATTCTTGAGTATGATCTCATTATCAAGGTATGTAGATTCATATAATATGTTAGATTTTAAAGGGCTTGGAAGCTCACAAAGATATCAGTCGATAATATTTTCAATTTCTTTAATATCATTATTAGGTATTCCTGCAACTGTTGGTTTTATGGGTAAAGCATTTATTTTTAGTGGTGCCATATCTAATGATTATTTTTGGTTGGCATCATTTGGGATAATTAATTCATTAATTTCTGCCTATTACTATATGAAAATAATTAAAATTATATTTGTTGAAAAAAGTGATAAGCCATATCCTGAAATTACCTTCCCTAGATTGAAAGTTATTACAACAATTGGAGCAATATTAATATTAGTTTTAGGGTTGGCTCCAGTAGCATTATTGAGTATAGTTGAAAGCGCTTTAAATACAATTATATAAAATGGAAAAATTCTACAAGCCAAATACAATTGCAATATTGTTTAATGAGAAGTTAAATGAATCTGAAAATTTAGCAATTAAAATAAAAAATGATATAAGTGATGATTTTGAAGTATTTGTTCAAAGCGTTGCTGTTGCTCTTCAAAATAATTTACCTTCAAACCCAGACCTTTTAATATCAATTGGTGGAGATGGAACTATACTCAGATGTGCAAAAGTTCTTAATGGTACCAACTGTCCAATTCTAGGCATAAATATGGGTAACCTTGGATTTTTATGTGAGATTGACTCGAGTGATGTTGATTCAAAACTCCAAAAATATTTGAGTGGTGATGCAGTAATTGAAACTAGAAACAAATTGAAAATAAATCTAGTAAGTTCAAATTTAAAAAAAGAATATTCTGCTTTAAATGATCTAGTTATTTCAAGAGGATCAAAAATTAGAGTAGTTAATGTAGAGGCATTTATAAATGGAAATCATTTTGCAACATACAAAGGGGATGGAATAGTCATATCAACTGCAACTGGCTCAACAGCATATTCATTGTCATTGGGGGGAGCAATTTTATCTCCATCTAGCAACAATATGATTATGAAACCAATTGCTGCACATACTAGTTTAATGGGTGGCCTTGTAATTGAGAAAGACGTAGTGATTTCACTTAAAGCGTCTTCAAATGAAGACTTGTCAATTAGTGTCGATGGATTCATTGATAATTTGATTGAAGACTTTGATCAAATAGATGTTGAGATTGACAATGAAAATAAAGTATTTTTTATAAGATCAGAAAATTTTGAAAATTTATACTGGAATTCTTTGGCACAAAAACTTGATTTAAGAAAAGGGGATTCAATAAATGGATAAAAATAATCTTATTGAAAGATCTAGTTCTCAAATTATTCATAATGGTGACTATATTAATCTTAGGAAAGACAGTTTAACCAAAAACGGAAATGTTATTGCTGAAAGAGATGTTGTCGAGCATGTAGGGTCAATAGTTGCTGTGCCATATGAAATTATAAATAGTGAAATATATTTTTATTTAGTAAAGCAATGGAGAAATCCGGTTGAGGAATGGTTAATTGAATTTCCAGCAGGAACTTTAAATGAAAATGAAGATCATGAACTTGCTCTTATTAGAGAACTTCAGGAAGAAATTGGCATGATTCCAAAAAGCATAAATTATTGGTCTTATTTTTATGTAGCTCCTGGTTGGTGTGACGAGAAAATTCATTGTTATTTTGCAGGTAATTTAGAAAAATCCGAACTTGAAGGAGATATTGACGAACAAATTGAGGTTTTAAAAATAACTTATGATGAAATGGTTGATAAGATCAAGAACTCAGAAATAATTGATTTGAAGACAATATCAGCTTTCAACGTCTTTGATAATCATTTCAAAAATGATTTACTAGAATTTAACAATTAATGAATTATTTTAACCAAAAAATGCTAAAATAAAACAAGTAAGAATACAAAAATTATGAGCAAACACGATTTATTAATTATAGGGGCTGGTTTAGCTGGTTTAAGAGCAGCTGTTGAAGGCGTTAGACAAGGCCTTAACGTTGCAGTTATAACTAAAGTTCATCCAGTTAGAAGTCATTCAAATGCAGCTCAAGGTGGTATAAATGCCGCTTTAACTGACAGAGGAGATGATTGGAGAGATCATGCATTCTCTACAATCAAAGGAAGTGATTACTTAGCTGATCAAGATGCAGTAGAAGTTATGTGTAGAGAAGCAGGTGACGCAATCATTGAACTTGAAAATATGGGTGTTATTTTCAGTAGAGACGATGAAGGTAAATTGGGAACAAGAGCCTTCGGTGGACAAAAAAAAGCAAGAACATACTTTGTTGGTGCAATTACTGGTAGTGCATTATTACACGTTTTATATGAACAATCAGTTAAATATAATTTACACATTTATGAAGAGTGGTTTGTCACAAAATTAATTAAAGAGGATGGTCGAATAGCTGGAGCTATTGCATTTGACATTAAAACAGGACAAATGGAAATGATAAGTGCTAAAGCCGTTGTTTTAGCTACTGGTGGGGCAGGAAGAGTTTTTGAGCCTTCAACTAATGCTTTAATTTGCACTGGGGACGGATTAAGTCTTGCTATGCAAGCTGGAGTACCTTTAATGGATACTGAAATGATTCAATATCATCCTACAACTTTAGCAGGCAACGGAATATTATTATCTGAAGCTGCTAGAGGGGATGGTGCTTATTTAATAAACTCTGAAGGTGAAAGATTTATGGAAAAATATGCTCCTGAGTACATGGAGCTGGCTTCACGAGACGTTGTTTCTCGTGCTGAACAAACTGAAATTGATGAGGGCAGAGGTGTAGATGGGTGTGTCTTTCTTGACTTAAGGCACCTAGGCAAGAAATTTATTGAAGATAGATTAGGTTATTTACAAGAAGTTGCACTTGAATTTAGAGGAATAGATCTATCTGAAAAGCCTATACCAATAAAACCTGGAATGCACTATATAATGGGCGGAATTAAAACCGACTTAAACGGAGCTACAAATGTTCCTGGTCTTTATGCTGCTGGTGAATGCGCTAATGTAAGTGTTCATGGCGCTAATAGATTAGGCGCAAACTCTCTTCTTGATACAATTGTGTTTGGAAGAAGGTCTGCTATTGAGAGCGTTGAATATATTAAATCTGTGAAAGATGTTGAAATTGATCCTAAAGAATTATCAAGAGAAAAATCTCGTATTCAATCAATTTTAGACAGACCTAAAGGAATGAGATCTGCTGAATTAAGAGATAAAATGGGCTCAACAATGACTAAGGGCATTGGAGTGTGGAGAGATACTGAAAGTATTAAGTATGCAATTGAAGGCATGAAAAGCATTAGAGGACAACTGCCAAATGTGTATGTTGAAAATAAAGGCAAAGTTTTTAATACTGACCTTACTTCATATTTAGAATTAGAATTTATGGTTGATGTTGCTGAATCAATTTGCCAAGGTGCAAATGCTAGATTTGAAAGCAGGGGTGCTCATTTTAGAACTGATGTTACTACCAGAAATGATAAAGACTGGTTAAAACATACGATTGTTGAATATAATGGAGAAGAATTAAATACATCCAGTGAAGATGTGACTATAACTGACTGGGAACCTACTGAAAGAGTATATTAATTGGAAGCTTTAATTAAAGTTAAGAGATACAACCCTGAAGAGAGTGAAGAAACTTATTTTCAAGATTATTCTATTAATGTTGCTGAAGACTCAACTATATTAGACAGCCTAATCAAAATTAGAGAAGAACAAGATGGAACGCTTAGTTTAAGGTGCTCATGTAGAGCTTCGATTTGTGGATCATGTTCCATGAGAGTAAATGGATCTGCAAAGTTAGTTTGTAAAACAAGAGTTAAAGAAATATCTCCAGATGGTGAATTTATAACCATTGAGCCAATGGGAAATTTTAAAGTAATTAAAGATCTCGTTACTGAGATGGATTCTTTTTGGTCAAAAATGAAAAGTGTTGATCCATATGTAAAAACTTCATTCGAACCTGAAGCTGAGCACATAGCATCGAATGAAAGCATGACTCATCTTTTAGGAGTTATGAATTGTATAATGTGTGGAGCATGTGTATCTGAATGTACTGCAATGGAAGTTGATCCTACTTTTACTGGACCTGCTGCCCTTGCTAAAGCTTACAGATTTGTAGCTGATCCAAGAGATGAAGAAGCTAACTCACGTCTTGGAAAATTAAATGAAAATACTGGTGTTTGGGACTGTACAAGATGTTTAGCTTGTGTTGAAGTATGCCCAAAAGATGTTGCTCCAATGGAGAGGATAGTTAAAATGAGAGATTTGGCTATTGAAGAAGGTTATACCAATACAAGTGGTTACAGACACACTGAAAGCTTTAATGATTCAATTAAAAAGCATGGCAGGTTAGACGAAACCAGATTGGCACTTGAGAGTACAGGCCTACTTAACATTTCTGGATTAATAGATTTAGCAAAAATTGGTATTAAATCTCTTATGAGAGGAAAACTTCCTCCGATTCTTCCGCATAGACCTAAAGATATGAAGAAGGTAACATCTATAGCAGAGAGATTGGATAATCAAGGAAAAGAGGAAGAATAATGAAGTTTGCATTCTACCCTGGATGCGTTGCAAGAGGAGCTGCTCCAGAATTATATAAATCAACAATGATGGTGGTTGATAAGCTCGGAATAGAACTTGAAGAGATTGAAAAGGCAGCTTGTACAGGCGCTGGAGTATTGCAAGAAAAAAATCAAAAGCTTGGTGATGTACTTAATGTAAGGACGCTTGCCCTTGCTGAACAGATGGGCCTCCCTATAATGACAATATGTTCAACTTGCCAAGGTGTTATTTCTCAAGCCAATCACAGAGTAGTCAATGATCAAGATTACTTAGACGAAATTAATGAAGAGCTCGCTAAGGAAGATTTACATTATTCAGGTAAAACCGAAGTTAAGCATCTTTTATGGATCTTGCTTGAAGATATAGGTGTTGAGCCTTTACAGAAAATGTTTAATATTGATTTATCTGGATTTAACTTCGCACCATTTTATGGCTGTTATTTAATAAGACCATCAGATGCACTAGGAATGACAAAAAATCCAAAAAGAAAACATTCACTTGATATTGTAATTGAATCTACAGGAGCTAAATCAACAGATTATGAAGGTAAAACACGGTGTTGTGGATTTCCAATTCTTTTGATCAATCAAAAAAATTCACTCAAAATGGTAGCAAAGCATACAGGTGATGCAAAAGATAATGGTGCAGATGCAATGGTAACCCCTTGCCCATTATGTCATTTAAATCTTGATGGCTATCAAGCTAAAGCAAGAAAGCAAAATAAAAGAGGCAAGGCTGATTTGCCAATACTCCATCTCCCTCAATTAATTGGGATGGCGATGGGCCTAGATCCTAAAGAGCTTGGTGTAAATAAACATTTAGTTTCAACGGCAAATTTTATTAAATCTATCAAATCAAAAGTAGCTTAGTTTTAAATCATATCAGTTAATTAAATTATCATTCCACCATCAATAATATGGGCAACACCAGTAGTGTACTGGGATTCATCAGATGCTAAATATAAAGCTAAATTCGCTATTTCTTCCGGCTGACCCAATCTACCCATGGGCTGTCTTGCAATAAAGTCCTTTTTTGCTTGCACTGGGTCATCTTCCGCATTAATTCTGTCTTGTAAAGAAGGTGATTCTACTGTTGCCGGCGCAATAGCATTACACCTAACACCTTTTCCGACAAAGTCTTTTGCAACAGACTTAGTAATGCCAATTATTGCAGCCTTGCTTGCAGAATAAGAAAATCTATTTACAACACCTGCTAAACTCGATGCTACAGAAGACATATTTATTATTGATCCGGAACCTTTTTCGATCATGTATGGAAGGTAAAGCTTAATAATTTGATACATTGATTTTACGTTTATATCAAATGCTTGATCCCATTGGTTTTCATCACACTCTAATATAGTTCCTCCATGAACAAAACCTACTCCATTAAAAAGAACATCAACCCCACCTGTGATTTTAAAAATATTTTCAATATTGCTGTATTTAGTTACATCAGCCTGTATTGTTTTCATTCCACTGAGGGTATCTAAAGTTTCTTGATTAATATCACATGCATAAACTTCAGCTCCACTTTCTGCAAAAAGTTCAGCAGTTGATCTTCCAATCCCTTGGCCGGCTGCAGTTACTAAAGCTTTTTTACCTTTAAGTTTCATTTACGATTGACCTTTCATTACTTCAATTAGTTCTTCTACAGCTCTAGAAGATGCAGTAAGTCCGTCTTTTTCACTTTGACTTAAGCTTAGGTTAACTATTTCTTCTATACCTGAACTTCCAAGTTTAACTGGAACACCTGCATAAACTCCACTTATTCCATATTCTCCATCTAGCATTGCAGCACATGGAAATACCTCTTTGGTATCAAATATAATTGCATCTACCATTTGAGCTACTGCAGCAGAAGGGGCATAATAAGCACTTCCTGTTTTTAGATGAGCAACAATTTCAGCTCCACCATCTCTTGTTCTTTGAACAATTTCTTCTAATCTATTTTTTTCAATTAATTCTTCTACTGGGACTCCACCAATTGTGGTAGCTTTGAGTAGTGGAACCATTGAATCTCCATGTCCACCTAATACGTATGCGTCGATGCTGTTTACAGAAACATCTAATTCCTCAGCTAGAAAAGTTCTAAATCTTCCTGTATCTAAAATTCCAGCCATTCCTATAACTCTTTCCTTAGAAAGACCACTTTTTGAAAAACTGTGCTGAACCATTGCATCAAGAGGATTGGAAACAACAATAATTATAGGGTTTTTAGAATACTTCATTATGCTTTCAGTAACTGAACCAACAATATTCATATTAGTTATTAATAAATCATCTCTGCTCATTCCAGGTTTTCTTGCAATTCCAGCAGTGATTACAACAATGTCAGAATCTTTAGATTCTTCATAAGTGTTTGTTCCAACAATTTTTGCATCAGATTTTACAATTGGACCACTTTCTAAAATATCTAGAGCTTTTCCCTGAGGGATTCCTTCTACTACATCAATTAGAACAACATCACTATGACCCTTTTCAAAAATTCTTTGAGCGGTTGTTGCTCCAACATTTCCTGCGCCTACAACTGTAACTTTAGATTTCATTTATTTTTTCCTTTCTTATGCTCCCCATGGGATAATTTGTTCTTTTAATTTCTTGTATCCATCTAAAAATCCTGGTCTTTCACCAGAATAAATTTCATCAAATTTATTTAAAGCATGGTCTAGCCATGAACGAAGTTCTTTATTCTCAGGGTTTGCATCGATGTATGCATCTCTAATTAAAACAAAATGGATTCTTGGATCATAAGGTTGCTTAGTTCCTCCAACCCATTCATCTCCATCTAATAATCTAAGTAGCATTGCATCAGCTGAGCCCAATGTCTGCTCATGAATTGGTGGGCCCTCCATTCTATACATTACAGATGTCATATCTCTCCCATTTCCTGTTGTATATCCCATCTTGTTCCATAGATTATTTGTATCAACATTATTACCTAGTTCTTTTGCAACCATTCCTGAATAAGTTCTTAGGGGATCAGATATGTCTGCAAGAAGGTCAGTAAGCCTGTCTCCGTCTAGATCGGTAGAAAGTACAATAGTATCTTGCTTATTTATAAGATCCCAAACTAAAAGTCCATAATTTGTATCTGCTATGTGTTGTTCTATTTTTCCAGACCAATTTTCCATTCCATCTTTAAAATCAGGTGGCAATAATTTAATTATTTTTTCGATACTTTCTCTGTGTTCCTCATATGGATCAACTGCATATTTTCTACCAATTTCAAACTTTGTATCTTTTATTAACCAAGAATGAATCCCGGCATTTATTCCATCTTCCATTGCTTGAGTAGGTTTCATTGCAATTCTACCGATTGAACCGCTTTCGTTAACCATTTTTAAAAATAGTCTGTTCGCATAAGCCATTTGCACCCCAGGTGAGTTCATTTCTGAATGAATTACACCCGAATCGTCTACATTAAATTTAGGTTTATTTTGAGAATAGGGAAGACAAGGCATACTTCTTACTACTGTTATAGGTCCGTAAGGCCTTACATTACAATAAACTCCAGCCTGCGTTCTTAAATGAGCGTTTCCAGATTTTCCCATCACAACAACTTTGTTGCCATTACCATCATTTACATATGCATCACCTGCAGTAGACCATTTAATTGAAGTTGCAGGAATATTTCCAAACCAAGCCAATGCCTCTAGTTTTGTGTCATGCCTGAATTGTGACCACATAGGAACCGCATAAAAAGGTAGCCCTAAAATATCAACCGCAGCAATTGTTCCAAGTAGGGCATACGCATCAGTAAGTGAGTGAGCTATAGGATTAATAATCCCGTCATGATTTCCACCTTCCCATACTACTGCTTCAGGATACCCATTGGGCTTAATATCTGAATCTCGGTATAAATTAGATAACTCTTCAAATAAATTTCCGCCATCTGCTTCTGTCTTTGCTATTTTGAGCAAGTCAATCATTTAGTTATCCTTTCAATTTAAAGAGGAATATTTCCGTGTTTTTTTGGAATATTTTGATCTGTTTTATTTTCAAGCATATTTAGGCTTTTCAGAATTAAATCTCTTGTTTCAGAAGGTTTGATAACGTCATCTAAAAATCCTTTTTCTGCTGCAACAAATGGGTTAGCGAATTTATCTCTATAGTTTTGAAGAAGTTCTGCTTTTTTCTCATCTTTATTTTCAGCAGCAGCAATTTCTTTTCTACCAATTATATTTACTGCACCTTCTGGTCCCATTACTGCTAGCTCTGCTGATGGCCATGCAACGTTTATATCTGCTCTTAACTCCTTCGAACCCATAACAATATATGCACCACCATAAGCTTTTCTTAAAATAACAGTAATTTTAGGAACTGTAGCTTCAACAAATGCGTAAAGAAGTTTCGCACCATGCCTAATAATTCCTCCATATTCTTGTATAGTGCCAGGCATGAAACCAGGTACATCAACTAATGTAACTATTGGAATATTAAATGCATCACAGAACCTAACAAACCTGGCAGCTTTTGAAGAGGCATTGATATCTAATACTCCAGCCATATGATCAGGTTGATTTGCAACAATACCTACTGTCCTTCCATTAAATTTAGAAAATCCAACAACTATATTTTTGGCATATTCACTTTGAACTTCGATAAATGAATTTGTATCAATAATAGTTTCTATAACTTCAAAAACATCGTAACTTTGATTTGGATTTTCGGGAATTAATTTATTCAAATCTTCTTGATTTACAGTTTCGACAGAACTATCTGATGCTTTCATATCAACATTATTAGCTGGAAGTGTATCGATAAGCTTTCTTACGCTTTCAAAACAATCTTCTTCGCTTTCTGATGCAAAATGAGCAACACCACTTTTACTTGCATGTGTAGTCGCTCCTCCAAGGTCTTCGTGACTTACTTCTTCACCAGTAACTGCTTTAACAACTTCTGGACCAGTTATATACATCTGGCCAACACCCTCAACCATAAAAATAAAATCTGTTAGTGCAGGGGAGTAAACCGCACCACCAGCAGAAGGCCCTACAACAACTGTGATTTGAGGAATAACACCTGAGGCCATAGTATTTCTTTTAAAAATTTCTCCATAACCAGAAAGAGAATCAACACCTTCCTGAATTCTTGCCCCACCAGAATCATTAATTCCAACAATAGGACATCCTGTTTTAATAGCAAGATCAAAAACTTTACATATTTTATTAGAAGCAACTTTAGAGAGCGATCCTCCAAGAACCGTAAAGTCTTGAGAAAAAGCAAACACTTGCTGGCCGTTTACTGTTCCGTATCCAACAACAACTGAATCTCCATCAATTCTTGATTTATCGAGACCAAAATCATTTGAAAAATGCTTTACGTATGGATCAATTTCAGTAAACTCGCCATTATCAAATAATAATGACAATCTTTCTCTAGCAAGTTTTTTACCTTTTGATTTTTGAGATTCTTGTCTTTCTTTGCCACCACCAAACTTGGTATTGGCTCTTCTCTCTTCTAAATTTTTAATTTTAGAAGCAATATCTTTAGGCGAATTTTCTTCAGAATTTGTATTTTTCGAATCTTTACTCATTTTCAAAAGTAAATGCTATATCACTATACAATTTCTATCAAATAAAATTTGTTATAAATTAAATATTAATAATTTATAAATTAAAAGATTTTGAATAGTGAAATTAAACTTATTTAACAAAAATATTGTTATGGGCATTCTTAATGCTACTGATGACTCATTTTCTGGCGATGGAGTTGGGAATAACATTGATAAGGCATTGCAATTAGCAAAAGGGTTTGTAGATGCTGGAGTTGATATTGTTGATGTTGGCGGTGAATCTACTAGGCCAAAAAGCATTTATGAAGGAGTAAATGAGGTAACATCTGATGAGGAATTATCAAAAGTAATTCCAATAATTGATGCAATTAGATCAAATTTTGATGTAACCATTAGTATTGATTCAAGAAAATCTGATGTAGCTAAAGAAGCAATTAAACATGGTGCAAATATAATTAATGATATTTCTATGCTTAGTTACGATGAAAATATGATCGATTTATTAAAAAAAACGGATAACCATTACATTCTTACTCATAATAAAAAAATCAATTCTGGCAAAGTCATTGATCAGGTTGTAAATGATATTAATAAAACGATTAATAATCTTGAAAAAGAAGGCATTGATAGAAAAAGAATAGTTATTGACCCAGGGTTTGGCTTTAATAAATCTATTGAGCAGAATATAGAGCTTCATAATGATTTTGGAAGTGAAAAATTTAATAATTTTCCAATATTAATTGGGACATCAAAAAAATCTTTTCTTGGTGAAATTTCAAATAATAAAGACATTGATTCTCGTACAGAAATTTCTATAGCTTCTGCCTTAGATTTAAAAAATAAGGGTGCAAATATATTTAGGATGCACGATGCAATTTTATTTAAAAAAATAATAAGTTATTTAGATTTACTAAAATAATGGAAACTATTGTTATTTCGTTAGGCTCAAATTTAGGCAATAGAGAATTGTATTTAAATTCATCAATAAGACATTTATCAAAGAAACTTAAACATATTTATTGCTCATCAACATACGAATCTGAAGGCATAGGTGTCTTTAATCACCCAAGTTATCTTAATAGAGTAATTTATTGCAAAACAAATTTATCATTTACGTCTCTTCTAAATTACACAAAGAAAATTGAAAAGATTATTGGTAGAAAGAGTAAAAATGACCTCTCTCCAAGGGTTATTGATATTGATATTATTTTTTATGGAGAAAGAAAAGTTCATAGGAAAAATTTAATATTACCCCATATTAATTTTGCTATGAGACCATTTGTAGTGGTCCCAATTAATGAGTTGGATAAAAAGATGAAAAGGAAATTAACAAAGAAATTTAAAAATTTTTTAATTCATACAAATATTTCAAGCAAGTTATCAGGCAATATTGTTCAAAAGGTCAGCTAAAAGGAAAATTAAAACACCCCATATTGAGAATGAGTTATAACCCAAGACCCATTCTTTAAGCCTTGATCCGTATTTAGGATAACCAGTATTTCTAAACTGCCATATCCTAAATAATATTCCAATACTAATTAATATTTTTACACCAAGTATTATTGCGTAATTTATATCAGTTTGAACAAGAGATAATTTTTGAATAGTCATTATTATTCCTGTTAAAAAAATTAAAATCATTGAGCCATTTACAATTTCCCTTAAAGTAGATGAAATAATTATAAATACTTTGTTTGAGTTATCTAGAATTTTAAAGTCATCATTTAAGGTAATTCCTATCATAAACACGCACCCTCCTAGCCATATTGAAGCAGATATTGAGTGAAATAAATTTACTATGAAAATCAGTATATCCATTTAATTATTTATTTTTTTAAGTTGTTCAATAAGGTTTTCTTCATCAAGATATCCAGTCCATTTTTTTGAAAGTTTATGATTTTTATCGAAGAAAAGAGTTGTTGGAAATCCTAAAACATTAAAATCATTAACTAAATCACCATTTTCATCATAAATATTTTGGTATTTGATATTAAATTTATCAATTAATCTTATTGAGTCTTCTTTTTTATCAACTAAAGAATTATGAACAATTCCTAAAAATTTAACTTTATATTCATCTTGATTATCAAATTTAACTAATGTTGGTAATTCCTTTGCGCATGGAGGGCATGATGGATACCAAAAATTAATTACTATTGGAGTTCCTATAAATTCTTCTGAATTAAATTCACCGCCATTAATTAGTTCAGCTTTAATTGGTAGAAAACTATCATCTGGTCCAGAACAGCTTGCAGTAAATAAAATAAATATAAATAAAAGCTTAAAGTTAAAAACTTTTAAGCATTTTCGAAATTTCATTTTTAATATCATCTATTTTGACTCTTATCTGGTCCATTGTGTCTCTATGTCTAAGTGTAACGCAGTTATCAGTTTCAACAGTATCAAAATCTATTGTTAAGCAAATTGGTGTACCAATTTCGTCTTGCCTTCTATATCTTTTGCCAATACTTTGGGTGTTATCAAACTGCGCCCTAAACTCACTTTTAAGACTCTTGTATATTTCCTCACTAGTTTCAGCTAATTTTTCATTTTTACTTAGGGGCAAAATAGCTACTTGTACTGGAGATATTTGCGGTTTAAATCTAAGTACAGTTCTTTTATCTCCATCAACTTCTTCTTCCCTATATGCATCACATAAAATAGCTAGAACGGTTCTATCTGCTCCCATGGCTGGTTCTATAACGTAAGGAATATATCTTTCTTTAGTGCTTTCGTCGAAATAACTTAAGTCTTTTCCGCTCTTTTCTGAATGACTTTTTAAATCGTGATCACTTCTATTATTTATAGTCTCAAGTTCACCCCAGCCCCAAGGAAAATTATATTCAATATCTAATGCTGCTTTTGCATAATGCGGTTTTTCATCATCAGTATGAGCTCTTTTTCTCAGTTTATCTTCACTTAAACCTATATTAATGAACCACTCTTTACTAAAATTTATCCAGTATTCGAACCATTCATCTGCCTTGTCAGGTTCACAAAAAAACTCCATCTCCATTTGTTCAAATTCTCTTGTTCTAAAAATAAAATTCCCCGGAGTTATTTCATTTCTAAATGATTTACCAATTTGCCCAATTCCAAAGGGAATTTTTTTTCGTGTTGAGGTCATCACATTCTCAAAATTAACAAATATTCCTTGAGCAGTTTCTGGTCTTAAATATATTTCAGAGCCCTCTTTTTTAACTGGTCCCATATGAGTTTGAAACATTAAATTAAATTGTTTGGATTCAGTTAAATCGCATTCACTTTTACTTAAAGGGCAATTTCTTTCTTCAATTTGATCTTCTCTGAATCTATTGTGGCATGCTTTGCATTCTACTAATGGATCAGTAAAGCCGGATATATGGCCACTTGCTTCCCATACACTTGGGTGCATCAAAATTGCAGAATCAATTCCTTCAATATCTTCTCTTTCTTGAATCATGTGGTGCCACCACATTTCTTTTACTCTTCTCTTTAATTCAATTCCTAGTGGTCCAAAATCCCAGACACTTCTTAATCCACCGTAAACTTCACTTCCTTGGAAAATAAATCCCCTTCTTTTAGTTAAAGAAACTATTTGATCTAAAGTTGGCAAATCAGCACCTCGTTTATGTATTATATAAATAATAAATATTAAGTTTACACATAAATAGTTTAAAAAAGCATTGAATTCCAATCAATTAAGAGAAAAAATTAGAAATAATCAATTTAATGAGCCCACTTGTGGCTACGCAAAAGGTTTTATTCAAACAAATCTTGTAATAATTGAAACTAAATATGCCGATGATTTTAATAAGTTTTGTGATAGTAATCCTAAGCCTTGCCCAATTGTAGAAAGGCTTGAAGGTGGCTCTTTTAATCCAAATTCTGCAAAAAATTCAGACTTGAGAACCGATATTGTTCTTTACAGGAAGTTTATTAATGGGGATTTTGATTGTGAATTAAATAATTTAACTGATGAATTATCTTCCGAATTCACTGCATTCCTTCTTGGTTGCAGTTTTTCTTTTGAAAATGCATTAACCGACTCGGGTATTTATCTTCCTCATTTTGAAAAAAAAGGAAATGTAGCTATGTATTCTACATCTTTAAATACAAGGCCTTCTAAATATTTTTCAGGACCTTTGGTAGTTTCAATGAGATGGATACCTGAAGATAAAGTGGATCAAGCAGTTAAAATAACCGAAAAATATAAAAAAAACCATGGTGGACCAATCCATATAGGTGATCCGTCTAAAATCGGAATAAATTCAATTGAATCACCTGATTTTGGAGAATATTGGAGTCCATTAAATAAAAATGACGTACCTGTATTTTGGGCTTGTGGTGTAACACCTCAATTATCACTTCAGAAGTCAAAATTACCATTAGTTTATACACATTCACCAGGATATATGTTTGTTACTGACCTAAAAGAAAATGAATACTCATAGATCAATAGAAAAAATAGTATTGCAGAACGATACTAGAAATATTTCAAGTTTAGAAATTTTTTTAAAACCAAACTTTATAAATTCAGCTGCAAAAATAATTCTTAAGAATAAAGGAACAGTCTTTATAACTACAGGTTTTTATATTGTTTATGCTAAAGCTTCCGAGACCGATGGCCCACCAGGCGCAATAGCTCTAGGTAATGCGTTAAAAAAAATAGGCTATAAAGTTGTATACATAACTGATAAATGGTCTCTTGAAATATTAAAAGGTATGACTAATGACTTAATCATCGATTTTCCAGTTAATGATCATGAAAATTCAAAAGAGTTTGCTATTAATTTAATAAATGAACTAAAACCTTCAGTATCAATAAGTATTGAAAGGGCTTCATTAATGGAAGATGGGACTTATAGGAATTGGAAAAACCAAAATATATCCGAGTATAATGCGAAACTAGATTATATTTTCAGTAACACTTCAAATACTATTGGAATAGGAGATGGCGGAAATGAAATTGGTATGGGGAACCTATTTAATGAAATAAAAAAAACGGATGGCCTTCCTGATAAACCTGCAGTAACAAAGGTTGATGAGCTTATTGTTTCAAGTTGCTCAAATTGGGGAGCTTTTGGATTAATATGTTCAATCTCAGAAATTAAGTCAATTAATTTATTGCCAAGCCTTGATGACGCCAAAAATTTGATAAAAAAAAGCGTTGATCTTGGCGCAGTTGAAGGTTTAACCGGTGAAAAAAAGTATGCCGTCGATGGAAGAGATCTTGATGAAGATTCAATTTGCCTCAACAATCTTCATGAATATTTGAAAAATAAATCTATTCTTTAAGAGTTTCTGGCAATAAAAAGCTAAAAATAATTACCCCTATTCCGCCTATCATTGAAATTGATAATGCTGAAGCAGTATTACCAACAGTTTGTGCAATAGCTCCGCTTATTGGTCCTCCAGCAGAATTTCCAGACCAACCAAACAATCTCCATATTCCCAAAAAGGATCCAGGCTGATTTTTTGGAGAAAGATCTGAACCCAAAGTTAACATTGCACCTGAACCTAAACCATTTGCAAATCCAAGAAGCAATCCAACTAGCATTAGTCCGTAGAAAGTATTTACGTATGTCATAAATATAAAACCAGAAGATAAAAGTATTATGCTAGGTACTGAAGTCCATTTTCTGCCATATTTATCCATAATTAACCCAACAGGGTAAAATAATGTCATGTCAATTGCTGCAGATATACTTTGAATTAATCCTAATTCTTCAACTCCTAAACCTATACTAAATGCCCAAATTGGTATTAATACATGTCTGCATTGACGTAAAAATTGCATAATGAAATGGCCTGAACCACCAATCGTAAATGATTTTTTATTATCTAAAATTGTTTCCTTAAAAGTAAGGGGGTCAATTTCATTGCTCTGAATCAAATTCTCATTTGTAGGTTCTGTGGTAAAAAAAATTAAAATAGTTGTAAAAAGCGCGACTATCGAAATTATATAAAAGGGTATATCTATTCCAATGGATCCAGCAGTAAATCCACCAATGACAGGCCCAAAAAACCACCCTATACGATTAATTCCGCCAAATCTTGAAAAGGCTTTACCTCTATATCCTGAGGGTACAATTTGTGTCATAAAAGAGTGTCTGCTTAAACTAAAAAATCCGTAGAAAGTGCCTAAAGAAAAAAGTGCAAAATATAAAGCTAAATTATTTTGAAATAAACCTGAAAGTGAGCCAGATATAGACAATCCTGCCATCCCAATCAGCATAATTTTTTTATTTCCGAATTTATTTATTAATAAACCAGTAGGTATTGAAAAAAAAGCTTCTCCAAGACCTTGAGCTCCCACAGCAAGGCCAATTATAAAAGCTGTCCCACCAATAAGATCTACTTTTGCAGGGATAGTAGGTGCCAACATACCCATACAAAAAGATGTTAAAAATGCAGGAATATAAACAGTAATTATGATTTTACGTAGTTTGAAATCCATGTTATCTTCCTAATTTTAATTATGATGGCTCAGTCATACTTTCAGCATTTAAAATATCAACCAATTCTTGATGACTGAAAGAAGTTTCTCTTTTTGCAACCTCTAATATTGTTTCTCCTGAATCAGATGCAATATGTGCGATCTTTGCTGCATTATCATATCCAATTTTAGGTGCCAATGCAGTGCATATTGCTAGGCCGTTTTGAACTGATTCAGGACCTTTTGTTGTTGATTTAAGTCCATCTACGCATTGAAGAGCAAAGTTAGTAGAGGATGTCGATAATAAGTCAATAGATTGTAGCAAATTATAAGCCGCTACAGGCATCATAACATTCAGTTCAAAGTTTCCTGATTGACCTGCAATATTAATTGTTTGGTCATTACCTATCACTTGTGCACAAACCATTGTCAATGATTCAGCAATAACAGGATTTACTTTTCCAGGCATTATTGAGCTGCCTGGTTGAACTTCCGGTAATTCTATTTCTCCTATACCTGCCCTGGGACCTGATCCTAGCCATCTAATATCATTTCCAATCTTCATTAAACTTACAGCTATTGTTTTCAGATTACCTGAGCTTGCAACAATTGCATCAATTGTACTTTGGCTGTGAAAATGATTTGGAGATTCGCTAAATTTGATGTTAAATCTTTTTGATAACTTTTCAATAACTTTATTTGAAAAACCTTTTTGCATTCCAATTCCGGTCCCTACAGCCGTGCCACCTAATGCTAAAACAGATAATTCACTTAAAGAGTTCTTTGCTCTTCTAATAGACTCTTCAATTTGGCCAGAATACCCTAGAAATTCTTGTCCTAACCTAATGGGAGTCGCGTCTTGAAGATGAGTTCTTCCTGTTTTAATTATCCCCCAAAATTCTTCAGATTTTTTTTCTAGTGATTTTTGAAGTTTTTCAAGTCCGGGTATTAATGATTCAACGATACCAATGCACCCAGCTATATGAATAGCAGTTGGAACTACATCATTTGATGATTGTCCTTTATTAACATGATCATTTGGGTGAATTGGGTCTCTGCTTCCAATAATGCCTCCCATATTTTTAATAGCAACATTTGAAATAACCTCATTAGTATTCATATTCGTAGACGTACCTGATCCAGTTTGAAAAATATCTACTACAAACTCTGAATCATAATCTCCTTTTGAAACTAATTCAGCAGCTTTAACTATTTCATCTGCCAAATCTTTTTCTAAAGTTCCTAATTCTAAATTTGTTTCAGCTGCACAACGTTTTATTTCGGCTATTGATTTAATGAAAGTTCTGTTAAACCTCAAGTCACTTATAGGAAAATTTAAAAGTGCTCTTTGAGTTGTTGCGCCATATAATGCATCTTCAGGTACATTTAATTTGCCCATTGAATCTTTTTCTTCTCGAAATTTCATTACTATTCCTTATTTCTTAGCTAGTTTATCTAATTTTTCATTAATTGAATCGATATCTCTTTGTAACTTATCAATTTTTTCATCTTCATCTTTTCTTACAAAGAAAGCTGCAAGATTTGCAGCAATTGCACCAAAAAAACCAACACCAGTTATCATTAGTATAACCGCAACAATCCTTCCAAAAAATGTAACTGGTTCCTGATTTCCATATCCTACTGTAGTTATTGTAACTATTGCCCACCATAGAGCATCAGGGAAAGATCCAAGTTCAGGATTACTAGACCTTTCTAAGCTTGTAACTATTGTTGCGCTAATGATTACTAATCCGCCTGAAACAACTATTAAAAAATCTGGCCTAGCTATTTTCGTCATACCCCATATAGCCTTAGTTCCAAAAAAGACTATTCTCAATGGCTGTAAGTATGGAATAACTACAATTACTTCTAAGATATTAGATTTTAAAAAAGATAACCTTCTTGGAGCAATTATTACCTTTACAATAAGATTAATTACAAATAAAGCCCAAATAATCTGATCAAGTCTATTAAAAGTATCTAATTCATCTTGCGATAAATCCCAAATATATGGACCCAAAAGTAAGGGTATCATAGCGAAAGCTAAAATAATTAAAGGACTTTCAGTAATAGATGAAATCCTCTTGATTAGTTTTTCTCTTTCATTAGTCTTAAAAGTTGACTCAATAAAAATAAATCTTAATATGCCTAAAGGACTAAATTTTGCTATCTTTTTTGCCATATTAATAGTTTAAGCATAGTAGCGATATAAGTTCAATTTATTCAATAATCAATTTATGTATTTTCAAATTTGCTTTATTTAGGTAGGATTACTGGTTACAATTATTCATATAAACCATAAGTGAGGAAATAAATGAAATTAGCTAAAAGTATTGAAAGGCTTGGAACTGAAACAGCTTTTGAAGTATTAGCTAAGGCAAAAAAGTTAGAAGCCCAAGGCAAAGATATTGTGCACCTAGAAATTGGAGAACCTGACTTTGAAACACCTGATCATATCAAAGAGGCTGCAAAAAAAGCTTTAGATGATAATTTTACACATTATGTGCCTTCTCCAGGATTAATGGAGGTTAGGGAAGTTATTGCAGAACATCAATCTGAAGTTCACAATAAAAACATTTCACCTGAAAATGTTGTGTTTACACCAGGAGCGAAGCCAATAATGTTTTTTACAATAATGGCTTTGATTGAACCTGGAGATGAGGTTATTTATCCAAATCCTGGCTTCCCTATATATGAATCTATGATTAATTATGTTGGTGGTAAAGCAGTTCCAATGGAATTAAAAGAAGAGAAAGGATTTAATGCAGATGTTGATTTAATTGAGCAATCTGTCTCGGATAAAACAAAGTTAATTATTTTAAATTCTCCAAATAATCCATGTGGAAGCGTAATGGAGCCCTCTGACATGAAGAGAGTAGCAGATATTGCTAAAGAAAAGGATATAGTAATTTTAACTGATGAGGTTTATAAAGATCTTTATTTCGAGGGTTCTCACAACTCTGTATATGATTACGATGGCATGGAAGAAAATGTTGTGATATTAGATGGTTTTTCTAAAAGTTATGCAATGACTGGATGGAGATTAGGCTACGGTATATTCCCAAATCAACTTGTTGAGCCTATCTCAAGATTGGTTACAAATAGTGTTTCGTGTACTTCTGCTTTCAGTCAAAAAGCAGCAGCAGCAGCAATTCAAGGCCCCCAGGATAGTGTTCGGATGATGCTGAAAGAATTTAAAGAAAGATCAAAGATAGTTGTTAATGGCTTCAATGACATTAAAGGCATTAGCTGCATTCAGCCAAAAGGTGCTTTCTATGCTTTTCCAAACATTAAAGAGACAGGATATAAAAGTCAGGAATTGTCCGATGCATTGCTAAATCAAGGGGTTGCTGTGTTGCCAGGCACTTCTTTTGGAAAATATGGAGAAGGGTACCTTAGGATATCATTTGCTAATTCAAGAGAAAACTTATTAAAAGCTTTAAATATAATTAAAGAATTTCTTGATTAATTCAAGAAGCGTTAAGTAAGTAACCTTTTCCGGTTTTATTTTTTATTAAATTTGAACCCTTTTTATATTTTGATAATTTCTGCCTTAATCTAAACATCGCTATATCCACCGCTGCAGTTGAAACATTTGTTTTTTCCCAAGTTTTTTCTAAGAATTCTTCAGGGGTTACAAAGTCACCATTACTGGATGCTAGCAACTCAAGAATATTGAATTCTTGTTTTGTTAAATCAACGTAATTTCCATCAATCAAAACTTCAGATTTATTCTTATTTAATTTTAGAGACCCAACTTCAAATATATTTTCATTTTTATCCTTGGATCTACCTGATTCTATTAATATACTTTCCATCAAATCATTATTTGAGTAATTAGAAAGGTGCCATATTAATTTCATTGTAGTATGTAAAACATTTTTTATATCAGAACTAATTTCAGATTGGTTGTTATCATTGAAAATTAATGCACTTACACCTAAAAAATTTTGACCTATAAATGTAGGTATTAATAGGCATTTTTTAAATTCACTTCCTGCCCATTCTATTTCAACGTTTATATCCTCTTTATAAAATTCAGCTACTTTGTTATTTTTAATTTCAAAATTTAATGGAAAATTATTCATAGGGTATATTTGACCATCAGCTGAATTTATATCTTTTAAATTTTGTGATGCCTTTAATCTGTAAAAAAATTTAATATCAGTAAAACCGACCAAAGGCTTTAATCTGGTTTTTATTGAGTTACTAATTGAATTTGAATCCTTTTCGATATTTAGAAAATGATAAATTTCAATTAACCTCTCCTTGAAAATATTAGAAATGTTAGATTCATTTAATTTATTCT